>NZ_JALPSY010000010.1:0-141099 GCF_023218005.1 Gordonia sp. C13
TCGCGGAGCAGGCCCCGACGTCAGCCGCCGATGACATCCCGGTTCATGTCCGGGATGTCATCGCGGTTCATGTCGGCGTCACGCGCTTGACGGGCATCCCAGCGCAACAGCATCGCGGCAAGTGCCGCCGAGATGACCGAACCGGCGAGGATGGCCGCCTTCGCGGCTGCGGCGTGGTCGTCGGAACCGCCCTCGAAGCTGAGCTCGGCGATGAGGAGGGCCACAGTGAATCCGACGCCGGTGAGCATGCCGATCGGCAACAGGTCCCGGATACCGATGGCATCGGGAAGCCGCAGCGGCGTGAACCTCGTCATCAGCCAGGTCGATCCGAGAACGCCGACGAGCTTGCCGACGACGAGTCCGAGGACGATACCGATCGACACGGGCTGCACGATCGATCCCTCGCCGCCGATCACGGTGACGCCGGCGGCAGCGAACGCGAAGACCGGGAGCGCGATCGCCGCCGAGTACGGGCGCACCGCCTCGTCGAGCCGTTCCGTGCGCGGCATCTCCTCCCCGCGGATCGCGACGGCGGGCACGACGAATCCGAGCAGGACGCCTGCGACGGTGGCGTGCACGCCTGATGCGTGCATCAGGGCCCAGGCGACGACGCCGACCGGGATGAACAGCGGCCAGAGCCGCCACGACCCGCGCACCAGGACGGCGAAGAGCGCGACCATGACGAGTGCGCCGCCGAGCATGACGAAGTCGATCTCGTCGGTATAGAAGGTCGCGATCACGACGATGCCGAGCAGATCGTCGACGACGGCCAGCGTGAGCAGGAACGTCCGCAACGGCATCGGGAGACCGCGACCGAAAATCGCAAGGACGGCGAGCGCGAAGGCGATGTCGGTGGCGGTCGGGATCGCCCAACCGCGGAGACCTTCGGGATCGCCGAGTGCGACCACGACCACGTAGAAGAGTGCAGGGGTGACCATGCCGCCCACTGCTGCTGCGATCGGCACCCCGGCGAGCTTGAGGTCGCGGAGGCTCCCGGCCACGAACTCATGTTTGAGTTCCACACCGACGACGAAGAAGAAGATCGCCAGCAGTCCGTCCGACGCCCAGTGCGCCAGCGACAGATCCAGATGCATGAAGTCGGGGCCGACCTCGGTGTGCAGCAGCGACGAATAGCTCTCTCGCCAGGGCGAATTGGCCCAGACGACGGCGATGGCTGCCGCGATGAGCAAGAGCACACCGCTGGTGGTGTCAAGTGCGGCCCACTGCCTGATCCGGTCGCGCCGTCCTGCGGCGTGCGATTCGGCGTGGCTCGTCGGTGACTGATCAGTCGGCTGATCGGTTGGTGGCAGGTCCGTCATGACGCTCCTCTGTTCGCAGGGCACACATGCCCACATCACGCCACCCGGGACCGGGCAACGGCCGACCAGACTTCCCGGCACACCACGATTCGTTCCTCGGTAACCCTATCCGAGGACCCTCACGGCGGCGGACTGTGGACAGGGCACACCCGATCGCCAGACGGTCCACAGCGCGACCTCGAATCGGCGTTCGGAGTGGTCAGCGCCCTACAGTCCACCCATGCCCCTCACTCGGATGTCGATGCCGCTCGACCGACTCGGCCCACGTCTCCGCGACCGGCTCGCCTCCGCAGTCCGACCCGGGTGGACGCGCACGATGGCGGTCCGGCGCATCGTCGCGGCTGCCCTGCTCGTCGCGGCCGCGGTGATCGCCCTGGCCGGGACCCGGGCGAACGGCGAGTTCGAAGTGCTCGTCGCGGCTCACGATCTGCTACCGGGGCAGGTGGTTGCCGCGGGTGATCTGACAACTCGGCTCGTCGCGGGAAGCACGGTCCCCACGGGAGCCATCTCCGACACCGCGCTCGCAACCGGGCGGACCGTCACCGGCCGGGTACGAACCGGCGAGATGCTGACCGACACCAGGCTGTTGTCCTCGCGACTGCCGGCCGACCTGACCGGGGTCGACGACGCGCGGCTCGTACCGGTCCGGTTGTCCGACGAGGCGGTCACGTCACTGCTTCGGCCCGGCGATGTGGTCGACGTTCTGACCGACTCCGCAGACGTCCTCGCTCGACGCGCCGTCGTGGCAATGCACACGGGCCAGAACTCGCCGACCGGGATCTCCGCCGGTCGCAGCACGGTGGCACCGGTTCTTCTCGCGATGGATGTCGCTGCGGCGCATCGAGTAGCGGCTGCCGGCTTGGACTCCTCGCTGGCGGTGGTCCTGCACTGAAGTCCTACACAGAAGTCCTGCACGTGAGGAATGCACCGAAGGAATGCCGAATCGGACATAACGGCAGCCCTCAGCCACGACACTCCGGACGATTCAAGGCAAATGGATCGGATCGTTCACGATCGTGGATAGGGTAGTACGAGTTCGCACAGCAAATGTCGGATTTGCACCGACTGAGACCGAATCACCGAAACAAGAGCGGAAGACCAAGGAGAGGCCGCACACCGTGCTCAAGGGATTCAAGGACTTCATACTCAAGGGCAATGTCGTCGAACTGGCTACCGCAGTCATCGTCGGTGCGGCCTTCACCGCGATCGTGACCGCGTTCACCGACGGCATCGTCCAGCCGATCATCAACGCGATCCCGGTCGGCTCGGATGCCGCTCAGGGACTCGGCTTCCAGATCACCGACAACAGCTCGACATTCGTCGACATCGGCAGCGTGATCACCGCGGTCATCAACTTCCTGATCATCGCGGCGGTCGTGTACTTCATCATCATCCTGCCGTACAACAAGCTCGCAGAGCTGGGCGGCTTCGGCAAGAAGGCCGAGGTCACCGAGGTCGCGCTGCTAACCGAGATCCGCGATCTGCTCGACCCCGAGGGGACATCGAAGGCCAAGGCCGAGGCGGAGAGCGATCTCCCGCCACACCTGTCCGAGCCGGCTGCGCCGGCCGGCGAGGCATACGCACCCCAGTCGGGTCCGCTCGCGCCGTACGAGTCGCCGTCGGGTGCCGGTACCACGCAGCGCATCTCGGCTCCCCCACAGTCGGGCCAGCCGTCCCAGCAGGGCTCGTCGCATCAGGGCCCCTCGCAGTCGGGACCGCAGGCGTCGCCGCTGTACGGCTCCCCGCAGGGCCAGCCCGGCGGCCCGGGAGGCCAGCCGTACCCGACACCGCAGCCGGCTCCGGGCAACTACCCGCCGCCCGGTAACTACCCGCCCCCGGGCAACTACCCTCCCCCCGGCTCCCAGTACCCGGGCGAGCAGTACCCGGGCGAGCAGTACCCGGGCGAGCAGTACCCGGGCGAGCAGTTCCCGGGTGACGGTCCGGACGCTCCCGGACGCCACTCTCGCTGAGTATCTCGATCACGGTTTCGGCCCTCGCCACATCGGCGGGGGCCGAAACCATTTTGTCGGGTCCGTCGACTCCCAGGAGGCTGACAGCGCGCACCATCCGTATCCCAAGATTGCGCTCCTACTTTGGGATTCGTCGCACAGAGAGGTTGCGGCCCGCCCGGGATGACACCCGGTGCGGAACTCGACACAAGGATGGACGAATGCCGAACAAGCCCCAGAACCGCAAGCCGCAGCAGCGCAACGGTCGGCCGGGTCCGCAGCAGCGCAAGCAGCCGCCGCGCCCCAAGGCCCGTCCCCAGAAGCTCCCCTGGTTCTTCGGTAGCTGACACATCGACGACGAGCCCCTGCCGCCTCACGCGGCAGGGGCTCGTGTCGTTGCCCAGGTAGCGCTGTCGGCGAAGCCTGGCTCAGGCGGACCTGTCGGCAGGCCGGCTCAGGCGGCCGGGGCCATGGTGTGAAATCGTCCGTCGCGCAACTCGATCCGCCGGTCCGCGATCGCCAGGACCCGAGGATCGTGGGTGATCATCACCGTCGTGCGGGACGACGCCAACCGCGCGAGCGGTTCCAGCACCTCGTCGACGGTTTCGGCGTCGAGTCCGGTGGTCGGCTCGTCGAGGATCAGCAGGGGTGCGTCCCGTAAGAACGCTCGGGCCAACGCGATTCGCTGTTGCTGTCCGCCGGAGAGGTTGTCCCCGCGTTCGACGACCGCGGCGTCGAACCCGCCGGGGAGGCTCAGGATGAACGACGACGCGCCCGCCAGGTCCGCGGCGGCGACGATCTGTTCACGCGTGACATCCGTGCGCCCGAACGCGATGTTCTCGGCGATCGAACCGCTCATCAGAGCGGGACGCTGGTGTAATACCGCCATGTGCGCACGTAGTGTCTGGGCGTCCATGGTCCGGATGTCGTTGCCGTTGAGGAGGATCACTCCCGAATCGGGGTCGTAGAAGCGCAGCAGCAGGTAGGTCAACGTGCTCTTGCCGGCCCCGCTGGGTCCGGTGATGGCCACGAGGTCGCCGGCGTCGATGTTCAGGTGCACGTCGTCGAGCACCGTCGAGTCCGCCTCCGGGTACGCGAACGACACGCCATCCAGGGTGAGGCTGACCGCCGGGGCGACGACTCCCGGCTGCACGTCATCGCCGTCGAGCGTCTCCGCGACCCCGACCGGCGCGTCGAGCACCTGGGCGACCCGCTCGGCGCTTGCAGTGGCCGCCGTGACGTCGACGACGAGTCCGCCCAGTGTCTGGATCTGCGGATACAGGTAGCCGAGATAACCGGTCAGCGCGATCAGCGTGCCCAGTTCTGCTGTGCCGGCCGATATCTGCCAGGCCCCGAGGACGACCACCGCGATCATGCACAGCACCTCGACGACGGTGACGGCCTCGGAGAATGCCGCGTCGGCACGGATCTCCGACATCCGGGCATCGCGCCATAGTCGACTCTGCCGCCCCACCCTGCGCCGGTCTCGATCGAGCTGACCGGCGGCCTGGATGGCGGGCGCATTGGCGACGCCCTCGGCGACCAGGGAACTGATCCGACCGGCCGCTGATCGTTCTCTGCGTGACGCTCGTTTGACGATGACGCCGAATCGTCGGGCGATGAGCCACAATACGGGCGCGAGGATCGCAGCGGTCAGCGCGAGTTGCCACTGCGTCACGAATGCCGCAACGGCGTAGACGATCAGGCTCACCACGGTGACGGCGGCGGTGACCACTCCGGAGGACAGCAGACTGTCGACCGCTTCCACGTCGGAGGTGTTGCGGGACACGAGATCTCCCGTGCCGAACCGGTGGCGCGCATGCGGCGCGAGTCGTTGCGTGTGCAGATACAAGCGGTCGCGCAGCCGGAGGAGGAGTTTCTCGGTGACCCCACCGGTCAGCACCGCTCCCCCGTACGAGGCCGCCGCACCGATGAGCGACGCGGCGATCCAGACGATCATCGGCTCGAGCAGGGCCGAGAGGTCGCCGGTGACGAGGACGTCGTCGACGATGTGCGCGAACACGGCGACGGTCACCACTGTCGTCGCGACGTGGACCAAGTAGCAGAGAATCGCGACGACGAGTCGCCACCTCAGCCCCGACAGCAACGGACCGAAGCGCCGCGTGGCCGCGCCCAGTGACAACGAGTCCGGTTGTTCCATCAACGCCTCTCCCAGCGACGGCATCCTCACCGCCGAGCCCGAGGCTAGCGCGCGTTACTTGGGAAACCCCTTGCGCGAGGGCCGATCACAGGACCCTCACAGAACATCGGCAGCCGCCGGACAGCGGAGGACGGCCCACACAAAACACCGCGGGGTGGGAATCCGAGTCGGATTCCCACCCCGCGGTGGTGATGCTGAGTGTCAGCTAGACGATCAGCCGATGCTGAACGGCTTGCCGTACAGAGTGATGACACCCTTCACGGCGTCGGTGCTGACGGTCACCTTGATCTTGGCCTTCGCCGAGGCGTAGCCCGCGCAGCCGTCCATGCCGAACTTCTCCTGGCTGTAGACGACGCCGCCGGACTTGCCCTTGAAC
Source organism: Gordonia sp. C13 (assembly GCF_023218005.1). Classification (NCBI taxonomy): domain Bacteria; kingdom Bacillati; phylum Actinomycetota; class Actinomycetes; order Mycobacteriales; family Gordoniaceae; genus Gordonia; species Gordonia sp. C13. Next base: position 5,806 of record NZ_JALPSY010000010.1, read on the forward strand.
GAGTACGAGTTGACCTTGTAGTCGCTGTACGCGGTGTCAGTGCCCGAGGTGGTCTCGATGATCGGGAAGTAGCTGGCCTGGCCCGGTCCGAGAGTGAAGCCTGCGCCCACCTCGGCGGAACTCAGCGCACCACCGGCCGAATCGGCAGTGACGCCGGCGCCGCCCTCGGCGCTGGCGCCGAAGTTGACCTGGCAGCCGACCAGGTAGCCGGCGTTGACCGAGCCGCCCTCGGCCTTGCCGCCGACGGTCACCTTGACCTTGCCCGAGACCCAGACCTCACGGCTGGTCTGGACGTTGGTGACGGCGCGCTGGACGTTGACGTACTCGTCGAAGAGCTGGACGGTGACGGGGGTGCCGTCGACCAGGGTCCGGGTGACGGTGCCGCCCGGCAGCGGACCTGCGGTGGCGCCACCAGCAGCCAAGCTGGTCAGCCCCATCGCGACGGCGCCGGTGAGACCGGCAGCCGCAACCACGCCACGCGTGATGTTCTTCTTCATGATTCCCCTTCGTGGAATATCAATCTGCGCTGGGCAGATAAGTCAGGAAGTGCTAGTTATCTGCGCCAGAGTCAGTTGAGGCTGAAGGGCTGGCCGTACAGGGTCGACTGGATGAGGGAGCCTTCACCGCTGACCTTGCCGTCGTCGGTGCTGTAGCCCTTGGCGCCGATCACCTTGGTGATGGTGCGCGCCGAGGCGAAGCCACCGCACTGCTGGATCGAGACCTCGAACTGCGACAGCTGGATCGCGGCCTGACCGTTGTCGGCGAGGTCCTTGTCGGTGATGTCGACGATTGCGACCTGGCCCGGGGACAGCGGGATGCTGATGGCGCCGGTTGCGTTCGCGAGGCCGCCGATGATGTCGATGCCGGCACCGAATCCACCCGAAAGTCCGGTGATGTCGACCTGGCAGCCGACGAGCAGCTTGACGGCGAGGTTGCCGGAGACACCCTTGCTGGCCTTGGCCTGGTACACACCGGAAACGACTGCGGAGCGGCCCGCACCGTTGTTGGCGACCGACGGGGCCGGGAGTGCGAACTCACCGGTGCGCCACGTCTGGATCGACTCGCCGTCGATGCCCGAGGCCTTCTTGTACCCGTTGGCCAGCTTTCCTGCTGCCGCATCACCGGCGCCCATGCCGGCCAGGCCCACGACCGCGGCCGAGGCGATCGCGACGGCGCCCGCGGCGCGGCGCAGCCCAAGCTTGCTGAACTTGCTCATTCGTTCCCTCTCACAGGATTCGGCTGTTACCCCGCGGAATGTATTCACACCCGCAAGTCATGACCCTCGACGTCGATGGGCTTCCACACAGTAACCACTAAGCATGCTTTAACGCATGTCTCAGCGGACGTTAAGAATCCATCGAATTCCTGGTCACTGCTGCGTTGTCAGTCGCGACAGATCGCAGGACTCCCCTCAGCCCCCGACACTGGGGCGCCGAGCGTTGTCGTCGCGAACGTTATCGGAGCGGTCTCAGAACGGGCAACAGCTGGACTCAGCCGTGTCACAAAGGAGACTCGCAGCATCACAAATGCCGAATACGCGATCTATCGCCGGAGCAAAGTTAACGACAGATAAACACCCTGATGTGGCCATGTGCGGGTTCTCGCATCTCACTCGTAATGAGGCGGTCGCTGGGCCTCGAACCAATCCTGAGAGTGGCCTTTGTGATCTTCGCCACACTCATCCTTGGTGATCTCCGGCAGGTCGTCCCCGAATACGGAATCGAGCTTCGCGCGCCGGGCAGCACGACGAGCAGCGGCGTCATCGCTGCTGCTCATCGAAGGTTTTCCGGCGTCGCCTCGGTCACCCGTCATCGAAGATGAACGTCCTATTTCCAGTCGGTCGATCGTCCTTGTCGGCGCCGAGATGTCCAGCGCTGCTCTCGTTTCCCGTCGGCGAAGCGGCAGGTTCTCAGAACTCGCTGATCGACTCGATCACGTACTTCGCGAGCGGGGCGGCCGTCGCCATTCCGTCGCGCACCGCGGCGCGGGAATTGGCCAGATTGACGACCAGGGTCTGCCCGGAGATTCCGGCCAGCCCGCGCGAAAGTCCACCGTCGGTCGCCCCGGCGGCGAGCCCGGAGCTACGGATCGCTTCCTCGATGCCGCGCAGCCGGCGGTCGAGCAGCGGCTCGGTGGCCTCCGGGGTCACGTCGCGGGCGCCGACGCCCACACCGCCCACCGACACCACCAGGTCGACGCCACCGATCACCGCGGTGTTCAGAGCGTTCCTAATCTCCACCTCGTCGCCGGATACGACGACGGCGGCGTCGACGTGGAATCCCGCCTCGGCGAGCAGTTCGCCGACGAGCGGCCCGAGCAGGCGCTGGTCTTCACCGTGCGCGGCCTCGTCGTCGACGACGACGACCAGTGCCCGGCCGATCTCCTCGCCCTGCGGGCGGTGCGCGGCCTGCTCGTGGCGCGCGACGAACTCGCGCGCCGCGGCGTCGGCGGCGACCACATCGGCCGGATCGACCTGACCCGGATCACCTGCGAGACGGACGTCCAGTGACTGCCCTTCCTCGACGGTGTCGCCGGAGATGGCGGTGCTTCCGGGAACGGTGGATCCGGCGTCAGACATGGCAGGCCCTTTCTCTCTCGTCTCGGACCGTCCGATGGACGGTCGTGCGGGGCTGTGTGGTTGTGCTTGGTCGCGGCGGTGGCGCCGCGTGTCACTTCACCTCGAGTGTGCCCAGCTTGACCTGTGCGGTCTTGCTGTTCCCGCCGTCGGTGTAGGTCACCGTGACCGTGTCCCCCGGTGCATGTGACCGGATGGCCGCCACCAGCGCGTCTCCCGACGCGATCGGACGGTCGTCGACCTTGGTGATGACCGCGTTCCTCGGGATACCCGCGCCCGCCGCAGGTCCGCCCGGCGTCACATCGGTGACGACGGCGCCGGGCGCGTCGGAGTCACCACTCGGGCGAACGGAGACACCGATGTTGGCGTGCCTGGCCTTGCCCGTGGACTCGAGCTCCTTGGCCACGCGGATCGCCTGGTCGATGGGAATCGCGAACCCGAGTCCGATGCTGCCACCGGCCTGTTGCTCGCCTCCACCGAGGGTGGCGATGGCGGTGTTGATGCCGATCAGCGCTCCCCTGGCGTTCACCAACGCACCGCCCGAGTTACCGGGGTTGATCGCGGCGTCGGTCTGGATGGCGTCGATCACCGAGGTGGTGTTGGTGCCGGGATCACGGGAGGTCAGGACCGGTCGGTTGAGGGCGCTGATGATGCCCGTGGTGACCGTTCCGGCGAGTCCGAGGGGCGAGCCGATGGCGATGACGTCCTGCCCGACCGCCAGGTTGTTCGAGTTGCCGACCGTGACCGGGGTCAGATCGTTCCGGTCGACCTTGATGACGGCGATGTCGGAGATCGGGTCGGCGCCCAGCACTCGAGCCGATGCGCGCGAACCGTCGGAGAAGTTGACCGCGACCTTGGCGGCGGGGCCGTTGCCGCCGGCGCTCACGACGTGGTTGTTGGTCATGATGACGCCGTCTTCGCTGAGGACGACACCCGATCCCGAGCCCATGGCGCCGGCCGAGGCGACCTCGATGGAGACGACCGACGGGAGCACCCGGGAGGCCACCTCCTGGACCGAACCGGCCGGGGCCTCGACGGGCTTGTTGTTGCCGTTCGCGTTGGGGTCGCCGCCGAGGGGACCACTGCTCGTGCTGATCGACGACCCGTCGGAACCGTCGGCCAGCGTGTAGCCGATCGCGCCACCCGCACCGCCGGCGACCAGAGCCACCACCAGGGCGCCCGCGCCGAGTGCGGCCAGACGTCCGCCGCCACCCTTCTTCGGGCTCTGCGGCGGCAGTTCGCCGCCGGGGCCGCCGAACGCGGGCCGCGCACCCGACTGCGGTCCGAACGCGGCCGGACCGGGCTGCGAGTAGGCGCCCGCGCCGGGACCGCCATAGGGGCCCTGCGACGGAAGAGGGCTGGTTCCCGGGTTGCCGTACACCGACGTGGGTGCGTTGTTGCCGCCGTAACCGGGCTGGCCGCCCTGCGCGGGGAACGCTCCCGAGGCCGGGCCCTGGTGGGCCTGCTGGCCCGCCTCGTGTTGCCCCGGCCGGCCACCTCCGTACGGACCGCCACCTTGCGAACCGCCAGTCGTCATCTGCGTCTCTTCCTCGTCGTCTGACCGGCACCGTGCCGGCACGCTTCGTTTCCGTGCAGCGCCTTCGGTCAACCCTAGGGGATCGATCAGCAGGTCACATCGGGTAACCACACAGCTGTCGGCGATGTGGCCGACGGCCGTCAGTGACCCGCCGATGTACGGCGCTTCACCCTTACTGACGAATCACTTGCGGAGATGGTTCCGCGGGAGTTGCCCGACCCGGCAAAGTCATCCGGATGAGTGCACCGCCACGCGGCGACGTGTCGGCGACGACCGTCCCGCCGTGACGTTCGACGACCTGCCGCACGATCGCGAGTCCGAGACCGGAACCCGGCATCGACCGCGACTGCGTCGAACGATAGAAGCGTTCGAAGACGAGACCGCGGTCCTCCTCGGGGATTCCGGGGCCGGAGTCGGCGACGGTCAGCTGCGCGGTGGACATCCCCGTCTGTGTCAGCGCGACGGCCACCGAGGTGCCCGGCGGACTCCACTTCGCCGCGTTGTCCAGCACATTCAGCACCGCGCGGGACAGTCCGTGCTGTTCGCCGAAGATGTACCAGGGCGCCACGTCGAGTTCGAACTCGACGTCGTTGCGGCGGCGTCGAACACGCTCGAGGGCCTGCTCGACGATCTCGGCGAGGTCGACCTCCTCGTAGACCACCTCGGGGGCGTCCTCCCGGGCCAGGTCGACGAGATCGCCCACCAACGTCGACAATTCCTCGATCTGGGCCATCACGTCGGCACGCAGGTCGACCATGTCCTGTTCGGGCACGGCCGGTGCGCCCGGCCGGCTCGCCGCGATCAGCAGTTCGAGGTTGGTACGCAAGGAGGTCAACGGGGTTCGCAGTTCGTGCCCGGCGTCGGCGACGAGCCGCGCCTGCCGGTCCCGGGATTCGGCGAGCGCCCTGAGCATCGCGTTGAAACTCGCGGTGAGGTTGGCCAATTCGTCGTTGCCGGTCACCGGGATGGGGGTCAGGTCGTTCGTTCGCGCGACCCGTTCGACGGCCCGGTTGAGCCGGGCCACCGGTCTCAGCCCCGCCCGTCCGACCGTCGTACCGGCCAGAGCCGCCAAAGCCACTCCGCCGCAACCGACCACGAGCAGCACCCAGGCCAGGCGTTTGAGCACGCGGTCGGTCTGGATCAGACTCTGCGCCAGGACGAGGGTGTTGCCGTCGTCGAGTTTGCGCGTCAGCACCCGTTGGTTGCGGGTGGTGCGCAAACTCTGCGGATTGGTTCCGGGAACCAGTGGCGCGCGGATGATCTCACGTTCAGGGTCCTCGAACGGGACCTGCCCGATGAGATATGTCTGGCCACTCGGGGTCACCAAGGCGACCGAGATGTTGGTGGAGAACACGGTTCCCGCGACCAGCTGCTCGGGCTGGCTGCGGAGAACACCCGCACGCGCAAGGGCGGCCATGCCGTCGGCACGACTCTCCAACTGCTGGTCGACCTCGTTGTACATCGCCCGGTACACGACGAAGTAGGCAGCTGCGGCCATCAGACTGACCGACACCAGCACGACCGTCGCCGACAAGATGGTGACGCGTGAACGCAGGGACACCGCCCGCGTCAGCGGCATCGGCGCCCGCATCTCCTTCTCCCCGGAAGCTCCGGAGCCGCCGGTGAGGACGCGCGTGAGCTGACCGCGCAAGCGCGAGAACGACGCCACTAGGGTGGGGTCTCCCGGAGCACGTATCCGACGCCGCGCACGGTGTGGATGAGTCGCGACTCCCCGTCGGCCTCGGTCTTCCGACGCAGGTAACCGACGTAGACCTCGAGGGCGTTGCCCGAGGTCGGGAAGTCGTATCCCCACACCTCTTCGAGGATGCGGCTGCGGGACAGCACGCGGCGCGGATTGGCCATCAGCATCTCGAGCAGCGCGAACTCGGTACGGGTGAGGCTGATCGACCGCTCGCCACGGGTGACGTCGCGCGTCACCGGATCGAGGGAGAGGTCGGCGAAGGTGAGCGTCTCCGAGTCCGCGTCGTCGTCGGGTGCGGCCCGCCGCAACAGCGCCCGCAGCCGTGCCAGCAACTCTTCGAGCGCGAACGGCTTGGGCAGGTAGTCGTCGGCGCCGGCGTCGAGTCCCGAGACCCGCTCGGAGACGGAGTCACGGGCGGTCAGGACCAGGATCGGCAGGTCGTCACCGGCGGAACGGAGTCGGCGGCACACCTCGAGACCGTCGAGGCGCGGCATCATCACGTCGAGGATGACGACGTCGGGACGATCGGCGAGGATCTTCTCGAGTGCCTCGATGCCGTCGCCCGCGGTCTCGACGCTGTATCCGTTGAAGGTGAGCGACCGTCGCAACGACTCCCGGACCGCCCGGTCGTCGTCTACCACGAGGATGCGCATGGCATACAGTCTTATCCACCTCGGCTGAGATCCGCCTGAGCAACGCCGCAAACGGAACCATCCGGTCTCGGAATTGCTTGCGACCTGCTGTTTTCTCTCCCTTCACACCACCGGCAATCGACTGTGAGATCAAGTTGATAGCCGCGTAACGCCGGCCTTCGGGTTGCGAAACATCCGACTTCGACGCTGGAGAACGTGACCGCCTCCCCCACCACGCACCCCGTCATGTCCCCATCGGCCATGTCGCGGTCGGTGATGTCGCTGTGCGCCTACTGCGGCGTCGGCTGTGGCATGGAGATGCGGCTCGACGAGTCCGGCGGCCTCACCAAGACCGTCGGGCGCGCCGATCACCCCACGAATTTCGGACGGCTGTGCACCAAGGGGTCGACCACCGCCGACATGCTCACCTCCGGCGGCCGGCTCGACGCCCCCCTCGTCCGTGACGACCGGGGCGGTCGGCTGCACCGCAGCGACCTCGACACCGTCATCACCGAAACCGCGCGAAGGCTGCGGGTCATCGTCGACGAACACGGCCCCGATGCCGTGGCGCTGTACGTCTCCGGCCAGATGTCCCTCGAGGCGCAGTACCTGTCGAACAAATTGGCCAAGGGTTTCATCGGCACCAACCAGATCGAGTCGAACTCGCGGTTGTGCATGGCCAGCGCCGGCACCGGATACAAGCTGTCGCTGGGTTCCGACGGTCCGCCGGGGTCGTACCAGGACTTCGACCACGCCGACGTCTTCCTGGTCATCGGATCGAACATGGCCGACTGCCACCCCATCCTCTTCCTGCGGATGATGGACCGGGTCAAGGCGGGCGCCAAGCTGATCGTCGTCGACCCGCGACGCACCGCGACCGCAGACAAGGCCGACCTGTTCCTGCAGATCGAGTCCGGCACCGACCTCGCCTTTCTGAACGGTCTGCTGCACCTGCTGATCACCGGCGGGCACACCGACGACGAGTTCGTCGCGTCGTTCACCGACGGTTTCGAGCAGATGCCGGAGTTCGCGGCACAGTATCCGCCGGAGGTCGTCGAATCCATCACCGGCATCGCCGCCGACGACCTGCGCGCCGCCGCGACGATGATCGGCGAGGCCGGCAACTGGATGAGCTGCTGGACAATGGGTCTCAACCAGTCGACGCACGGTACCTGGAACACCAACGCACTCGTGAACCTGCACCTCGCCACGGGTGCGATCTGCCGCCTCGGCAGCGGGCCGTTCTCCCTGACCGGTCAGCCGAATGCGATGGGCGGCCGCGAGATGGGTTACATGGGACCGGGATTGCCGGGTCAGCGGTCAGTGCTGTCCGAGGCGGACCGCACGTTCGTGGAGACCGCGTGGGGTATCCCGCCCGGCACGCTGCGCACCGACGTCGGCGGCGGCACCATCGACATGTTCCGCAAGATGGCCGACGGCGACATCAAGGCCTGCTGGATCATCTGCACCAATCCCGTTGCCTCGGTGGGCAATCGCAAGACTGTCATCGAGGGGCTCGAACGCGCCGATCTCGTCATCACCCAGGACGCCTTCGCCGAGACGGAGACCAACCAGTACGCCGACGTCGTGCTACCGGCCGCGCTGTGGTCGGAATCGACCGGCATCATGGTGAATTCGGAACGCAACCTCACCCTGTTCGAGCCCGCCCTCGGTGCCCCCGGACAGGCGATCCCGGATTGGGAGATCATCGCGCGCATCGCATCCGAGATGGGGTACGCGGACGCGTTCGCCTATTCGAGTGCCGAGGAGATCTTCGACGAGATCAAGCAGTTCGCCAATCCGAACACCGGCTACGACCTGCGGGGCATCACGTACGACGGACTGCGCCGAACCCCGATGCAGTGGCCGTGCCCGCCGTCGTCCGACGGGGCCGACCTTCTCGCCGACGGTGCTCGTAACCCGATCCGGTACCTGAACGACGGCCGGAGTCAGACGTTGCACCGCCTCGAGGACGGAACCGTGCCTCGGCTGGCGTTCCCCACACCCACGCGCCGCGCCCAGTTCTTCGCGCGGCCCCACCTCGACGCCGATGAGCTGCCGGATGACGACTATCCGTTCCTGCTCAACACCGGCCGGTTACCCCACCAGTGGCACACGATGACCAAGACCGGCCGGGTCGCCAAGCTGAACAAACTCAATCCCGAGCCGTTCGTCGAACTCCATCCCGAGGATGCCGAGCGGTTGGGCATCGGGACGAAGGACAAGGTCGAGGTGGCCTCGCGTCGCGGGCGAGCGGTGTTGCCCGCCAGGATCTCCGACCGGGTACGCCCCGGCAACTGCTTCGTGCCCTTCCACTGGAACGACGTCTTCGGCGAGCACCTCTCCATCAACGCCGTGACGTCGGACGCGGTGGACCCGCTCTCGCAGCAGCCCGAGCTGAAGGTGTGTGCCGTGACGCTGACCAAGGTCCCCGGGTCGACGTCGGCGAGCCCACCGGTCGATGGATCGACCGGGTTGGCTGCCGCACTGGGCGTTTCGGAGGTCCCCGTTCCGGAGTTGTCGCCGGCGGAACAGATGTACCTCGCCGGCCTGGCCGCGGGCGTTTCCGCTGGACCGTCAGGTGTTCCGACGGTGCCTGCCGACGCGCCGCTGCGAGCCAACGTCCGACTGTGGGCGTCAGGTCTGCTGGCCGGCATGTTCTCGCGCACCGATGCCGCAACGCCGTCGGTGTCTCCATCGGATACGAATGACTCGACCAGCACCATCACCGTGCTGTGGGCGTCGCAGACGGGCAACGCCGAGGAGCTGGCCACCGAGACCGCCGAGCGGATGAAGGCGAACGGTCTTCGGGTCGACGCGAAGTCGATGGACGAGGTCGAGGTCGGCGACCTGCGGGGTACCGCACTGTTCGTCACGTCCACCACCGGCGACGGCGATCCGCCGGACAACGGTTCGGCGTTCTGGGATGCCCTGAACGGTGCCGAGGCACCGGACCTCTCCGGCGTCGACTATGCGGTGCTCGCCCTCGGCGACTCGAACTACGACGACTTCTGCGGCCACGGACGCAAACTCGACGAACGGATCGGGGAGCTCGGCGGTCGGCGGATCGTCGACCGCGTCGACTGCGAACCCGACTTCGAGGAGACGGCCGGCGGTTGGCTCAACGACGTGATCCGGGCGATCAGCATCGGCAACCGAGCGCCGGTCTCGGGCGTGACCGACGATCGGGTCACCGTTGTCAGCGAACCCGCGGACTCCGCGGCTGCCCCGTCGGTGCGGACCGCGCCGGCCTACTCGCGGAAGAAGCCGCTCGTCACCTCGCTCGTGCGCAACGTGAAGTTGAACACCGAGGGGTCGCAGAAGGATGTGCGCAACTTCGGGTTCCGGCTGCCCGCGCACACGTTGACCTATCAGGCGGGCGACGCGCTCGGCGTGTGGCCGCTCAACAATCCGACCCTGATCGAGGAGTTCCTCGACCGGTCCGGCCTCGACGGCGGACACTCGGTGACGGTGGGGGGCGACGAGATGCCCTTGCACCAGGCACTGCGCGAACGACTCGAGTTCGCCCGAGTCACTCCCGATCTGGTCCGATTCGTCGGTGAGCGTTCGGGTTCCGACGACCTGAAATCCCTGGTGACGGCGGGCAACAAGTCTGCGTTCAACGACTGGTCCTGGGGTCGGCAATCGGTGGATGTCCTCGCCGAACACCCGATCCACGCCGACGTCGACGAATGGCTCCAGGTCCTCAAACCGCTGGCCCCGCGGTCGTATTCGATCTCATCGAGCCCGCTGGAGAGCCCCGACGAGGTGCAGCTGACCGTGAACGCGGTGCGCTACAACCGATGCGGCGTCCAGCGCGGCGGCGTGTGCTCGACCTTCCTCGCAGACCACGCCGAGGACACCGAGGTCGGGGTCTTCGTCACCTCGACCACGCACTTCCGCCCGCCCGCCGATCCCGACACCCCGATGATCATGATCGGCCCCGGCACCGGCATCGCCCCGTTCCGCGGTTTCCTCCGCGAACGGGAAGCGTTGGGCCACAACGGCAAGAACTGGCTGTTCTTCGGCGAACAGTATTCGGCCACCGACTTCTACTATCGCGACGAGCTGACGACGATGCTCGGTGACGGGCTCCTGACCCGCCTCGACGTCGCCTTCTCCCGCGACCAGGACCGCAAGATCTACGTCCAGGACCGCATGGTCGAACACGGCGAAGAGCTGTACCAGTGGCTGCACGACGGCGCCCACGTCTACGTCTGCGGCGACGCGACCCGGATGGCCAAGGACGTCGACGCGACACTGAAAGGCATTGTCGCGCAGTACGGTCGTCGCTCCCCCGCGAGCGCCGAGGCCTACGTCAAGGCACTCGCCGCCGACAAGCGGTACGTGCGGGACGTCTACTGAGACCATCGCCAACAGACCCCTCGCTCCCTGAGGCGCGAGGAGCGAAGCGACAGACCCCTCTGCTCCCTGAGGTGCGAGGAGCGAAGCGACGAGCCACGAAGGGCTGGCGAGACGACGTCGTCAGCAGCCAACGCTCGCAGTGGGTTGAAAGCACGCATTTCCCTCGCTCCCTGAGGTGCGAGGAACGTAAGCGACAGACCCCTCGCTCCCTGAGGTGCGAGGAGCGAAGCGACGAGCCACGAAGGGCTCGCAACCAAAGATGCACAGCGACATCACCGTCGCGACAACCATCCACAGCGTCCGGTTAGCGTGCCGATCGGAACAGTGCGGTACCGCATGATCGCCCTATGGCTTGGGTCTATCTCCTCGAGTGCTCCGACGGCTCGTACTACGTGGGCAGCACCCGCGATCTCGCGAAGCGACTCCGCGAACACAACATCACGCAGACCGGGTACACGTCGCAACGACGACCTTTTCGCCTGGCCTGGTCCGCGGAACTCGATCTCGCCGACGCCTACCGAATCGAGCGACGGATTCACGGCTGGTCCCGCGCGAAGAAAAGGGCGCTGATCGACGGCGAGATCGACCATCTGAAGGTGCTGGCGAAGCGACCGGGTGTGCAGAAACGTCGCGCCTCTGGTGGTGCCACCTTATCCTGGGGTGACGTCGCGGAGTCGAGGTCGCCACCCCTTCGTGGCTCGTCGCTAACGCTCCTCACACCTCAGGGAGCAAGGCCGGCTCGTCGCTTGCGCTCCTCGCACCTGAAGTACCCGCGGCCGGTGAACCGGCCGTCGTGAGGGTCGAAAGGGTCCGCTCCCTGAGAAGCGCCCGGATCCCGACTGCCGAACCTCAACTCGACCGGCAGACGTCGATCGAAGTCTGCCGGTCGGGTTGACGTCGACCGGTAGTCAGGTGAGCGACGGTGTCTCACCAGGCCTTCGTGGCTCGTCGACTTCGATACGCTCCTCCGTCGCTACTCAGCCCGGCGGCTTGCGCTCCTCGCACCTCAGGCATCGGACCTGGGTGCGTCACGCTCTTTCGGATCAGGGAGCAAGGTCGGCTCATCGCCCACGCTCCGCCCAAGCCGCCAAAAACTCAGAGCCAGACGACGATATCGCCGCCGCGTGCCTCGACGCGGTACACCGTCACCGACCCGATGCCCTCCGACGTGCACGCGCCGTCGGCGAAGTCGAAGGCGTACTGGTGGAGCGGGCAGACGATCTTGGAGGCGTCGAACTGACCGTCGGCCAACGGCCCTCCCCGATGCGGGCAGACGGCTCCCGTGGCACGCAACGTGCCGTCGGTCATGCGAAACACGGCGATCTGCCTGCCGTCGACGGCGTAGGCGCGGCTCTCGCCCAGCGCGAGGTCGGCGACGGCCCCGATGACAACTCCGGGTTCGGCGATGCTGGTCATCGCACCGGCACCTGCGGCAACGGGAGCAAGGGCAGAGCAGGAGTGAACTGCGCCGGCGACTTCGGTTCAGCGCGGTCGAGCCAGGGGTCGACGTAGGCGGCGACCGCCTCGTCGATGCGCTCCTGCAACCCCGCGACCAGACCGTCACGGTCGTCGACGATGATTGCGCGCAGTTCCTCGATCCCGACGCGCGGTACGAACGCGTACGTCCGCTCGAGCCATTTGCCCTGTTCGCGGTAGTACTGGATGAAGATGCCGCACAGCCGGATCACCTCGTCGGGCGAATCCACGGTCGCGAGCAGATCGCCCTTGCGGATGTGCGCTCCGGCGGCACCGCCGACGTAGATCTCCCACTTGCCGTCGCCGATCGCGACCACACCGAAATCCTTGCACAGCGCCTCGGCACAGTTGCGCGGGCAACCGGTCACGGCGAGTTTGAGTTTCGCCGGCGACTCCAAACCCTGGTAACGGGTCTCTATGTCGATGCCGAGCTGCGTCGAGTCGCCGAGACCGAAACGGCAGTAATCGGTTCCGACGCAGGTCTTCACGGTGCGGAAGGACTTGCCGTAGGCATACCCCGACGGCATGCCGAGGTCCTCCCACACCTTGGGAAGGTCTTCCTTCTTGACGCCGAGGAGGTCGAGTCGCTGGCCGCCGGTCGCCTTGATCATCGGGATCGAGTACTTCTCCGCGACGTCGGCGATCTTGCGCAACTGCTCCGGTGAGGTCACCCCGCCCTTCATCTGCGGCACCACCGAGAACGTGCCGTCGCGCTGGATGTTAGCGTGCACACGGTCGTTGACGAACAACGCACCGGGCTCACGCTTCCAGTCCGATCCCCAGATGATCCGCAACAGCGAGGCCAGCGGCATCTTCGCGGTCGCGTCCTCCCCTTCTGGGGCCAGCTTCTCGAAGACCTCGCTGACCGACCGCAGGTTCTGCCGGCGGATCGCGTCGATGAGTTCGGGTTTGGTGAGCGGTATCGCGGGGACATACCAGTCTGCCGAGGCGTCGGCGGTCAGGGCGTCGCCGGCCGCATACTCGACGATGTCGGCGACGAGCCCCTTGCACGACCCACATCCCTTGCCCGCCCGGGTCTTCGCGCACACCTCGCCGACGCTCGTGCAGCCCGACGCCACGCAACTCACGATGTCGCCCTTGGTGACCCCGTTGCAATTGCAGACCTGGACGTCGTCGGCGAGTTCGGCCGCACCGGTCTCCGCGCTCGGCGTACCCATGTCGAACAGCATCGAGATGCGTTCGTCGGGCAGCGGCACCTTCTCGTCGAAGGCCTGGGTGAGGAAGTTGGCCTTGGAAATGTCACCGAGCAGCATCGCGCCGATCAGCTTGTTGTCGCGGACCACCACGCTCTTGTAGACACCGCTGCGCGGCTCGTAGAACTGGACGAACTCGTCGTCGTCGCGCTCCGGGCCCTTGACGCCCATCGCCGCGACGTCGACCCCGGCGACCTTGAGCTTCGTGGTCAACCGCGAACCGTGGTACTCGGCTTGGGGATTCGCGCCGGTCAGCACATCGGCCAGCACGACGGCCTGCTCCCACAGCGGCGCGACGAGTCCGTACACCTCACTACGGTGCTGGGCGCACTCCCCCACCGCGTAGATGAACGCCTCGTCCTCGCAACGCATCTGATCGTCGACGACGATCCCGCGTTCGACGACCAGCCCGGCCCCGCGCGCGATCTCGACGTTCGGCCGGATACCGGCGGTGACCACGATCATGTCGGCCGGCAGCGAATCCCCGTCGGTGAAGCCGACGCCCGCGACCGTCCCGTCGTCGTTGCGCAGTACCGACGTCGTGCGTTTGCCGGTGTGCACGCCGACGCCGAGAGACTCGATCTTGTTGCGCAACACGCGACCACCGCGCTCGTCGAGCTGCTGGTTCATCAGATGCCCGGGTGAATGCACGACGTCGACGGCCACGCCCTGCGTCTGCAGTCCGTACGCGGCTTCGAGTCCGAGCAGGCCACCGCCGATCACGACGGCTCGCATATGGTCGCGCGAGGTCGCCATCTGCAGCATCCCGTTGGTGTCCTCGATGGTCCGAAAACCGAACACACCCCGGGCGAGCTTGCCGTCGGGTTCGCGGAGACCATCCATGTTCGGGAAGAACGTGTGGGAACCGGTCGCGATGATGAGGACGTCGAAGTCGATGGCCCGTCCCGACGCGCACGTCACCGTCTTGGCGAAACGGTCGATGGATTCGGCGCGGTCGCCGGCGTAGAGGGTGACACCGTGCTCGCGGTACCAGGCCATCGGGTTGAGCATCAGATCGTCGTCGTCGACGGTGGCCTCACCGGCCAGGACGTGGCTGAGCATGATGCGGTTGTAATTGCCGTACGGTTCGTCGCCGATCATCGTGATGTCGAACAGATCGCCGCCGCCGCGCGTGAGGATCTCCTCGACCGTGCGTGCCCCGGCCATACCGTTCCCGACGACCACCAGGCGTCGTCGTTGCTGCTGGGTGTCCGCCATCAGAAGACGACCATCCCGAAGTCGACCACGACCTCACCGCTCGTGCCCTCGGGGGCCGCGATCACGAGTTCGAGGGTCGCGTCGGGGTCGACGTCCTCGACCACCCGCAGCGGCACGTTGACCGACGACCGCGCCCCCATCGGGAACATGCGCATCGGTTGCCCGTCGCGCATCAACGTCACGACGATCAGCTCGTCGGAGCTGTTGCCGCCGCGAAAGTACAACGGCTGGGCCGTCATTCCCGACGGCACCACGAACGTCAACGCCGGGTCGATGGGCCCGGACTTGGCCAGGCCTGATCCCGCGAACGGAAAGACACCCTGCAGGAAGTGCGGAGTACTCGACATGCCGCCACTATCCGCGCGCCGCGTGAAATGCGACTTGCCCCGGTGTTACGGCAGCGTTGTCTGGTTCTCACGGCCGCTCCGCAACCCCGAGAGCAGCGACGATGTCCGATTCAGTGCCGCATCGCGCGTTCCCGGGCCAGGAAGAAGAACGGAATGGCCGTCGCGATGCCCACCCCGAACGTGAGGACCACCGACGCGAACCACCACGGCATGATCCGCAGCCGTTTGGCCTCGCCGAACGCCCACAGATGGAAGGCGATCACCACGAACAGCAGGTCGACCATCGCGAAACGGCCCGGCGTCGTCTTCATGATGTCGCCGACGAAGAAGTCCTTCACCGACTCCGGCCCGTTGCGCGCGACGTACGGGATCGCGATCGCGTTCTGTGTGACCAGTGCGGTCACGAACACGGCGAACAGCGAACGCTCGCGCCACTTCTGGTTCATACCCTCGTACGTCATCGCGCCTCCTCCGAGGATGGATCGTGTGTCCCGATGGTGGCACGACGAGGGAATGGCGCTCAGGCCTTTCGCCACCCCGCGGCACCGACCATCTCGGCGACCTGGGTGAACTTCACGCGGGGACGGCCCTGTTCGAGGCCGCGCCGGCGTTCGCGCCGGTCGATGGCGCGCATGCCGCGATAGCCGATGACGGTCCGCACCCGCTTGCGCACCAGGGCGGTGAACTCACCCTGGTCGCGCTGGGTACGCCGCAGACGGCCCGACGCGGCGTCGGCGATGAAGTCCTCAACGGTTTCGGTGGCGCACTTCTTGTTCGCGCCGATCCCGCCGCTCGGTCCGCGTTTGGCCCAACCCAGCACATAACCGCCGGGCACGATCTCACCCGACTCATCGACGAGCCTGCCGTCGACGTTGCGGAAGATGCCGCGCTCGTCGTCGAAGGCCAGCCCGGGGATCGGGGTCGAGCGGTATCCGATGGAACGCACGACGAGGTCGGCGGCGACGTGGTGCCGGCCCTCGCCGGTCCGGACGGTCACTGCCTGCACCTGCGGATCGCCGACGATCTCTTCCGGGGTGCTGTGGAACAGGAACACGATTCGACGCCGCGACGGGTCGGCGGGTGCGTTCAGCGACGGCACCTGCCCATCAGACCCGTCGAACACCTCGACCTCGACGCCCGGGATCTCCGCCAGCGCACGGTATTCCGCTGCCGTGTAGGCAGCCGACGCCTGATCGCGACGACCCAACAGGACCACTTCGTGGACGTTCTGTTCGCGGAGGATCTCGAGGGCACGGTCGGCGATGTCGGTGGTGGCCAACAACTCCGGCGGCGACACGAGGATGCGTGCGACGTCGAGCGCGACGTTGCCCGTGCCGACGACGACCGCGCGACCCGTCGCCGGATCGTCGGCGGTTCCCCGACGTAGCGGCGGCCCCGCCTCGACACCGGGCACGCCGTTGTACCAGGCAACCAGGTCGGTGGCCGACGTCGAACCCGGCAGGTCCTCGCCCGGAATACCCAGGCGCCGTGACTCGCTGGCGCCCACGGCGTAGAACACGGCGTCGAAATGCTCGGCGAGTTCGGCCGGGGTGATCTCGTCCGGACCGTCGCCGACCGACACGTTGGTCAGCATGGTGACGCGGGGGTCGCGGTAGAGCAGGTCGAAGCCGCGGAGCACACCCTTGGTGCCGGGATGATCGGGCGCCACACCAGCACGAACCAGTCCGCCCGGCGTCGGCAGCTTGTCGATGACGGTGACGGTTGCCTCGGTCCGGTCGAGTAGTGTTCGCAGCGTGTATCCGCCCGACGGCCCGGTCCCGACCAGCGCAACACGCAGGCCGGCAGGCAATTTCGGGATGTCCGGGTAGATGACGCCCGCCGACTCGTCGTCGGTCGGTGCGACCCAGCCGGACCGGACGTCGGGGTTGCGCTTGTAGTAATCGGCGTTGATGTCGATGAACACCTTGTCGCGCGTGCCGAGCTTGTCCGCGGGATAGATCGCGTCGACGGGGCATGCATCGGCGCAGGCACCGCAGTCGATGCAGGCCTCCGGATCGATGTGCAGGATGTCCGAGCTGCCGAAGCCGCGTTCCTCAGGGGTGGGGTGGATGCAGTTGACCGGGCACACGGACACGCACGCCGCGTCGCTGCAACATGATTGGGTGATGACGAACATCAGAGCATGTGCGCTTTCCGGTAGTACCGCATGGCGGGCTTGGTGAGCAGTCCGACCTCGTCGAGGAACTCCATGAGGTGGACGCAGCTCGAGCGGATCATCGAATGGAAGTGCGAGTTGTGCCGCATCTCGCGGACGGCACGGTCGGCGTCGAGGCCTGCATCGGCAAATGCCTTGCGCTGCACCAGACTCGTGACGATGTAGTACGCGCCGATGGACACCGCCAGAGCGCTGAACTGGCGTCGTGCCCAGCTCACGCCTTCCAGCGACTCACGCACCTCTTCACGCGCGAACTTCATGTGGCGCGATTCCTCGAGGACGTGGATCTCGTTGACCGTGCGGATGAAGTCGAGCACGCGGTCGTCACGCATGCATCCGCGTTGGAAGACGTCCAGAACTTCTTCGGCGACGAGAATCCCGGCGTAGGCGACCTCGTTCTTCGCGGTCTGCATGAAGATCTTGCCGAGGCGGGCGACCTTCTTCGAGGGCCGGTAGGAGGTGCCGACCATCTTCTCCGACGCCTTCGCGAACATCAGCGAGTGCCGGCACTCGTCGGCGACCTCGGTGAGCGCGAACTGGAACTCGGACCCGTGGTAGTCACCGAGGTACTGATCGCGGATGACCATCTCCTGCAGGATCATCTCGAACCAGATGCCGATGTTCATGATCGAGGCGAACTCGTGGCGGGTGACCGAGATCCGCTGCTCCTCGGTCAGTTCGTCCCAGTAGTCGGTGCCGTACAGCGACGACCACTCCGGGCTGCACCCGTACTTGGTCGGGTCCATCGGCTTCGACCAGTCGATCTCGGTCATCGCGTTCCGGGACAGGCGGGCGGCCGACGCCATGAGACGTGCGGAAACCTCCTCGGTGCCCTGGTCACGCATGCTGATGACGTTCTCGGTTCGTTCCATCGCGGCAGTCATGCGAACTCGCCTTCCGGTCGTCGTCGACCATGACAATGATCGATGTAATGACAATGTGTGTTGTCAAGATAGCACCGCAGTGTGACGCAGTAAACGGATCGATGAATATACTGACGAGTAAGTTCGATGCACGACGCGGTTGTCGCAGGTCAGCGCCGTCGATGCCGTCACCGATCAACCATGGGGGTTCGCATGTCATCCATCTTCATCACCGGCGGAGCAGCCGGGATCGGCCTCGCCACCGCCGAGCGGTTCGACCGCGAGGGATGGACGATCGGCGTCTACGACGTCGATGTCGACGCTCTCGCGAAGGTGAAGGCCGACCACCCCGACTGGATCACCGGCACCCTCGACGTCCGCGAACCGGAACAGTGGGCCGACGCCCTCGCCGAGTTCACCTCCCACACCGGCGGCACGCTCGACGTCCTCGACAACAACGCCGGCATCCTGCACGAGGGCAAGATCAACGACATCACACCCGAGCAGATCAAGCGCCAGATCGACATCGACGCACTCGGTGTCGCCCTGGGCGCGCAGGCCGCCTACCCGTATCTGAAGAAGACCCCGGGTGCGCATCTGGTGAACATCGCATCTGCGTCGGCGATCTACGGCCAGCCCGGTATCGCCGTCTACTCGGCCACCAAGTTCTTCGTCGGCGGGTTCACCGAGGCCCTCGAACTCGAGTGGGAGCACGACGACATCCGCGCCGTCAGCATCTGGCCGCTGTGGGCCAAGACCGCGCTGGCCACCGGCGGCGCCAAGTCCACCAAGACCCTGGGCATCCGCATCACCCCCGAGCAGGTCGCCGACAAGGTCTGGGAATCCGTGCACCCCACCCGCCAGGACAAGCTGCTGCACCGCACCAGCTACTCCGTCGGCGCCCAGACCCTCTTCCTCGGTAATGCCGCGAAGTTCGTACCGAACTTCCTGAACCGAACCGTCAACAAGTTCATCGCGCAGTAGCCCTCCGCAAACCCACCCCTTTTCGCCAAACCCAGCACCCCCATGGGTGGTGGGTTTGGCGATCTGTGGTGGGTTTGCGGGGTGTCAGGCAACGCCGGCCGCGCGAAGCGCCTTGAGCAGCGTCGCGTGGAATCGGGCCTCGTCGCGCAGGTCCTGCCACGTCCAGCGGACGACCGTATAACCCTGCGCCCGAAGCTTGTCCTCGCGGATCTTCTCGTCGACGACGGTTTGCCAGGCCGCCTTCCCGTCGAACGTTCCGTTGTACTTGACCAAGCCGTCGAACTCGCCGATCACCTTGTCCGCCAGCAGGAAGTCGACGCGTGCGATGAACTCGCCGCGATCGTCGACGATCCGCACTTGCTGTTGCGGAACGGGCAGATCCGAGAAGTCGAGCATCACTGCGCGACTGAGGGATTCGCCGACACTCTCGGACAGCGCATTTGCATGCGGCAACATCCGGCGCAGCATCTCGACGCCCTTGAAGCGCCGGCATGACTCGAGGATCGCCTGCATCCGTTCGGCGTCGGCCTTCATCCGGAGTGCGGCATCGAGCACGACGAGTGCTTGACGGCTGGTCCCGAGACGCGCGACATCGCAGGCTGTTCGTTCGATCGAGGTGACGGTCACGCCGTCGACGACCTCGACGTCCCCGGGGTCCACCACGCCCTGGTGTCGGATGACGCGCGCACTCAGTTTGCCGACCTTCGGCGACGTCACGTGGACGCGAGTCAGGTCGGGCCACAGCAGGGGCAAGCGATGCATCGCGGCCGCCGACACATGGCTGAAGATGCGATTCGGGTCGCCGGCCTTCGCCGCCGCAATGACCGTGAGCCGATGCTTCTCTACATCGTCCAGCTGCTCGACGGCGGCGAAGTCGGCCATTGCGCCCGGCCACAGCCGGTGCAGCTCTTTTGACGCGACCTTCCCGCGAAGCACCTTGTCCGAGGTGTGGGTGCCGACGATGCTCGCGCGGCGAGCCAGTCCGAACTGATCGGTGGGTATCTCCATACGTATTCAGACGCACGGCAAGTCCGTCTGGACCCATCGTCTGCAAACCCACCAGAGATGGACAAACCCAGCACCCCAGCGGGTGGTGGGTTTGGCGAAAAGGGGTGGGTTTGCGGCGGGTCAGTTCCGAGCGGTCGGGAGGCGCCAGCCGAACTTCAGGCCCAGAAGGCGCAACCCGGTGGCGAGGATCGATCCGACCGTCAGCCAGACCCACTGGGGCACCGGGGTGTGATACGAGCCGACCGCAACGATCGTGGCGCCGAGCAGGGCCGGGATCGCGTAGAGGTCGGCGGGCTGGAGGAGCAGTGGGATCTCGTTGGAGATCACGTCACGCAGGACACCTCCGCCGATCGCGGTCATGAGCCCGACGGCGGTCGCGGCGAAGGAACTCACGCCGACGTCGACCGCGATCGACGCACCGGTCGCGGCGAACAGACCCATGCCGAAGGCGTCGAGGACGAGAATCGACTTCCGGAGTTTGGTGAACGCGGGGTGGAAGGCGAAGACGAGCAGGCTGGCGATCGTGGCGGTCAGCGCATTGCCGTAGTTCTCGACCGAGGTGGGCGGGTTGATGCCGAGTAGCACGTCACGCAGGACGCCACCTCCGACACCGGTGAGCACTCCGACGGTGACGATGCCCCACATGTCGAAGTCCTTGCGGACGCCGACCATCGCACCCGAGGCCGCGAACACCGCGATACCCGCGAAGTTCAGGACGTCGAGAAGCACCTTCCACTCCTCTCACGACCCGGGCACCACGACGCCCGCTGACCACACACGAATGGCCGCCCCCGGGTTCCCGGGGACGGCCGTCCATGTGAAAATCGCGGTGCCGAGGCGGCAACCGGAAAAGGCTAGCGACGATCCAGATCGATGATGCCCGCGCGAGCGGCCTTCACGAGTCGACGCGGAATCCGCACGGGGACGCCGTTGACCTTTTCTTCCTGCAGTGCGGGGTTTTCCGCCTTCCACTGCGAACGACGGCTACGGGTGTTCGCCCGCGACATCCGGCGCTTCGGTACAGCCATGGTTGAGCCCTTCTCCTACGTGGTCTGCGTGGCCGTTGGCAACGCAGAGCGTCACCGATCGACCCGAGTCAGTGCGCCAATCGGCCCCCGCGGGCGCGGCACACAACCCGACCAGACTACCTGGCGAGACCGCCCAGCTCCAAAATGGCGGTCGACGGCCACGGTTCGCGGTCTGCGTCAGATGTACGACCAGGGACTTTCGACGCCGGTGAACAGTACGACCAGCCAGTACGCCACCCACACGACGACGATGAACAAGCCGATGACGATGGCGGTCAGCGCGAGGCCATCGCCGGTCTGCCTGCCGCCCGACGCCGCGATCTGTTTGCGCGCCACGACGCCCAGCACGAGCCCGATCAGACCACCGATGCCGATGCACACGAGACCGAGCAGCGAGGCGACCAGCGCCGCCACCGCGAGAGTGTTGGTCTTCGGGGTCCCGTCGGCCTGAGTCTCACCGTAGGGATTGTCGACGGCGTGCTGCTCCCCCGCCGGCGACTGGGCGTGTGGCTGCTGTCCGTATGACTGGTAGCCCGGCGGCGGACCGTACCCGGGCCGGCCCTGCGGTCCGGGCCCCGGCTGCCCGGGTCCCGGCTGCCCGTAGCCCGACGGTCCGGGCCCGCCGTACCCGGGCGGCGGCCCTGGCTGCCCGGGCCCTGGCTGCCCGAGACCCGGCTGTCCGTAACCCTGCTGCCCATATCCCGGCGGCGGGCCGTAACCCGGCTGCGGTGGGCCACCCGGTCCGGCAGGTCCACCGGGTCCGGCGGGCCCACCCGGCGGCCGCGTCGAGATGACGCGGGTCGAGTCGTACCCCGACGGCGCCGGACCAGGCGGTGCGGCGGACGCGGGCGGAGCGGGAGGTGTCTGACCGGATGCGCCCGCGGTGCTGATGACGCGGGTGACGCCATCGGCAGGGCTGTGCGACGGCGCGACCTCGGTGCCCTCCGGACCGGCGCCCGGCGTGGAGGTCAAAGGTGTGGTCATGCTCGGGGTCGGCTGCACCGGTTCGGTGGTCTCCTCCGAGCCGGTTTCGTCGGACTGGCCGAGGAGTTCCGCCCGGGACACCTTCTGCGTCGGCTCGTACGGGGACTGGTTCGAACCAGGTGCCGAACCCGGCGGCACCTGATCCGACTGGGACTGGGGAGTGGAGGACGGATCCTGTGGATCCCCGCCTCCGGTCGGGTTCGACATCAGATGCCTTTCACAAGCCGTGCGTCGTCGCGGCGCGAGGATCGTTCGTTCGCAGCCGCGATGGCTGCGCAGGTCACAGAATAGTGAGAAAACGCCTCGAACTGGGCAGAAGTCGACGAACGCAGGCTCGGATCGGTCCGAAATTCGTTCAGTAGTAGTAGACGGAGTCCATCGAGTTGCCGGCGGCGATCAGGATGACGAAGAGCACGATCCACACGATCGCACCCAGGATTCCCAACCCGCCGGTGATGATCCCGGCCAGTCCCATACCGGTGCCGGTCTGGGTTCCTGCCGACTGCTCGACCTCGCGCCGAGCCATGAACCCGAGGACGACGCCCGCGATGCCGAGCGGCAGCGCCAGCGGGAAGCAGGCGGCGAGCATCACCAGGGCGACGATGCCGCAGATCAGCGCGCCGATCGCCTTGCCGTTGGTGGACGTCTGCGGGGCCCCGTAGCCGTATCCGCCGTAAGGTGCAGCGCCATAGGGATTCTGGGCGCCGTACGACGCCGACCCGTAGGCGGGCGCCTGCCCCGCCTGGTACGGATCGCCGTACTGACCGTAGTTCGCACCCGGCGGCTGGCCGTACGGATTCGGGTTGTACGGGTCCTGGCCCTGAGGCTGACCGTACGGGTTCTGCTCATACGGGTTCTGCCCGTAGGGGTTCTGCCCATACGGATTCTGGCCGTAGGGATTCTGGCCCTGCGGATCCGACGAAGGGCCCGGCTGGTAGGTCTGCGCGAACTCGGTCGGGGCGTAGTCCGGGGAGCTCTGCCCCTGATCACCCTTGCTGAGGTTCGGACCCGATCCTCCGGGCTGCGATCCTCCCGAGGATCCGGAACCCGGCACCGTCCCCCAGTCGTCCTGGCCCTGGCCCGATCCCTGTCCTGGTGGATATGACACCCGCAACCCCCTCGTTCGATCCGATAAATCCGTTCCTCACCCTAATGAATAGACTCGAGCGGTGTCTGGCGTCATCTCCGGCTTCACGGTGATCTTCATAGTAGTCGGGGTCGGCTATCTGCTCGGTCGGACGCACGTGCTCGGCGACCACGCGCATGAGGTCCTGTCCCGCCTGGTGTTCTTCGTCTTCACTCCGGCACTGCTGTTCCATTCGCTGGTCACCTCGGACCTGTCGGTGATCTTCTCCTCGACGCTGGTCATCGCCGGTGGCAGCGCATTCCTCATCGCGGGCATCTATCTCGTCATCGCCAAGCTGTGGCTACGACGACCGGTGCCGGAACTCGTCATCGGATCGCTCGCGTCGTCGTATGTGAACAGCGTCAATCTCGGTCTGCCGATCGCGATCTTCGTCCTCGACGACGCGTCGTTCATCGCGCCGCTGCTGATGTTCCAGATCCTCATCCTGTCGCCGATCGCGTTGGTGACGCTCGATCTCACCGCCCTCGAGCCCACTGCCGGCCGTTCCCTCGTCCGCAATTCGCTGATCGCCCCGATGACCAACCCGATCGTGGTCGGCGGGATCGCCGGACTGATCGTGTCGGTGCTCGGGCTGATGCCGCCGGCGGCCGTGATGTCGCCGCTGAAGATGCTCGGCGACGCATCGGTGCCGGCGGCACTGCTGGCTTTCGGGATGTCGCTGACCGGCGTCCAGGTGTTCAAGAAGGGTGAGAGTCCGCGCCGCGACATCGCACTCGCCGCAGTTCTGAAGATGATCGTGATGCCGCTGACCGTGTACGCGATCGCGAGATGGGGTTTCGGACAGACGGGTGAGGCGCTGTTCGCCCAGGTCGTGATCGCCGCGCTGCCGACGGCCCAGAACGTCCTCGTCTACGCCACCCGCTACCGGCGGGGACAGATCATCGCCCGGGACACCGCGCTGATCACCACGCTCGCATCGATCCCGGCGATCGCCGTCATCGCTCTAGTGCTCGCCTGAGGTCCTGCTGCGCCGGACGGCACCTCACGCGTCAGGATGTTCGCGCGGCACGACCTTCACCTCGACACCACCCATCAGCGCGAACCCGGTCACGCGTACGACAGGTGCGCCCGGGCGCGGCGACTTCTGCGACTTACCGCCGAAACCGCCCATGATCCCCAGTCCGCCGACCTCGACGGTCACGCCTTCGGGAACCTTGACCTCGACGCCGCCCATGATGACGACGCATTCGATGGTGAGAACGGGTGCGGTGAACTCGACCTCGCGCAGGTCGATCTCGACGCCGCCCATGATCGCCGTGGCGGTGAGGGCGTCGGCGACCACCGCGGTCCCCGACAGCTCGCTGCCCGACATGATCGCCAGCCGATGGCGCACCGCGGCGTCGGAGCTCCCGCCGGTCACCCGCGGGCCCGGTGACATCGACGACGCCGGCATCGCCACGCCGAGCTGCGCGACCGGGAGGTCGTCGGTCAGCTCGTCGAGATCACCGAAGGTCTTGGCCATCACCGCTTTTCCCGCGCGCTCCTCGTACTCGACGAGCGAGAGGCTGCCGTGGGCCATGGCTGCGGACAGGATTTCGTGTACCAGTTCCCGATCGGCGTCGGCAGCACGCAGACGCGCCCGTCGTTCGTCGGGTACGGGTAGATCGCCGGAGGAGGTCACATCAGGAAACCCTAGTGGCCACACCGCGGTCCGACCACCCTGATTTCCACCCTGAGCCGACCCCGACGATCAGCCGCGGCGACGACCTTTCCGCGACTTCAGGTAGTCACCGACCACCGCGGCACCGAGGCCGTCGACGTCGGGGGCGACGACGCGACCACCGATTCGGCGAGCGATCTGATCCATGAAGTGGGCCAGGCCGGGGTCCTCGCCGAGGCGGAAGAACGTGACCTGTGCGCCGAGTCGGGCGACATGGTCGAGTTCGCGCACCGTCAACGCGATCGTCTGCGGGTGCGGCGGATAGAAGAAGAACGGTTCGCCGCTGGGGTCGAGGTGGGCGGTGGGTTCACCGTCGGTGACCACCAGGACCACCGGCTGTGCGTTCGGGAAGCGACGCAGGTGTCGCTGCGCGAGCAGCAGGGCGTGATGCAGGTTGGTGCCCTGCTCCATACGCGGTTGCAAGCCGGTCAGTTCGGCGATGTCGATGGAGCGCGCGTAGCGACCGAAAGCGATGAGATGTAGTTCGTCGCTGCGGAACCGAGTGGAGATCAGATGGTTCAACGCGATCGCGGTGCGCTTCATCGGCGTCCAGCGACCCTCCATCTCCATGGAGAACGAGGTGTCGACGAGGAGCACGACCGCCGCCTGCGTGCGGCTCTCCGTCTCGGCCACCTCGACGTCGCGCACATCGATCCGCACACCTGAGCGCGCCATCTCCGTGGTGGCGAGCGACGGCTCGGTGGTCTCGGAGACGGTGCGCAACACCGCATTCGACACCGTGCGGGTGACGTCCCACGGGTCGGTGTCGCCGAACTCCCACTCCCGGCTTGCCCCGGTGGGTTCACCGAGGAGCCCGGTCTGCCGCGTCTGGCGGTCGCCACGACGCCCCGACAACTGCTCGGCGATGTCGCGGAAGATTGACTGACCGAGCTGACGCATCGCCTTGGGGCTCAGGCGAAGCTGACCGTCGGCGGTCCGATCGAAGAAGCCCTGCTCCGACAACGCCTTCTCGAGCTCGGCGAGCATCCGTGCGTCGACGGCGGCCTCGTGGCCGAGCTGGCGGGCGAGAGCGTCGAGGTCGATGTCGTCCATCTGGGCGCCCGCGTATTGCTGGGACAGCTGCTCGGACAACGCTTCGAGTTCCGAGATGTCGCGCAGAGCCGCGGCACCTTCTCCGAGTCCCATCGGCTGGTCTCCGGAGAACGACTGCGCGTTGTCCCAGTCGAGCCCCGGTCGCGCCGCGCGCAGCTGCGAATCCATCTGCGCGAGTTGACTCATGAGGTCTGGCGACCCGAAGGCCTGCTGCGCCAGCTGATCCAGCTCGGCCTGTTGCTCCGGGGTCAGCGAGTTGTAGAACTGCTGGGCCGCCGCAGCCCGTTGCGCCAGCGAGTCGATGAGTTCCTCGGTGTTGCGCGGGTTCTCGGGGAAGAAGTCGCCGTGTTGATCCATGAACTCGTCGAACTTCTCCGACGTGTCCTCGCCGCGGTTGTGCGCCTCGAGCAGCTCGTTGAGATCCTTGAGCATGTCCGTAACACGTTGCCGGTCGGCCTCGGTGGCACCCTCGAGGGCCTCCTTCATCCCGGCGAACCGCTGGTCGAGCAGTTCGCGGCCGAGGAGGTCCTTGATCTTCTCGTAGTCCTCTCGGGCCTGCGGGCTGCGCCAGTTGTACTCCGCCAGTTCTTCGACGGCCTGCGCGGTCGACGGCGGGAGGCTGCCGATCTGCATCTCTGCGAAACGTGCATCGTCGTCGAGGTCGCGGGCGAGTTGCTTGCGCTCCTCGAGGACGGCGCGGTCGAGCAGTTCGCGGATCTCGGCGAACGTGCCGTCGAGGTTGCGTTTCTTCAGCAGTTCCTGCCGACGTCGGTTGACCTGTTCCCGCAGCTTGTCGAGGCCGCGCATGTTCGGTGTGCCGCGACGCAGCAACTCCCGGAGGGCACGCTGCGGTGACGCACCGGCCATGACGTCGTCACCGATCGTCTCCAGCGCCTCGCGCAGATCCACCGGCGGGGCGAGCGGATCGGGCCCGCCGGTGTACCGCTGGTAGCGCGAACGGTGGAAGCTCTTGCGCGCCAATGTGTTCTCCCTCAGCCGTAGATGGTCTGGCCGGCCTCGTCGGCTTCCTTGCCGATCCGACGTGCCAGGAACAGACCCTCGAGCGCCAATTCGACGGCACTCGCCCGCTCGCCCTCGATGTCGGCGTCGAGACGCTCGGCGATCGCGTCGAGCACGGTGCCGGTGGTCTCGGGTGACGGGATCGAACCCAGGAAATCGCCGGCCCGGACACGGTCGCCGGTCACCACCGGTTCACCGTTCTCCAGCGCGTCGACGAGCGCTGCCATGTCGATCCCGCCGAGATGCGCCCGGACGGTGTCGGCGACGGACTTGCGCATGAGGTGCTCGAGGATCTCCAGTTCGCGCCCCTCCTCGCCGGACTCGAACTCGATCTTGCCGCGCAACACCTCGACCACCGACTCGAGGTCGACGACGCGCGCGACAGCCTGCTCCTCGCCGGTGACCGCCGCGCGGTGAAGTGCCGCTGCGGCAACGGTTTCGGCGGCCGCGATCGAGAACCGCGCGGAAACACCCGACCGCTGGTCGATGGACGGATGGTCGCGGGCGTATCGGGTGAAGCGTGCCAGGATCTCGGTGATGAAGGTCGGGACGCTCGCGGTGAGGTCGGCCTCCTGCTCGATGACGGCGACCTCGTCGTCGAGTTCGAGCGGGTAGTGCGTACGGATCTCGGCGCCGAAGCGGTCCTTCAGCGGAGTGATGATGCGTCCGCGGTTGGTGTAGTCTTCCGGGTTCGCGCTCGCCATCACGAGCACGTCGAGCGGCAGCCGCAGCGTGTAGCCGCGGACCTGGATGTCGCGCTCCTCCATCACGTTGAGCATCGACACCTGGATGCGCTCGGCGAGGTCCGGGAGCTCGTTGATCGCGACGATGCCGCGATGCGCGCGCGGGATGAGGCCGAAGTGGATGGTCTCCGGATCACCCAGACTGCGACCCTCGGCCACCTTCATGGGGTCGATGTCGCCGACGAGGTCGGCCACCGAGGTGTCCGGGGTGGCCAGCTTCTCGCTGTACCGCTGCGAACGGTGTCGCCACTCGATGGGCAGATCGTCGAGCAGGTTGGCGGCCTTGCGGATCGACGCCGGGGTGATCGGCTCGTACGGGTGCTCGCCGAGCTCAGAGCCGGCGATCACCGGCGTCCACTCGTCGAGGAGTCCGACGAGGGTGCGCAGGATGCGGGTCTTGCCCTGGCCGCGCTCGCCGAGCATCACGACGTCGTGGCCGGCGATGAGCGCACGTTCGAGCTGCGGGATGACGGTGGCCTCGAAGCCGACGATCCCCGGCCAGGGGTCGCGGCCCTCGCGGAGAGCGGTCAGCAGATTGTTGCGGATCTCGTCGCGCACGCTGCGCTGCACATGGCCGCTGGCACGCAGTTCACCCAGGGTGCGGGGTGACGGGTGGCGGGTTTCGGTCGACTGAGAACCATGGGTGGTGAAATTGTCCTCTGGCACGTGATCCACGCTACTCCGAGTTGTGATGTGCGTGCGTGGCGTACGGGGGTCAGCCGAGAGAAAGCGACCACCCCGGGTCTCGGCCGATGAACCCCATCAGACGGCTGACGGCGTCGGCGTCGGCCGGCACCTCGACCCGGGGTCCGTACTGGCCCGAGTTCCGCAGCAACTCGTCGATGGGGATCATCCCGTCGAGCAGCATCCTGGCGTAGCCGGGGTCGAGGTCCGGGGTGATGCCCTGCGACCGGGCGAGATCCCAGGAGTGCATGTACACGTCCGCGGTGTAGAACCGGTCGATCGCGTCGGCGAGGCGGTGCTCCCCCGCCATCGGGTGGGTGAACGTCTCCTGCGCCGACGGGCCGTCGAGGAGATCCTGCACGGCTGCGGCATGCGCCGACCATGCGCCCGCGGCATCGTCCGCGACCGCAGGCCCTCCCGGCAACCGCACACCGCCGGCGTCGAGGAACCCGGTGGACCAGTCGACGAGGTGTGCCACGACATCACGTGCCGCCCACCCGTCGACCGGTGCCGGGGCATCCCAGTCGGAGACGCCGACGATCACGTCGGCGAAACCGGCCGCGACTTCTCGATGCCGGTCGGCGGGGTCCAGTTCGGTCAGCGACATGGTTCAGATCTCGCCGGACTCGAGCAACTTGTCGAGGGCGGCGTACCCCTCGTTGACGCCGACCTCCATCCCCGACGACAACCAGGCGTCGCGGTCGGCGAAACTGTCGCACAGGGATTGGGCATGCAGGCGGGTCGTTCCGTCGCCGAGATCCTCGAACCACACCGTCTCCAGCGACACCTGATCCGGCATCCCCATCCACGTGAAGGTCTGCACGATCTTGTCCTCGCCGATGGTGTGGAAGCAGCCACGGAACTCGTGGTCCTGCCCCTCGTGGGTCGACACATATCGCCAGGCGCCACCGTCGCGGGCATCCCATTCGACGATCCGGCTGGAGACCGAATCCGGACCGTTCCAGCGGACGAACAGCTCGGGGTCGGTGTGCAGCTTGACGAGTTGGGCCGGGGTGCCGCGGAAGTCGCGGGTGATCCGGATGATCGGCACCTCCTTGTCGGCTTCGATCGCGGCCTCGGGGTAGCGGGTTGCGGTGGTGCTCATGACGCCTTTCCTTTCCTGGTTGTGTTCTCGTCCTCGACCTCGGGACGTTCCGCCTCGGGGCCGTCGTTCATCTCCGCGAGCAGTGCGTCGAGGCGCTGGTAGCGCTCCTCCGCCCGCTGCCGGTATCGCTCGATCCACTTGGTCATGAGGTCGAACACCTCAGCTTCCAGATGGACCGGACGTTTCTGGGCCTCCCGGGTTCGGGTGACCAGGCCGGCGTCCTCGAGCACTTTCAGATGCTTGGAGACCGCCTGGATGCTGACGTCGTACGGTTCGGCGAGCTGGGAGACCGTCGCGTCGGACACCGCCAGTCGCGCAACCATGTCGCGTCGGGTGGGGTCCGCGAGTGCGGCGAACACCTTGGACAGCTCGTCTGTCATTCCACGTCCTCCTCAACCGATTGGTTGAATACAACGATGCGCCCGCCCGGAACCATTGTCAACCCTTTGGTTGAATACGAGGCAAGAAAAAATCCCGCTGCCGGTTCGGCCCGTTCAGCGGGCAGAACAGCTGTCCGATCTCGTTGAACACTGCATTCAGGCCACTGCGGTTGCTGGGCTTTGCGAGGTTTATTGGGACATCCTGCTGCGGTTCGTTCGGACAAATCTTGCATTTTCGGTGGGTTGACGACCTATTCCCGTGGGCCGATGCCGCTGCAATATCGCTGCCGCCGGCCACGGCGTAGCCATGGACTTTGGCCCGACGGTAGGTTTCGCCGAGCGCCATAGCGAGAAAAAGTGGTCGGTGTTGGCTTTCATGGCGCGGAAATCCTTGACGGGGTCTCACACCGCGCCTTGATGGTCCTCACCACCTTCGGCGTACAGCTTCAGGTCATACCCGGCGCAGAATGCGCGGCCTTCGCCTTGCACGACGATCACCCGTACGGCGTCGTCGGCGTTTGGTTGTAGCGACTGCGGCGCTGATCTCCTGTGCCATCTGTGCGGTGATCGCGTTGAGCCGGTCGGGACGATCGAGTGTGAGGTAGGCGCGATGGTCGCGCGCCTCGTAGCGGACGGTGCTGCCGGTGAACGTCATTGTTCTGGTTCCTGGTCAGGTGGCGGGGTTTGGGCGGAATGTGACAGTTCCTGTGGTTTGTCACACCTGTTTGCGGGCGCCTGCATCCAGGCACGTCAGCTCGATGTCTGGATACCGGCGACCGTCGATGTAGCGGTTAGCTCTTCTTGGCCAGGGCGACGAGATCGGCGTGACGGAAGATTTGGCCGCCCACGGACCAAGTGCCGTCGCTCTGTTCGTTGATGAGCACCCACACTCGCAGCGCGTGTTCCGGTCCGAGACCGGCGGCGGCGAGAACCAGGCCAGTGACTTCCTTGGACAGCCCGGCTTTGCGTTCGTCGTTGAGCGCGAACTGGGGAACGGTCACATCGACCCGGAACCGGGGCTCGGTGTCGGCGGCGGTCACCTGGGCGCCTTCGGGGAGTTCGTGCAGGTAGGACCACCCGAGGGCCTTGAAGAAGTCGTTGTCGGGGGCGCCTTCCCACTTGAGCAGGGCGCGGGCTAGGTCCTGCTGGATGGTGGTGCGGCCTTGGTCGGTGAGGGCGCCGGCCGGGACGGTCAACTGAATTTGCGGCATTTCTTTCTTTTCCTTTGTTGTGGTGGTGCTAGTTGAGGTCGAGCGGGGGGCGGTGCAGTACGACTTTGGTGGTGCGTTCGGTGTAGGCGGTGGGGGCGTCGTTCCAGTCGGCGAGCAGGGTGGTGACACGTTCGGCTTGGAAACCCGTTTGGGCGATGAAGTCGAGTAACTCAGGCAGAACCGGCCGGACGTGGGAGACGCCGACCTGCAGGGTGGCGGAGGTGGCGTACATGTTCATGGCGGGAAGTTTTGTGGTGGTGCGGACGTAGTAGCCGGTGCCGACACACAGCCCACCGGGGGACAGGGCCCGGAGCCCTTCACGCAGACCCCTGCCGGTCGACGCCGCTTCGATGACGACGTCGTAACCCGAAAGTCCGGCTGCGCCAACGCGTTTGGCGACGTGGTGGGCGCGGGCGCCGAAACTGGCGGCGGTGGTGAGGCGGTCGTGGTCGTCGTCGGTGTAGTCGACGTCGGCACCGCGGGCTGCCGCGAGTCCGGCGGCGTAGAGGCCGATGCTCTTGCCGCCGCCACCGAGCACGAGCACCCGAGCGCCGGGCCGCTGCCGCAGACCGGGCACGACGGCACGCCAGGCGTCGGAGAGGTTGTCGCTGGCGGCGGCAACCCGCAGTGGGTTGACACCGGCGGGCACTTTGACGAGCACGTGGTCGGCGTTCGGGATGCGCAGAGTGTCGGCGACCATGCCACCCCACGGCCCGCACTGGGGGCCAAAGCCGAATGCGGCCAACGTCTTACCGGGGCTTTTCGCGCTCATGGTGGAGCATTTGGCGGTCAAGCCGCGCTGGCATTGTGGGCAGGTGCCGCAGGACAGCGCTCATGGCACGACCACCACGTCGCCCACCGTGAGGTTCGTGATGCCACTTCCTGTGGCGGTGACTTGTGCGATGCACTCGTGCCCAATCCCGAACGGACCTATGAATGGTCGGGTCCGGCGATGTGACCGATGACGGGATCGAGGAGTCCGAGTTTGAGTCCGGCCTGCATCGGGCGGGATACCGGCCGATGCAGCGGCAGCGTGTCACCGTCGCATCTGGCGGCGACGAACGGCCGAACCAGGACGTCGGTGTCGGCCTGCAGGGTCGGCGTGGGCTGCTCGAACCATTGCAGCCGGCCGGTGCGCAAGAAGGTCAGTTCACGCATCCGGCAGGGTGAAAATCGGTTTGTGGCCTGGGTTTTCGCCGGTGAGGATCTCTGGGATCTGTTCCCAGTCGTAGACGCCGCTGGTGACGAGCTCGGGTTTGATCGTTCCGGTGGCGACGGCTTCGACGATCGGGTCCATGCAGGGGCGCGCGTGGCCTTTGCCATTGTGGAAGTTCACGCCGCGCTGGTACAGCGAGAGCATTGGGATTTCGACGTCGGCGAAGTAGATGCCGACCGAGTTGACCCACCCTTCGGGGCGCACCGATACCAGGGCTTTGCGCAGCTTCTCGGGGTCGCAGGTGGCATCGACCGCGATGTCGTAGTGGTTGTCGATGGGGCCGTTGATGTCACGGACTTCGGCGCCGACCTTTTCGGCCACGGCCAGGCGCACTAGGTCGTCGTCGTAGAACACGACGCGCCCACCGGCGAGGGCGGCTGCGACCTGGGCGACGTAGAGGCCGATCGAGCCGGTGCCACCGAACACGGCGATCTCTGGGTTGGTGAGGCCTTCCTTGTGGCAGGTCGCGATAGTCGTTTCCCAGCCAAGAGCCAGGTTGTCTGACAGTGAGGCAAGGTGGATGGGGTCGACGGTGCCGGGAAGAGTGAGGCAGTTGTACGAGGCGTAGGGGACGCGAATCAGTTCGGAGAAGGTGGAACCCCACAGGCCGCGCAGCGGGAGGCCGTATTGGGAACCGGAGTGCTTCTTGCAGTTCGCTGGCAGTCCAGCCTTGCAGCGTTCGCAGGTGCCGCAGGCGATGTGCCAGGCCACCGACACCACGTCGCCGACGTTGAGGGTGCATTCGGAACCGACTTCGATGACGCGGGCGACGCATTCGTGACCGATCTGGAACGGGGCCATCATCGACAGGGGCACCTTCTCCTGGATGGTCCACTGATCCAGGTCACACGTGGTCGCCGAGATGGGGCGCACCAGGGCGTCAGTCGGGTCGACGATGCTGGGGTCCTCGACGTCGTCGAACCGCAGTTCGCGGGGGCCAACAAAGGTCACGGTACGCATGCGGATTGCTCCTGGTGTCGGGGACGTATCTGGCGCCCAGTTTCGCCGACTCAGACATAGCGGTTTGGCTTTGTGCGACAAATCTTTGTCTTTATGCGACATTCTTGGGGTGACTGTTGTGCGTTCGGCGACCCTGCGCGGTTTCCGCGAGGTCGTTACCGGCCTGGGTGGTGACCCGGTCGATGTGGTGTTGCGGTTTGGCCTGCCCCCCCGAATGCTTGGGCCAGGACGACATTCTCATTGATGCGCCCGCCACGACGGCCATGCTCGACGATGCCGCGGCCCAGCTGCGCTGTCCAGACCTTGGCCTGAAACTTGCTGCGGCGCAGTCTTTATCGGTGCTCGGGCCGTTGGCTGTCGCGGTCACGAACTCGCCGACGATCGGGGATGCGATCGAATGTCTGACCCGCTACATCTCGGTGCACAGCCGGATGGTCACCCTGTCCACCGAACCGGACCCGCTGGGCAAGCCCGACACCGTCGCGCTGGTGTACCGGCCGGCGGGCCGCTGCGGCCCGGTGCAGGCCGGCGACCTGGGTATCGGATCGGCGCACCGCGTCATCAGTTACCTCAATCGCGGCCCGTACAAGTTGCGCAGCGTGGAACTCCCGTACCAGCCCGCGGCCCCGGTGGCGGTGCACCGCGAGTTCTTCGGCGCACCAGTGCACAGTCGCCGGGTGCAGGGCGGCGTCATGCTCAGACTGGCCACTGGTGTGCTCGCGACGCCGCTGCGCGGGGTGGATGAGACCATCGGCCAACTCGCGCTGGCCTACCTCGCCCGCCGCAGCGCCACCGGTGGCCAGGACCACGTGTCCCGGGTGCGTACCGCCGTCCAAGAATCGCTGGGCACCGGCGCCGCGGACCTGAACGCGGTCGCCCGGCTCCTGCTTCTGCACCCGCGGACGCTGCAACGGCAGCTCGCGGCCGCGGGGTCCTCGTTCGAGCAGATCGTCGATGACGAACGTCGCGACAAGTCGCTGCGGTTGCTGGTCGGCACGGCGCTTCCGGTCGGGCAGATCGCGTCGATGATCGGCATGAACGAACACGCGTCGTTCACCCGTGCCGCGCGCCGCTGGTGGCAGACCACCCCGTCTCAGATGCGGCGGCGCTACGCTGAGGCCAGCGCGAAGTAGGCCAGGAATCGATATCTGTCACCGGCCCGGTGGTGGGACGTCGCTAGATACAAGCCGTCAGCCACCTCGACCAGTTCGTCGTGGAACCGGCGGACCCAGGCAGGGTTGCCATCCTGGTCGTGATCGAGGAGCACCACCGCGCGATCGGCGAAGGAGGATTGGCCGACCCGAGCGGTGAAGCGGAACCGGCGAAATTCCATCGGCCCAACGCCGAGTCTGTTCACCCCTGACACTGTCTTCGAAGCGCCTGTCGGCGGATCGAACGCCTTGCCCCGCCACGCGCGCAAGGCCTTGACCCCGGGCGCAGCCAGCTGCCCGGTGAGGACTGCGCCGTCAAGGACCCCGCGCAGCTGCCCAGGGTCGGGCACGACCCGGACGCGTGCAGGGCACGCAGATCTGCCCCGCGGAGGTCGGACAACTTCTTGCGCGCGGTATCCATGACGCAACTGTCTCAGTACGGCGATAGTCGTCCACAGCCGCCTCGATCCTCGCAGGTCTCGAGCTCGATAGATTGTCGCGCATAGACAATCAAATGTCGTATAAAGACAAATATCCTGGGACTGATGGGCGATCGTCGACGGATGACCATTCGCGAAACCGTGTCCGGGCCGCCGCTTCCGGCGCACGTCGACGTCCTCGTTGTCGGCGCCGGCCTATCGGGCATTGGGGCCGGCTATCGGCTGCAGACTGAATGTCCCGACCGGTCGTACGTCATCCTTGAAGCTCGCGACAGCCTCGGCGGCACTTGGGATCTGTTCCGCTACCCGGGTATTCGTTCTGACTCGGATATGTTCACTCTCGGCTACCCGTTCAAGCCGTGGAAGGACGCCAAGGCCATCGCCGACGGCGCCTCCATCTTGAGCTATATCCGCGAGACCGCCGAAGAGTTCGGCATTGACCGCCACATTCGGTACGGCGCCAAGGTCACCTCGATCGACTGGTCGGGCCGCGACCGACGTTGGAACGTCACCGTCGAGCGGGACGGACAGAGTGTCTCGCTGACGGCCGGAT
The DNA here is from genome assembly GCF_023218005.1 of Gordonia sp. C13. NCBI lineage: Bacteria > Bacillati > Actinomycetota > Actinomycetes > Mycobacteriales > Gordoniaceae > Gordonia > Gordonia sp. C13. The sequence continues at coordinate 41,238 of NZ_JALPSY010000010.1, forward strand.
TTGTGTACGCGTGCGCCGGTTACTACAACTACGACGCCGGTCATGCGCCGGTGTTCCCGGGCCAGAACAACTTTCGGGGCCGGATCGTGCATCCGCAGTTCTGGCCCGAAGACCTCGATTACGACGGCAAGAAGGTCGTAGTTATCGGGTCCGGCGCCACGGCCGTCACGCTGATTCCCGCGATGGCCTCGGAGACGACTCATATGACGATGCTGCAGCGCAGCCCCACCTGGATCAGCGCGGTCGCCAGCCGAGACAAGAAAGCTGACTGGCTGCGCGAGCACCTTCCGGAGCGGCTCGCTCATCGCGCGGCGCGGGCTAAGAACGTCGCGTTCAACATCGGCTTCCACCAGTACTGCGAACGGTTTCCGAAACGGGCTCGCACCCTGCTGCAAGCGCAGACCACTCGCATCCTGGGCACCGACGCCGTCCAGGAACATTTCACGCCGACCTACCGCCCTTGGGAACAACGCCTGTGCGCAGCCCCTGGCGCCGACATCTTCAAAGCGATGAAGGCAGGTCACGCCGAGGTTGTCACCGACACCATCGAGGAGTTCGTGCATGAGGGCATCCGGCTGACCTCCGGACGCGTACTGCAGGCCGACATCATCGTGTCTGCCACCGGGCTGCAGATGTCGACGTTTGGTGGCATCGAACCCTGCATTGATGGGGAGCCCGTCGACTTCTCCGACGAGTACGTATGGAAGGGCGCGATGGTCTCGGGGCTCCCGAACTTCGCGTTCTGCATTGGCTATACCCGCCTGTCGTGGACGCTGCGCGCCGACCTGTCGTCGCGGTTGGTGTGCAAGGTGTTGAACTGGATGAAGTCGAAGAATTTCGACGCGGTCGCCCCGGTCGCTGACGATTCGATGGAAGCGCTGCCATTGTTCGGACTCACCTCCGGCTACGTGCAGCGATCGGTCGGAGCATTCCCGAAACAGTCCACGAGCGCGCCTTGGAAGATGGGACAGAACTACGTGTTGGACGCCATTTCCACACTGCGTAATGACTTCGCCCGCACCCTCAAACCCGTGGCGAGGGCAGACCGCAATGCCGCTTGATGCCGCTCTTGCGGCGTTCCTCCGCCGGATCGCGGCGGCCGCGTATCCGCCGTTCTCACAATCGAGCCCTGAGGTCGCGCGCGCTGCCATGCGCGCCTTCACCGTCGGCGCAGTGCCCAGCGCGCTGCGTCACCAGGTCGGCGCGGTCGAAGCCATCGACGCGGGCGGCCGGCCGGCTCGCGTCTACCGGCCCGACGGGCAGGGACTGCTTCCGACCCTTGTGTTCTTTCACGGGGGCGGGTTCGTGCTCGGCGACCTGGATACCCACGACCAGCTGTGCCGGCGCTTTTGTTCCGGCGCCGACGCTGTGGTGGTATCGGTCGATTATCGTCTTGCACTCGAGAACCCATTCCCTGTCGCGGTCGACGACGCATCCGATGCCCTGACCTGGGTGTGCGACCACGTTGAGGACTTCGGTGGTCTGCCGGTTGTCGCCGTGGCCGGTGACTCCGCGGGCGCCACTCTTGCCGCGGTCCTCGCCCAAAATGAGGCGCGCGTCGCGGCCCAGATCCTGATCTACCCCGCCGTCGACCCGTTCGGTCACTACGTTTCCCGAGACCTGTTCGCCGAGGGCTACTTCCTCCTGGCCGCCGTACGTTTCGGGGATTTCGAGTCCGAGGAAGCCGTGCTCGCCTGCGCTGAGCCAAAACTCGCGCGGCAGCACCTTCTGATTAATGTAGGTCTCGGCGTGCGGGAGCACGTCACGGCGAACCCAGGCGGGACGTCGTGGCGCTGATGCCGGTAGCCCGACAGCCAGCGCAGATTGCCTTGCAGCACCGGGTCCAGCCCGGCGACCAGCCGATACTCCCAACCCAACCGCTCGCACACCCGCTCCGTGACGGCGAACTTGGCCAGGTCCCGTGGCTTTCGCCGCTCGACCGGACGGCAGTCGATCACTATCGCGCCGCCATCGATACGGCGGGCGAAAAGGTCTGGCGCATGCGACACCGGCTTGCCCCCTGGGTCGGTCCAATGCAGCCAGAACGGTTGCGCCCCAATGCCGACCACCCGCTGGTCGAAATTCAGCAGCATCACATGATCGCGCTCCAGCCACGACTCGAACCCGACATGGCCGCCGGTCGTCGCGGACCACCACAGGCCACTCAAATGCCGCTGCCCTTTACGCGGCCGGAAACGCCGCACCGGCAGCCCCTCCTCGAACCCCACACCCGCGGCCGCATCGAGAGTGCACCGCTGCCACTCACCGCCGGCGGCCACCCACTCGACCTCAAAGCACCCGGGCACGGCCGCCGCAGCGGCCGCCCCGGCCAGAATCGCCGTCACGACCAGAATGCTCCCCGATCAAACCACCGCAGCTACGCAGCGACTCGCACCCAACTGCAATCTCAACGCGGACACTGCAACATCCACTGCAAACTTCATCGGGACACTGCAGCCTTCACCCGTACGGGACAACAGCAGCGGGATCTCGAGTCGGCGTTCGGCTCGGGCAGCCGGCTCAGGCAGGTCCGACGGGCGCATCCCCGCGCAGCGTGATGCGGTGCATCACCCGGCGGTTGTCGCCGTAGTCGCGGTTGGCGTAGTGCAGGGTGTTGCGGTTGTCCCACAGCACCAGGTCACCGAGACGCCAGCGGTGGCGAACGATGTGCTCGGGCTTGGTGATGTGCGCGTAGAGCAGGTCGAGGATGCCACGGCTCTCGGCCTCCGAGACGCCCTCGATGTGCGAGGTGAAACCCGGGTTGACGAACAGCGACTTGCGGCCGGTCTCCGGATGCACCCGCACCACCGGATGACTCACCGGCACGAGCTCGGTGACTTCCTTGCCGTCCCAGGTGTTTCCGCGTCCGTCCCGGCGCTGCTTGAGGTAGTAACCGAATTCGCGGCTGCCGTCGTGCACGGCGGTCAGCCCGTCGACGAGGCGCCGGATCGGCTCGGACAGAGACAGATACGCGAGTTCGGCATCGGCCCAGTTGGTGTCACCGCCGTTGCGCGGCAGCACGACCGGACGCAGGATCGAACCCATCGGCGGACGCGGCATGAACGTCACGTCGGTGTGCCAGACGTCGGCGAAACCGTTGTCGGCACTGTCGAGTTCGTAGACCTCGTCGGGCACGTCCCCGCTGTCCCACACCGGATGACCAAACGTCAGGTCGCCCATACGATTACCGAACTCGATGTGCGACGCGTCGTCGAGCTGCTGGTTGCGCAGCACGACGACCTTGTAGTCGATCAGGGCCTGGCGGATGGCCCGGACCTCGTCGTCCGACGCCGTGGCGATGTCGAGGCCGCGGATCTCGGCACCGAAACTGGGGCCGAACTCGTCGATGTCGAGTTCGACCCCCGAGGAGACGATGCCGCCGGTCGGAGCGGACGTGCGGATGTCAGAGACGGGATGGGAAACGGTCATGATGATTCCTTCTCGAGGATGACTGGGAGTGGCGAGGAGCGACAGCCGCCGGCGGGGATCCGTGGTGGGATCCGTCGGACCAGTTCATCGAGTGGACCGTCATCAGACGCATCGATTCCGTTCCGTCCGCCGGCCCGATACACGACATGCTCGACGAGCAGTCGTGATGCGGGGCGGACGGCGCGAAAACGGACACCCGTACTTTCTAATCCCCCGTCACCCGCTCGGACAGGGTTCGGCCCAGGGTGAGAAAAACAACTCCTAGACCGCCGCCCTCTTGACCGCGGCGCTCACCTCGGCGCGCAGCGCGGCGTACTCGGGCGAGACCCGGAGCTCCTCCGGCGTCGCCCCGGTCCGCGGGAGCGGCGAGGTCAGGTCGAGGGCCACCTGCCCCGGCCGCCGGCTGAGCACGACGATCCGGCTGCCGAGAAAGGCTGCCTCGTCGGCACTGTGGGTGACGAACACGTTGGTCCGTCCCGAATCCGTGCTCACCGCACGCAGATCCTCCTGCAGCCGTTCGCGAGTGAGCGCGTCGAGTGCCGCGAACGGTTCGTCCAGCAGCAGCAGCGACGTCTCGGCGGCGAGTGCCCGCGCGATGGCGACGCGTTGCTGCTGACCGCCCGATATCTCCCAGATCCGCCGGTCTGCGGTGTCGTCGAGCCCTACGCGGTGCAGCAACTCGTCACGGCGAGCCGCCCGCTGCGCCTTGGGAACCCGCGCGTACTTGAGGGCGAGGTCGACGTTGCCGCCGACGGTCCGCCACGGGAACAGCCGGGGTTGCTGGAAGACGACGCCCGCGGTGACACCCGGGACGGGCGCTCCCCCGGACACCTCGACCTGCCCGGAGGTCGAGGACTCGAAGCCCGCGATCAACCGGAGCAGCGTCGACTTCCCGCATCCCGAAGCCCCGACCAGGACGAGGAACTCGCCCGGCGGCACCTCGAGGTCGACCGGACCGACGGCGGTGACCGCGTCGGCCCCGGAGCCGTAGGTCTGCGTGACGTCGCGCAGACTGATCGATCCGGTCAGGTCGGTGTCCGACGCCCCGAGACGGCCGGCCTCGACGACCTGGCTACTGCTGTTCGACGACACCCGGCAGGCCCTTGGTGTAGATGGCGTCCTGGAAGGTCTTCAGCGGCGGCGCCGATGGGATCTGCTGCTGCTCGGCGAGGAACTCGGCGGCACTGTGCAGGTTCTCGGCGAGGTTGCCCGGGTTGCCCTCGGTGCCGAGCCAGGTCGGCGAGGTGAGTTCGGCGACCGTCAGGTAGGTGCCCTGCTTCAGCTGGTCGGCCGCATCCTCGGGTGTCGTGTTGAGCTGCGCGGCAACCGCTTCGGCGGCGGCCTTCGGGTCGTCCTTGATCAGGGTGAGGGCGCGCGCCTGGACCTTGCGCCAGGTGTCGACGACCTCCGGATGGGCGTCGGCGAACTCCGTCGAGACGACGCCGAGGTCGAGCGTCGGCTTGCCCGCGGTGGCGAGCTGGCGGCTGGCGATGATCGTCGTGCCGTCCTTGCGCAGTTCGTCGAGCGTGGGCAGCCAGGTGTAGACCGCGTCGACGTCGCCGCGCTGCCAGGCAGCCAGCGAGGCCTGCGGTTGCAGGTCGATCAGGTCGACGTCCTTGGGGTTCACGCCGGCCTGGTTCAACGCGGCGAGCAGGCTGTAGTGCGCAGTCGACGCGAAGGCTGTGGCGACGCGCTTGCCCTTCAGCTCGGCGACGGTGTTGATGCCGGTGCCGTTGCGAGCCACGAGCGCCTCGTTGTCGCCGGCGACGTCGAGCACGAAGACGACCTGGTACGGGATGTTCAGCGGCGCGGACAGGCCGCGGGCCACCGGGCTCGAACCGATCGCGCCGAAGTCGAGCTCCTTGGCGACGAAGGCGGTGTTGATGTCGGCGCCGGAGTCGAACTTGGTCCACTTGATGTTGTAGTCGGGCAGTGCTTCTTCGAGCCAGCCGTTGTTCTTGACGATCAGGTCGCCGCTCGGAAACGACTGGTAGGCGAGACGGATCGTCGGCTTGCTGCTGTCCTCGGAGTTGTCCACCGAGCACCCGGCGAGCACGAGCATCACTGCTGCCAGCACGCCGAGGAGGGCGCTCACCGAACGGGCTCCCCTACGGTTGCGCGCCCTCGTTGAGTTGATTGTCATTGCGTGTCAGACCTTTCCGCGCCACGGCACCACTCGGTGCTCGATTGTTCGAAGGAGCCCGTCGATGATCAGTCCGGACAGACCGATGGCGATGATGCCGACCAGGACGACGGGGGTGTTGTTGTAGTTGCTGGCGTCTTTGACCACGCCACCGATTCCGGGAATGCCGTTGAACAGTTCGGCGGCCACCACCGACGAATAGGCGATGCCGACCGAAAGCCTTATGCCGGTGAAGGTCTCGGGAAGTGCCGACGGAACGACGACGTCACAGATCACCTCGGCCCGGGAGGCCCCGAGCGCACGTGCGGCCTCGATCAGGGCCACGGGTGCTGCGGAGACCGCGGCGGTCGTGGCGACGGCCGCGGGCGGCAGCGCGGCGAGGGCGAGCAGGGTGATCTTGGGCGCCTCGTCGATGCCGAGCCAGATGACGAGCAGGAAGAAGTAGGCCAGCGGCGGCAACGCCCGCAGGAACGTCAACCACGGTTCGAGGAGACGGCGCAACCAGCCGACTGTCCCCATCGCCAGCCCGAGCAGGACACCGAGGACGACTCCGATCACCACACCCGCGAGGACGCGGCGCAGCGTCATGTACAGGTGTTCCCACCAGTAGTAGTCGGCGTATCCGCGAATCCCGTTGTGCGTCGTCGACATGTCGACGAACGCCTGCCACACGGTCCCCAGACGCGGGACGAATGTCTCGCTCCAGATGCCGCTGACGGCCACGAGCTGCCAGACGATCCCGAACACGAGCACCGACAGCAACGGCAGCCCGACGCGGGTGCCGATCGAGCGCAGACGCGACGATCCACCAGCTGATTTCGGTTCCGAACGGCCCCCCGGCGCGTCGTCGGGAACGATGTCCACGAACAAAGTCACCGTGCATGTCTAGACGTCCGGCATGTCCGGAACCAGAGTTATCCTCGCGGCGAGGAAAAAGGCTTCCGCATTGCCGAATTCCGGTCTCGGTGTGCTTTCATGCCGCGAACCGGGGCCGGCCCGAGCTGATGCTCAGCGGACCGCGAGCCACACCGCGAGGCCGAGGCCGCACAGTCCGACGACGATCCGCAGCGGGCCGGCGGGCAGGCGTTTGACGACCGGTGGTCCGCACCAGCCGCCGAGCAGACAGCCGATGGCCATCGCGAGAGCCGCCCACCAGTCGACGGGCCCGAAGATCATGAAGCCGACCGCGGCGACCGCATTGGCGACGCCGAGGAACAACGACTTCGACAGTGCCGCACGCCAGAGCGGCTCGCTGGTGACCACCAGCATCAGGGCCAGGATCATGATGCCCGCGCCGGCGCCGAAATAGCCGCCGTAGATGCAGATCAGCGTCAGCCCGACGATGAACACCCACGGACGTTCGGCGTGCGAGGTCGCCCACCGCCGCAGGACCGGTTGCACGAGTAGGGCTGTGGCGGCGATGGCCACCAGGAACGGGACCATCGCCTCGAAGGCCTCGGCGGGCGTGAGGAGCAGCAGGACCGCACCGATGGTCCCGCCGATCAGGGCTGCGATCAGCCCGATGACGAGGCGGCGCCGGTCGCCGTCGAGCAGGGCCCTCCCCGACTGGGCGGTGCTGCCCACCCCGACCGCGACGAGTGCGACGGTGTTGGTCACGTTCGCCGCGATCGGGGTGAGACCGACTGCGAGGAGTGCGGGGTAGCTGACGATGGACGCCAGCCCGGTGATGTATCCGATCAGGCCCGCGCCGAAGCCGGCGACGACCAGTAGTGCGAGATCAGTGAGCGAAATGGCGTGCCCCGGTGAGGTAGAGCGTCACGCCCGCCTCGTTGGCCGCCTCGATGACCTCGTTGTCACGGATCGACCCGCCCGGCTGCACGACCGCCTTGACACCCGCCGACAGCAGCACCTGCAGACCGTCCGGGAACGGGAAGAAGGCATCCGACGCACCGACGGACCCGGCCGCGCGATCGCCGGCCCGCTGGACGGCGAGGTGAGCGGAGTCGACACGGTTGACCTGACCCATGCCGACGCCGACCGAGGCGCCGTCGGAGGCCAGGAGGATGGCGTTCGACTTCACCGAACGGCAGGCGCGCCAGGCGAATTCGAGATCCGCGAGGGTCTGGGCGTCGGCCGGCGGGCCGGCGACGAGGTTCCAGTTCTCCGGGTTGTCGCCCTCGGCGTCGATGACGTCGCGCTGCTGGATCAGCAGACCACCCGAGACCGGCTTGGTCTCGACCCCGGTCGCCGACGGCGGCGTCGCGACGAGCACGCGGATGTTCTTCTTACGGGTGAGGACCGAGAGGGCGCCGTCGGCGAATCCCGGCGCGACGATGACCTCGGTGAAGATCTCGGCGACCTGCTCGGCCATCTCGACGGTGATCTCGCGGTTCGCCGCGATTACGCCGCCGTAGGCGCTGACCGGATCGCAGGCGTGGGCCTTGCGGTGCGCATCGGCGATGTCGGCGCCGACCGCGATGCCACACGGGTTGGCGTGCTTGATGATCGCGACCGCCGGGGCCTCGAAGTCGTAGGCGGCGCGCCACGCGGCGTCGGCGTCGGTGTAGTTGTTGTAGCTCATCTCCTTGCCGTGCAACTGCTCGGCGGTGGCGAGGCCACCTTCCCCGGCGTTGCCGACATAGAGAGCGGCTGCCTGGTGCGGGTTCTCGCCGTAACGCAGGACGGCCGAACGGTTCCAAGTGGCACCGGCCCAGATCGGGAACTGCGAATCGTCCTCGGGTGCGACGACACTCGACATCCACGAGGCGACGGCCACGTCGTAGTCGGCGGTGTGGCGGAACGCCTTGGCGGCCAGCTTCTTCCGGTCGGCGAGGGTGAACCCTCCGGCCGAGATCGCCTCGGTCACCTGTCCGTAGTCAGCGGGGCTGGTCACGACGGCCACCGACGGGTGGTTCTTCGCCGCGCCGCGCACCATCGACGGGCCGCCGATGTCGATCTGCTCGATGCACTCGTCAGGGGTCGCGCCCGAGGCGACGGTCGCGGTGAACGGGTAGAGGTTCACGACGACGAGATCGAAAGCCGCGACGCCCAATTCGGCGAGCTGCGCGACGTGGTCGTCCTTACGGGTGTCGGCGAGGATGCCGGCGTGCACCTTGGGGTGCAGGGTCTTCACGCGGCCGTCGAGGCACTCGGGGAAGCCGGTCAGCGTCGAGACCTCCACGACGGGGACACCGGCGTCGGCGATGGTCTTGGCGGTCGATCCCGTCGAGACGATCTCCACACCGGCGGCCTGGAGTGCGGTCGCGAGATCGGCCAGGCCGCTCTTGTCGTAGACACTCACCAGCGCGCGCCGAATGGGTCGGCGGGCGCTGTCAGCGGGCTGTGCGTTCACGGGATGCGGGCCTTTCGTCCATCGATGACTACTCCACGGGCGACCAGTGCGGTCACCACTTCGGCGAGCAACACGCGCTCGACCGTCTTGATGCGTTCGTGCAAGGTGTCGACGGTGTCGTCGTCGTCGACCGTGACCACCTGCTGCGCCAGGATCGGGCCGGTGTCGACGCCTTCGTCCACGAGATGGACGGTCGCACCGGTGACCTTGACGCCGTAGTCGAGTGCCTCGGGCACACCATGTGCCCCGGGGAATGCCGGCAGCAGGGCCGGATGGCTGTTGACGATCCGTCCACCGAAGCGTTCGAGGAACGCGGGACCCAGGATCTTCATGAAGCCCGCGGTGACCACCCAGCCGGGATCGACGGCGGCGACCGCCTCGGTGAGCGCGGCGTCCCACGCGGCACGGTCGGCGTGGTCGGCGACGCGGCAGGTGATCAGCGGGATCTCGCTGCGTTGCGCGATCTCCTGGGCCCGGCAGACGCGGTCGACCACGATGGCCGCGACAGTGAACGGGGCGTCGTCGGCGGCGGCGCGGGCGAGCAGCGACTCGAGCAGAGAACCGGTACCCGACGCCATCACCACGACGGGTGTTCGTACGGGCGCGGTCTCAGATGTCACGCCTGCGAGCCTAATAGCAGCACGTCGAGCGGGAATCGGCGGGTCTCAGCGCCGACGGCCGGCACCGGGCGTTCCCGGGTAGAGGTCGTAGTCGGCGTCGTCGACGAGGTCGCTGTCATCGAGATCCTCGGCCGGGATCCGGTTGGCCGACGGCGCGGCGTCGTCGGCTGCGGCGGGCTCGAACCCGTCGTCCTCGTACTCCGCTTCCTCATAGACGGCTTCCTCGTATACGTCGTACTCGCCGTCCTCGCCGTCACCCTCGTCGTACTCGCCGTCGGCGTCGGTGTACTCGACGTAGTCGTCGTCCTCGTCGAGATCGGCGACGATGACGTATTCGTCTTCGAAGCCGAGGTCACCCGGGTCGTCGAAGTACTCATCCCCCACCGCGGCGCGGGCGGCCCGAGTCGACGGCAGGACGGCATAGACGATCGCGAGGAGGATGCCGATGACCGCGATCCAGCCGAGCGTGAACACGCCGGCGGCGGATACGGTGACCGCGACGTCGCCGAACTCGCCCAGCGTGCCGCCGGCGGCCGCGGTCAGGATCGCCATGGCCGAGGCGGCGACGGCGGCGGCAACGCCGATCGAGCGCACGTGCGCGACCGGATTCAGGTCGCGACAGCGCCAGCCCACGAAGGCCGCGACGGCGGCGGGGGCGATCAGGCCGAGGAAGCCCCAGCTGCCCGCACCGGTTCCCTCGGGCAGGACCGCGAGGGCGGGTACGGGCGGGACCGCTCCACCGCGGACGGTGAACAGGTCGACGGTCATCGCACCGATCTGGACATCGGACCCGACGAGGATCGCGGTCGCGCCGATCATCAGGTTCGGCAGATACATCAGGGACAGCAGGCTGAGCCCGAGGAAGCCGTCGAAGTCGTAACCGGTGTCGATCAGCTCACCGATCTCGGTGTGCCGCATCAGCATGCGCAGGCACACCAGGACCGCGCCGGCGACCACCAGGGCCAGCACGGCGACGAGGCCGTAGCGGAAGCCGCGGCGGTCGGCGTAGGACATCCCCCACCGGGCCGCGAAGTCGTGTCGTCGGACCCACGTGACACCGGCCAGCGCGGCACCGCCGTGGATGCCGATCGTGTAGGCGAAGGCGATCAGCGCATTGGGTGTCTGCACCGGCAGCACCGATCCGCCGTCCATCACGATGGCCAGCGACATCGCGGTGATCAGGAGTGAGCCCACGATCGCCGAGCACACCACCGCCCCGACGTCGAACAGATCGTGCGCGGATCGTTGCGTGGGACCGCTGCCGCCGATCGCGCGGGCCGTGAGGCGGGCGGTGCCGATCGCGACGACCAGGGTCGGCAGCAGCGGCAGGACACCGATCGTGACCCCGCTGATGGTGACCGGCACCTGGTGGATCGCCAGCCAGCTCGAGGCGATCGCACTGGGCAGGCCGGTGAGTCCGCTGCCCGCGAGCAGCAGCACCGTCAGCATCATGACGATGAGCGTGACCAGGGCGAGAGCGGGGACGGTGAACGCGACCACGGCCAGCTGCCGGGCCGACCCCTCGACGTCGTTGCGCTGGGCACGACGGGATCGTCGCAGTGCACGCAGCTGCGACGCCAGGTTCTCCGCGGTCGAGTCGGGCCTGAAGGTGGGCATCGTCATGAGCGTGGCATGGTCGGCCGCCGGGCCGTCGGAGACGCGCCGCGATGAGACGGAAAGCGTCTCACGTCACCGGGGACACGCATTGCCCCAGAGACGACAGGGCCCCGCCGACGCGTGTCGACGGGGCCCTGTCGGTGTCTGGATCAGCTTCCGCTGCTGGTGGGCGGTTCGGGCTTCTGGAAGACCGTGGTCGAGTGATCGGCGGCCGGGCCGGCCTCGGACTCACTCGCGGAGGCGCCACCCGACTGCGCAGCACCGGACGACGCACCGGAGGCGCCTGCCGAGTACTGCCCCGGGGTGTAACCGCCGTATCCGGACTCACCCGGTGCCGATGCCTGGCCGGACTGGGCGCTCGAGTAGCTCTGGCCGGTGCCGGGAGCCTGCGAGTACGCCGACGGGTCGTAGTTCGCCGAGGACTGCTGCCCGTACTGCGACTGGCCGCTGCCTGCGCCGTACGCGGAGGCCTGCGCGTCGCCGTGACCGGCGCCCTGCTGGCCTGCCGAGGCGTCGGTGCCCGACGTCGCGGCCGTGATCGGTCCCGTGGCCGACGAGGGGGCCGCGAGCGCAGGAGCCACCTTGACGACGTCGGCTTCGACGAGCAGCCACACGATCGCGAGGAGCGCCGACAGCAGCGAGAAGATCAGCAGGACGATGGCGCCGGAGGCGTTGTTGTCCACGCTGAGGAACAGGAACAGCGTGATCAGGAAGGCCGGAATGGTCAGCGCTGCGACGATCGGAGCCGCCGCGACCTTGACGCCCGGGATCAACGAGATGAGCGCCAGGACACCGGCGACGGCGACGAGCGCGTACGGGGCGTTGAACGGCGTCTGGAACAGCTCCACCGAGAAGTCATAGGCCCGTGCGGCGGCGAGGAAGCCGGAGAACAGCACGACGAGACCGAACAGACCGATGACACCGGCCAGGATCGTCGGGGTGATCGCGGGCAGACCCTGGCTCGGCGGTTTCACCGGCTGCTGCTGGCCGTAGCCGTACTGTCCGTAGCCCTGCTGCGGATTCTGGCCGTACTGCTGCTGGCCGTAGCCCTGCTGCTGTCCGTACTGCTGGCCGTAACCCTGCTGCGGGTTCTGACCGTACTGCTGTCCGTAGCCCTGCTGGGGGCTCTGCCCGTAACTCTGCTGACCGCTCTGCGGGTACTGCTGGCCGTACTGGCCGTGGGACTGTCCGGACTCGGGTTGCTGCCCGTAGCCCCCCGTTGGATACGTCATTGGCGATCTCCTGGTCGGCTCGTCTGGGTTATCTGGCTCAGGTCGCGCGCCGGTGATGACGGCATCGGCCGTCACCGCCCCGACGGGCACAACACCCGGCCCACGGTAGTACATGTGACCGGCGGGTCACATGGACCGTTCGACGCCTGCCGTCGACGCCACCGCCCACGCTACCGATGTCCGACGATGTCACGTCGCGATCGTGCACAGCCGTCACCAGCGATGAGCCCGACCCTTTTCGGCGTACCAGTCGACGAGTGAGTAGTCGTCCACCGACTTGGGATCGATGTTGACCTCGGACCGACCGGCCAGAATCGCCGTGACCGGAACCTCGAGTTTCTTCCCGGTGCGCGTGTGCGGGATGCCCGGGGCCTCGATCACCTCATCCGGCACATGGCGTTTCGACAGTCGGTCGCGGACCGCGGCGGCAATCCGCGCTATGAGGGCGTCGTCGAGGACGGCACCGGGGACGAGGGTGACGAACAGGGGCATCCAGTAGGCGCCGTCGGGGCCGTCCACGCCGAGGACGAAGGCCTCCGCGATCTCGTCGAGCGATTCCACGACCTCGTAGATGTCGGCCGATCCCATGCGGATTCCGTGCCGGTTCAACGTCGCATCGCTGCGGCCGTGGATGACCAGGGAGCCGCGTTCGGTCACGGTGACCCAGTCGCCGTGCCGCCAGACCGGCCCGTGGGGATGGGCGGTCGGTCCTTCCCACTCGTGGCCGAAATAGGCGGCGCGGTACCGCGCGCCGTCCGGGTCGTCCCAGAAGTGCACCGGCATCGACGGCATCGGTGCGGTGACGACCAGCTCGCCGACCTCACCGACGAGCGGTGTACCGTCCGGCGCCCAGCTCTCCAACGCGACACCGAGGTAGCGCACGGACAGCTCGCCGGGTACCACCGGCACCCCGACCGATCCGCCGGCGAAGGCCGACACGATGTCGGTGCCGCCGCTGATCGACGAGATCGGTAGCCCCCGCTTCACGTGGTCGTCGACCCAGGTGAAGAGGTCGGCGGCGAGCGAGGATCCCGTGCTGCCCAGGGCCCGAAGCGCCGACAGGTCGTGGTCGCGGCCCGGTTCGAGTCCGGCCTTGCGCGAGGCCTGGAGCTGCCCGGGCGAGGTACCGAAGTAGGTGACCTTCTCGTCGGCGACGATCTGCCAGAGCTTGTCGGCATCCGGATGGAGCGGGGAACCGCTGTAACAGACGATCTGCGCGCCGCAGAGGAGTCCGGCGACCTGGTAGTTCCACATCATCCAGCTGAGTGCGGTCTGCCAGAAGAAGACATCGTCCGACGACAGATCACCGTGCAGCGCACCGGCTTTGAGGTGTTCGACGACGACGCCTCCGTGCCCGTGGACGATACCTTTCGGGCGGCCGGTGGTGCCGGAGCTGAACAACACCCAGAGGGGATGGTCGAAGTCCACGAGCACCGGGCCGGCGTCGCCGGCCTCCGCGGTGAGCGCGTCGGCGTAGTCGATCCGCGTCGTGCCCTCCCCCGTCGATTCGCCTGCGTCGCCGCCGATCGTGATGTGTGCGACGAGTTCCGGCAGCAGGCTCGCGAGTTCGGCGCTGTCCGCACGCTTGTCGATGTCCTTGCCGCCGTACCGGTATCCCGCGGCACTGAACAGGACCTTCGGTCGGAGCTGACCGAGCCGGCTCGCGGCACCCTGCGGCGCATAGTCCTGGCCGCACCCCGACCAGATGGCGCCGAGGCCGGCGGTGGCGAGGAAGGCGACGACCGCCTCGGGGATGTCGGGCAGGTAGGCCGCCACGACGTCGCCGGTACCGATTCCCTGTGCCCGCAGCGTCGCGGCCAGGGAGGCGACCATGCCGGGGAGATCCGACCAGGCGATCTCGGTGCGTTCCCCGGCCTCGTCGAGTCCGACGATGGCGGCGCCCGGCAGGTCGGCGTGCCGCAGGATCTGGCTGACGTAATTCAGCCGGACACCCGGGAACCATTGTGCGCCGGGCATGGTCGGGTCGGCGAGCACGGCGGCGTCGCCCTCGGCGAGAGGTTCGGCGGCCAGGGCGTCGAGGTCGAAGAACTCCCACAGGGCTCGCCAGAACTGTGCCGGCTGCTCCACCGACCAGGACCACAGCCGGTCGTAATCCGCGGCGTCCACGCCGAACCGGTTCTCCACGTGCCGGCTGAACCGCTCGATCGCGGCACCGGTCATCGCAGGTCCTCCAGGATGTGCGTGGCCTCTTCGCGCATCGCGACCTTGCGGACCTTGCCGGTGACGGTCATCGGGAATTCCTTGACCACGTGGACGTATCGGGGGATCTTGTGCCGCGCGATCTTGCCGTCGGCGAAAGCTCGCACGTCCTCGGCCGTGAGATCGGTGGCGTGGTCGCGGAGGCGGATCCACGCCATGAGTTCTTCGCCGTACTTCTCGTCGGGGACGCCGATGACCTGGGCATCGAGGATGTCGGGATGGGTGTAGAGGAATTCCTCGATCTCGCGCGGGTAGATGTTCTCGCCGCCCCGGATCACCATGTCCTTGATCCGGCCGGTGATGCGGACGTAGCCGGCGTCGTCCATCTCGGCGAGGTCGCCGGTGTGCATCCACCCCTCGGAATCGATGGCCTCGGCGGTCTTCTCCGGATCGTTCCAGTAGCCGGTCATCACCGAGTAACCGCGCGTGCACAGCTCGCCGGTCTCGTTGCGGCCGAGCGTCTCCCCCGTGCCGGGAGCGACGATCTTGATCTCGAGGTGCGGGCCGACCTGGCCCACGGTGGTGACCCGGAGTTCGAGCGGGTCGTCGACCCTGGTCTGGGTGGACACCGGCGACGTCTCGGTCATGCCGTAGCAGATGGAGACCTCGCTCATGTGCATCCGACCGACCACCTGACGCATCACCTGTTCGGGGCACGGCGAGCCGGCCATGATGCCGGTGCGCAGCGAGGACAGGTCGGGAGCGTAACCCTCCGGAGCGGCATCGAGCAGTGCGAGTTCGGCGATGAACATCGTCGGCACGCCGTAGAGACTGGTGCAGCGATGTTCGGCGACCGCGTCGAGCGTGGCCTTCGGATCGAAGGCGGGACCCGGGATCACCATGGCCGCACCGTGACTGGTGGCGGCGAGATTGCCCATCACCATGCCGAAGCAGTGGTAGAACGGCACCGGCAGGCAGATGCGGTCGTCGGCGGTGTAATCGAGAAGCTCACCGACGAGGTAGCCGTTGTTGCCGATGTTGCGATGCGACAGCGTCGCCCCCTTGGGGAAACCCGTTGTACCCGAGGTGTACTGGATGTTGATCGGATCGTCGGCGGACAGCGACGCCGAGATCTCGGCGACCCGCGCCAGTTCCTCGTCGGAGGGGGCCGCGGTCAGCTCGGTCCACGCCGCGGACTCGAATGTCACCACCTCCCGCAGATCCGGGCAGTGCGGACGCGCCTCCGCCAGCATCGACTCATAGCCGGAGTCCTTGAACCGTTCGGCCGCGAGGACGACGCTCGTGCCGGACTGCTTGAGGGCGTACTCGACCTCGTTCTGCCGGTAAGCGGGGTTGAGGTTGACCAGGATCGCGCCGATCTCGGCGGTGGCGTACTGGACGAGCACCCACTCGAAGCGGTTGGGCGCCCACAGTCCGACCCGATCCCCCTTGACCACGCCCAGTCGCAGCAGACCCGCGGCCAGCGCCCGCACGTCGCGGTGGAACTCCGCGTAGGTCCACTGCCTGCCGACGGCGGCGTCGATGAGCGCGACGTGATCGGCGTACTTCTCGACGGTCCGCGCCAGCGTCACGCCGATGGTGTCCGTCAGCAGAGCAGGGCTCTGCGGACCGTGGGTATGTGCGAGGTTCTGGGCGTGAGCGTCATTGCTCATGAGCGGGCTCCGGTCTCTCGATGATGTCGGGGGAACGAGGGGAAGCGGAAAGCGGTTCGGCGCAGCGGGATCAGGCGTCGGCGTCGGCGGCGGGTCGTCCGGCCACGCGGGACAACACGACCTCCGCCTGCCGGAGCACCGGGCCGTCGATCATCTGACCGTCGAGGCTGAAGACCCCGCCACCGTGTTCGGCGGAGCCGTCGATCACCCTGTGCGCCCACGCGATCGCCTCTTCGGACGGCTGGTAGCCGGCGCGGATGTGCTCGACCTGCGATGGATGGATGCACGCGGTCGCGGTGTAACCGAGGGCCACCGCGTCGCGTACCTCGGCGACCAGACCGTCGACATCGTCGATGTCGAGATGCACCGAGTCCACGGCGAATTTGCCGTGCGCCGCGGCCGCGATGCGGACCATCGACCGGACCCAGGCGGCGACGTCGCGGTACTCGCCGGCGCGGGGCTCCGCGGGCCCGAACCGGCTCGACGTCCCGCCGAGTCCGGCGACCAGGTCCTCGGCGCCCCACATGAGGCCGATGCAGTTCGACGTGGCGGCGATGTCGTTGGCGCGGGTGGCACCCAGCGGCGTCTCGATCAGCGCGATCGTCTGGAACGCGGTGTCCAGGATCGACGCCACGTCCTCCGACTTGGCCTGCATGACGACGCGGTAGTTCGTCTCGGAGACCGCGGCGAGGTCGCGACGGTAGTCGCCAGTACCGGCCGGGTTGATCCGCACGATGGTGCGGTCCGGGTCGATCGGGTTGGCGATCAACGCTTCCCGCGCGGCAGCCCGATTCTCCGGAGACACCGCGTCCTCGAGGTCGAGGATCACGACGTCGGCCCGGTCGAGGGCCTTCTGGTAGCGCTCGGGCCGGTCTGCGGGACAGAACAGCAGTGCGGGCCCGGCGGGCAGCCAGGCGTTGGACAGCTGGGAATCGCCCAGACTCGATCCGCTCACGAGCGAATTGTCGGCGGGTCCGTCGAAGAACATCGTCGTCACTCCGTAGGTTTCTTGCGCACCAACGTGGCCCGCGCGGCTCGCGCGACCACCTCGCCGTGCTGATTGCGTCCGATGTGGGTCAAGTTCACCACGCCCTCCCCCGGCCTCGACCGGGATTCGCGTTTACCGGTGCACAGTGTCTCGGCGTAGAGGGTGTCACCGGCGAACAGCGGCGCGGGGAACGCAACCTCGGAAAAACCGAGGTTGGCCACCAGTGTGCCCTGTGTCAGCTGGCTGACCGAGAGACCCACGATCGTCGACAGCGTGAACATGGAGTTGATCAGGCGCTGACCACCGAAACCGGGCTGTTGCGCCGACCACGCGGCGTCGAGGTGCAGGGCCTGGGTGTTCATGGTGAGCGTCGTGAACAAGACGTTGTCGGCCTCGGTCACGGTGCGTCCGGGACGGTGTTCGTAGAGGGTCTCCTCGATGAACTCCTCGAACCACAGGCCGCGCTGGACGACCCTGTTCACGGGTGCCTGGTCGTTGTCGCTCATGCGAAACCCAGCTCCCGGGCGATGAGCATGAGCTGCACCTCGGTGGTGCCCTCGCCGATCTCGAGGATCTTCGAGTCGCGGTAGTGACGGGCGACGGGGTACTCGTTCATGAATCCGTAGCCGCCGTGGATCTGGGTGGCGACGCGCGCGTTGTCCATGGCCGCCTCGCTGGCCACCAGCTTGGCGATCGACGCTTCCTTCTTGAAGGGCTTGCCCGCCAGCATCTTCGCCGCCGCGTCGTAGTACGCGGTGCGCGCGACGTGGGCCCGGGCCTCCATCCTTGCGATGGCGAAGGACACCGACTGGTACTCGCCGATCGGCTTGCCGAACGACTGACGCTCCTTGGCGTACTTGACGCTCTCGTCGACGCAACCCTGCGCCGCTCCGGTCGCGAGTGCCGCGATCGCGATCCGGCCCTCGTCGAGGATCGACAGGAAGTTGGCGTACCCGCGGCCGCGCTCACCGAGCAGGTTCTCCTTGGGCACGCGCACATCGGTGAAAGTGAGCGGGTGGGTGTCGGAGGCATTCCAGCCGACCTTGTTGTAGGCCGGTTCGGCGGTGAAGCCGGGGGTTCCCGACGGCACGATGATCGTCGAGATCTCCTTCTTGCCGTTCTCCTTGACCCCGGTGACCGCGGTGACGGTGACCAGCGAGGTGATGTCGGTGCCCGAGTTGGTGATGAACTGCTTGCCGCCGTTGATGATCCACGAGTCACCGTCGTCACGGGCGGTGGTCGCGGTGGCCCCGGCGTCGGAGCCGGCACCCGGCTCGGTCAGACCGAAACCGGCGAGCGCGGTACCGGCGGTGAGGTCGGGCAGGTACTGCTGTTTCTGCTCCTCGGTGCCGAACCGGTAGATCGGCATCGCACCCAGGCTCACGCCGGCCTCGAGGGTGATGGCGACCGACTGGTCGATCTTGCCGAGTTCCTCGAGTGCGAGGGCCAGCGCGAAGTAGTCGCCGCCCATGCCGCCGTACTCCTCGGGGAACGGCAGCCCGAAGAGGCCCATCTTGCCCATCTGGGCGATGACCTCGTACGGGAAGGTGTGGTCGGCATCGTGTTTCGCGGCCACCGGCGCCACCACGGTCTGCGCGAAGTCGCGCACCGTCTCGATGAGGTCGGTGTACTCCTGCGTGAGTTCCATGAGAGTCCTGTTCACTCTTGTCGTTCGGTTCGATCTGTTCTGTTCCGAGCCCTTCGTGGCTCGTCGCTTGCGCTCCTCGCACCTCAGGGAGCGAGTGGTCAGGGAGTGGGAACGGACTCCCGGCTCTCCGCGGGGGTGACCACGGCGAGGATCTGTCCGGCATCCACCTTGTCACCCACCTTCACCGTGATGTCGACGGTTCCGTCGAGGGGTGCGGTCAACGCGTGTTCCATCTTCATCGCCTCGACGACCACGACGGCCGCGCCGCTGCTCACCTCGTCGCCGGATACGGCACCGACGGCGACCACGGTGCCGGGCATCGGGCTGGCGATCTCGCCGGCACGATCGTCGGCGGCCTCGTCGAGCAGCGGGCGGGCGAGATCGAGGACCCAGGCGCCGGACGGTCCCGACACCCACCAGGATTCACCGACCAGCGTCGACGACCAGGACTGGCTGACCCCGTCGACGATGAGACGGTCGGATTCGCGACCCTCGCCCGACTGTGCGGGGAGGTAGACGACCTCGGCGGTCCACGACTCACCCTCGGCCCCTTCACCACCCTCGGTGACCACGGTCGCCGATCCCGAGATCGACTGTGCATCAGCGTGTTCGACGCGAATCGACACGGTGGAGTGGTGTCCGCCGCTCACGAGCCTGGTGATCACCGGGGCCGGTTCGCCGACGCGCCAGCCGACCGCCGACGACCAGACGTCGCCGCGGTCCCGGGTCCCGATGCGGGCGAGGCCGACGAGGACCTGAGCCTCCGGGGAGGGTTGCGGCACCGCGTAGTCGGCGACCAGACGGTCGAGCAGTTCGGTGTCGAGTTCGGCGTCGACGACGGCCTGTTGCCGGAGGACGAAGCGGCAGAAGTCGATGTTCGTGACGACACCGAGCACGCGGGTGTGTGCCAGCGCCTGGTCGAGGCGTTCGAGGGCCTCCTCGCGGTCGCTGCCGTGCGCGATGATCTTGGCGAGCATCGGGTCGTAGTCGCTGCCGACACGCAGGCCCCCGAGCATGGCGGAGTCGACGCGGATGCCGCTGCCCGACGCCGTGTCCGGGTGGACGAGGTGTTCGATGGTGCCGCCCGTGGGGAGGAAGCCACGGGCGGGATCCTCGGCGTACACGCGGGCCTCGATGGCGTGGCCGGTGAGCGTGATGTCGTCCTGGGCGAAGCCGAGGATCTCGCCGCGGGCCACGCGGATCTGCTGCTCCACCAGGTCGATTCCGGTGACCAGTTCGGTGACCGGGTGCTCGACCTGCAGCCGGGTGTTCATCTCCATGAAGAAGAACTCGTCGGGCTTGTGGGCCGAGACGATGAACTCGACGGTGCCCGCGCCGGTGTAGCCGACGCTGCGGGCGGCGTCGCAGGCCGCCTCGCCGATCCGGGCACGGGTGTCGGTGTCGAGCAGCGCCGAGGGCGCCTCCTCGATGACCTTCTGGTGGCGGCGCTGCAGGGAGCACTCACGTTCACCGAGATGGATGACGTTGCCGTGGGTGTCGGCGAGGACCTGCACCTCGATGTGGCGCGGCGTGTCGACGAAGTGCTCGAGGAACAGGGCGTCGTCGCCGAACGCGGCGCCGGCCTCGCGTCGTGCGCGTTGTAGTGCGGCAGGCAGTTCGGCCGGGTCGGCGACGCGGTGCATACCCTTGCCGCCGCCGCCGGCGCTCGGTTTGATGAGGACCGGGAAGCCGATGTCGGGGGCGGCCGCGATCAGGTCCTCGTCGGTGAGGCCGGGACGCGAGAGACCCGGCACCACCGGCACGTCGCGCGCGGTGACCGCGGCGCGGGCGGTGATCTTGTCGCCCATCGTCGCAATGGCCTCGGTCGGCGGACCGATGAAGACGATGCCCGCCTCCGCCAGCGCGGCGGCGAATTTCTGGTTCTCCGAGAGGAATCCGTAGCCGGGGTGGACGGCGTCGGCACCGGTCTTGCGGGCCGCGTCGACCACGGCGTCGATGTCGAGATAGCTCTGGGCCGCCGCGGCCGGTCCGATCCGGACCGCGACGTCGGCCTCGCGGACGTGCCGGGCGTGCGCGTCGGCGTCGGAGTAGACCGCGATGCTGCGGATGCCCAGGCGGCGCAGCGTGTCGATCACCCGGCAGGCGATCTCACCACGGTTCGCCACCAGGACGCTGCGAATGGGTCGGGTGCTCACGGTCTGAAAGTCCTCTGTTGTCGTGGGTGAACTCGGGGATGACATGTCGGCCTCCGCTCACATCCGGAAGACGCCGTAGCGCGGGTCGGCCAGCGGCGCGTACCGCGCCGTCTCGAGGGCGAGTCCGAGCAGTGTGCGGGTCTGGGCCGGGTCGACGATGCCGTCGTCCCAGAGGCGTGCGGTCGAGTAGTAGGCGTCGGACTGCCGCTCGAACTGTTCGCGGATGGGCGCCTTGAAGGCCTCCTCGTCCTCTGCCGCCCAGGTGTCCCCGGATCGCTCGATCTGGTTGCGGCGCACCGTGCCCAGGGTGTCGGCCGCCTGCGGGCCACCCATCACGGAGATGCGCGCGTTGGGCCACATCCAGAGGAACCGCGGCGAGTAGGCCCGGCCGCACATCGAGTAGTTGCCGGCGCCGAACGAGCCGCCGACTATGACGGTGAACTTCGGGACCCGGGCACAGGCCACCGCATTGACCATCTTGGCGCCGTTCTTGGCGATGCCGCCCTGCTCGTAGGCCTTGCCGACCATGAACCCGGTGATGTTCTGCAGGAAGATCAACGGGATTCGACGCTGGTCGCAGAGCTCGATGAAATGCGCTCCCTTGAGGGCGGATTCGCTGAAGAGCACGCCGTTGTTGGCGATGATCCCCACCGGGTGGCCGTGGATGTGCGCGAAGGCGGTGACCAGGGTCGTACCGTAGTTCGCCTTGAACTCGGTGTATTCACCGGCGTCGCACATGATCTCGATGACCTCGCGCACGTCGTACGGGGTGCGGGAGTCGGTGGGCACCACGTCGTAGATGTCGGTCTGCGGACGGAGCGGCTCCCGCGACGGGATGGTCTCCCACTGCGGTGCCTCCCGCGGGCCGAGGGTGGCGACGATCTCACGGACCTTCGCCAGTGCCTGCTGGTCGTTGTCGACGAGGTGGTCGGTGACGCCGGAGACCGAGGAGTGCATCGCTCCGCCGCCGAGGTCCTCGGCCGAGACATCTTCGCCGGTAGCGGCTTTCACCAGCGGTGGACCGGCCAGGAAGATGGTGCCCTGGTTGCGGACGATGACCGTCTCGTCGCTCATCGCCGGGACGTAGGCGCCGCCGGCGGTCGAGGAACCGAGGACGGCGGCGATCTGCGGGATGCCCGCGGCGCTCATGTTCGCCTGGTTGAAGAAGATGCGGCCGAAGTGGTCGCGGTCCGGGAAGACCTCGTCCTGCTGCAGCAGCATCGCACCGCCGGAGTCGACGAGGTAGATGCACGGCAGCCGGTTGGCGGCTGCGATCTCCTGCGCACGCAAGTGCTTCTTCACCGTGACCGGGTAGTAGGTACCTCCGGAGACCGTGGCGTCGTTGGCCACGATCATGCATTCGCGACCGGCCACCCGGCCGACGCCGGCGATGACACCCGCGGCCGGCGCCTTGTCGTCGTACATCCCGAACGCGGCGAGCGGGGCGACCTCGATGAACGGCGAACCGACGTCCAGGAGGCCGTCGACGCGGTCGCGGGGCAGCAGCTTGCCGCGGGAGACGTGGCGCTCGCGCGCCTTGGCACCGCCGCCGGCGGCCACCGTCGTCAGACGCTGATGGAGCAGGTCGAGATTCTGCTGGTGCGCGGCCCGGAAGCCGTCGAGCGTGCTGGTCACCGTCGACCCTTCAGTTAGTAGGGATTAACTGAGCGGAATGGTACGCCATCGGGTGGCGTGTGTCACGCCCGCAACTGGCACCCCATCTGCGTGACGCGCGTCACGTCATCTCGTAGGGTGGTGTCAGGCCCACCACCCCCGGGCTCTCACAACCGATGCGTCGATCCCCGGCACGACCGGAGACGGCCACCGCACATAGAAGGCCAGGTAACCCCATGACCCTCGCAGACGACCGCGCACGCTTCCAGCAGGTGCCGACCCCACAGACCGGCTCGTCGGCAACACGCTCGTCCGAGCCCCTTCCTGACGACTTCTCGCTCGACGATCGCTACGCCCGCGAGTCGGGCACCATCTACCTCTCCGGCATTCAGGCCCTGGTCCGCATGGTCCGTGACCGTGCTCGCGTCGACCGCCGCCAGAACCTGAACACCGCCTCGTTCATCTCCGGCTACGAGGGCTCTCCCCTCGCCGGCTACGACCTCGAACTCGCCCGACGCCGCAAGCTGCTCGCGCCCTACGACATCACCCACCGGCCGGGCCTGAACGAGGAGATCGCCGCGACCTCGGTGATGGGTTCGCAAGTCGCCGCGCAGGTCGCGGAACTCGCCCCCACCGCCGACGGCACGCCCCGCGACGGCGTCGTCGGCTACTGGTACGGCAAGGCCCCCGGCCTCGACCGCGCCACCGACGCGATCCGTCACGCCAACCTCGTCGGCACGCATCCGTCCGGCGGGGCGGTCGCGCTGGTCGGCGACGACCCGGGCGCCAAGTCCTCGACCGTGCCGTGCGCGTCGGAGATGGCACTGGCCGACCTCTACATCCCGATCCTCTACCCCGCCGACTCGCAGGACATCCTCGACCTCGGTGTGCACGCGGCGGTCATGAGCCGCGTCAGCGGATTGTGGACGTCGCTGAAGATCTCGGCCCATGTCGCCGACGGCGCGTCGACCGCCCACGTCGATCCCGACCGGATCATCCCCACCTACGGCGATCTCGGGCGGAGCCCGCACGTGCCGAGTGGCCGACTGCTGGGCGCCAATCTGATGGAGCTCGAACAGAATCAGCTCACCACACGCATCCCCCGGGCGCTGGAGTACGCCCGGCTCAACGGGATCAACAAGATCGTGGTGTCGACCCCCGACGACCGGATCGGCATCGTCGCCGCCGGCAAGACCTACCTCGATCTCCGAGAGGCGTTGCGCCTGCTGAACATCGGCGATGACGACCTGCGTCGTCTCGGCATCCGCATCCTCAAGCTCGGGATGGTGTACCCGATCGAGCGGGACATCCTCGACCGCTTCATGTTCGGCACCGCGCCCGGTGATCTCGACGAGGTCATCGTCATCGAAGAGAAGCGCGACTTCATCGAGACGATGATGCGCGACATCCTGTTCCGGCATCCGCGTGCGCCGCGGATCGTCGGCAAGGTCCACGAGGACGGGTCGACCCTGTTCTCCCGCTTCGGTGAACTCGACGTCGATGCCGTCACCCGCGGCCTCGCGGATCGCCTCGCACGTCATCACGTCGACGCGGCGCAGGCGTGGATCGACAAGAAGTCGCGGCGTCGGACCCGCATCGAACTCCCGCTCGCCGTGCGCACGCCGTACTTCTGTTCCGGGTGCCCGCACAACAGCTCGACCAAGGTCTCCGAGGACACCCTCGTCGGCGCCGGGATCGGTTGTCACGCGATGGTTCTCCTGATGGACCCGCGCCAGGTCGGCGACGTCGCCGGGGTGACGCAGATGGGTGGCGAGGGCGCGCAGTGGATCGGTATGGCGCCGTTCGTCTCCGCCCGGCACTTCGTGCAGAACGTCGGTGACGGCACGTTCATGCACTCGGGCTCGCTGGCACTGCGTGCAGCGGTCGCCTCCGGTGAGAACATCACCTACAAGTTGCTCTACAACGGCACCGTCGCCATGACCGGCGGCCAGGACCCGGTCGGCGAGATGGACCTGCCGCGGCTGACCTCCCTCCTCATCGACGAGGGCGTCAGCAAGATCGTCGTGACCTCCGACGACCCGAAACGTACTCGCGCGCTGGGCCTGCCGAAGAACGTGGAGGTCCGCCACCGCGACGACCTGCTCGAGGTGCAGACCGAACTCGCGGGCGTACCCGGGGTGACCGTCCTCGTCCACGATCAGCACTGCGCCGCGGAGAAGCGCCGCAAGCGCAAGCGCGGCACCATGCCCACCCCCACCACACGCGTGATGATCAACGAACGCATCTGCGAGGGCTGCGGCGACTGCGGCGAGAAGTCGAACTGCCTGTCGGTGCACCCGGTGCAGACCGAGTTCGGACGCAAGACGCAGATCGACCAGAGTTCGTGCAACCTCGACTATTCGTGCCTGAAGGGCGACTGCCCGTCGTTCGTCACCGTCACCCCGGGTACGAAGCGGACGAGGGCCCGCGCCGCCGACATCCCCGACGCACTTCTCCCGGAACCGACGCTGCCCGCGGTGCGGGACACGTTCTCGCTGCGGGTCACCGGCATCGGCGGCACCGGTGTGGTGACCGTGTCGCAGGTGCTGGCGACGGCCGCGGTCCTCGACGGCCACGCCGCCCGGACCGTCGACATGACGGGCCTGGCGCAGAAGGGCGGAGCCGTCGTCAGCGACATCAAGGTCGCGCCGCACGACGTCGAGCAGGCCGCCAAGGTCGCCTCCGACGACTGCGACCTCTACCTCGTCTGTGACCCGCTGGTCGGAACCGACCCGGTCAACCTGAAGGTCGCGGCACCGGAGAAGACCGTCGCCGTGGTGTCCACGACGCAGGTGCCCACCGGGCTCATGGTCATCGACACCTCGGTGGGCTTCCCGGCGGAGACCGCGATCCATTCGGCGATCGACGCGAGGGTGACACGCGGCCTGTACCTGGATTCCGGTGCCCTGTCGACGGCGCTCTTCGGCGACGAGCAGTTCGCGAACATGCTCATGGTGGGCGCCGCATACCAGGCGGGCGCGCTGGCCATCTCGGCTTCGTCGATCGAGCGGGCCATCGAGCTGAACGGCGTCGCGGTCGATGCCAACGTGCAGGCCTTCCGTCGCGGACGTCAGGCGGTGGCCGACGCGGGCGCCGTGTCGGCGACCATCGCCTCGCTGCACGGCGCGGCGACCACGGAACCCGAACCGTCCGACCACGCGATGAGCGTCGTCCGTGCGAGTGGGTACGACGACGAGTCGGCACGCACCGTCGCCATCCGTTACGACGAACTGATCGCCTACGCCGACGAGCGTTATGCCCGTCAGTATCTCGACGTCGTCGAGCGGGTCCACCGCAGTGGAGGCGGCAACGCGTTGACCGACGCCGTGGCGCGCAACCTGTACAAGCTCATGGCCTACAAGGACGAGTACGAGGTGGCACGTCTGACGCAGGACGCCGCGTTCGCGGCGAAGGTGGCCGATGCGTTCGGCGACGACGCCGAGGTCGCCGTCCGGCTGCACCCGCCGACGCTGCGCCGGATGGGCATGCGCGAGAAGATGTCTCTCGGCGCCTGGGCGGACCGGCCGCTGGCGGGCCTCGCGAAGATGAAGCGACTCCGCGGGACGGCGCTCGACCCGTTCGGCCGCAACGAGATCCGTCGCACCGAGCGTGCACTGATCGTCGAGTACCGGGAGATCATCGACGCGGTGCTGACCGGGATCGAGAACGGCGGGATCGAGGAGTCGCAGTTCCCGGCCGTCGTCGAACTCGCCGGCCTCCCCGACATGGTGCGCGGCTACGAGAGCGTCAAGATGCGCAACGTCGAGAAGTACCGGGCGGAGGTCGGCCGGCTGCGCGGCTCGCTGGGGATCTGACACCGGGCGCGGTCCACCCCGGCGTCTGAAATGCGCCCCTGGAAACGACCCTCCAGCGGCCCACCAGCGACATATGGTCGCCCGTGGGCCGCTGGAGGGCTGATCTCGGGCGCAGATTTCAGGGGCGGATTTCAGGGGCGGATTTCAGGGGCGGATTTCAGGGGCGCCGCCGGAAGCGCGCGACGACGGTCTGACCGTCCTCGCCGGGGACGGCGTCGATGTCGAACGACGGCACGTACCCATCGCGGGAGGCGACGGCATCGAACTGGGCGACGTTCATCTCGATCAGCAGTACGCCGTCACCGGACAGCCACGTGTGTGCGTCGACGATCAGTGTGTCGACATGATCGAGACCGTCCACTCCCCCGGTGAGGGCACGTCGGGGTTCGTGGTCGCGGGCTTCCGGGGCCAGTAGGCCGAAGGCGTGATCGGGAACGTACGGCGGGACGGCGGCGAGCACATCGACGCGGCCGCGTAGCGACTCGGGTAGCGCGTCGAAGCCGATCCCGTGATGAATCTGCGCCGCGTCCGGCAGGTTTCGCCTGGCATGGACGAGCGCGTCTGCGGCGATATCGGCGGCGTGTACCTGCGCGCCGTCGACCGCAGCGGCCACAGCAGAAGCGATCGGTGCCACCCCGCAGAAGGCCTCGAGGACAACGGGTTCGGTCCGCTGCGACGCGGCCTTGATCGCCTCATGGGCCACCAACAGGGAACGCTGTCGCGGCACGAACACACCTGGTCCGACGCTGAGCCGCAGATCCCCGAACCGCACGTGCCCCAGCAGGTGTTCGAGGGGTTCACCCGCGACCCGGCGGGTGAACAGATCGTCGAGTTGGTCTGCGCCGGAGGCGTGTCGGCGGAGCAGTTCGGCCTCGTCCTCGGCGAATACGCAGCCCGCACGACGAAGAGCACTCACCAGCGGGTCTTCTATGAGACCCGCCGGCTGCACATGTCCGTCAGGAAGGTGTGGCGTCATCCTTCTTGAGACCGTACAAGAACGACGCGGCCAACAGCAGCGCCACCTGCACGAATCCGAAGATCAGCCCGACGATGGCGCCCGCTCCGAGGTCGAGGAACGGCGGCATGGACAACGCGGACGCGAACAGTGCCAACCATCCCGCGAGTGCGATCACTGCCAGGAACGGCAATGCCTTTCGGTACCGGGGAACGAGCACGAACGTCGTCGCGACCCCGACGACGCCGAGCAGGATGAAGAACTTGCCCGGGTTCAGCAGGATCTCGTAGGAGAAGAACCCGGGTATGCCGCCCTGCCCCTCCTCCAGATCGCGGCCCCACCGGTCGACTTCCTCCTCGGCTGCCGCGGACACGGTGATCCAGCTGATGAAGCCCATGAAGTACGTGACGACACCGGCCACGGCCGCGGCGAGCGCGAAAATCACCGAGAGATCGGGACGCGGCCCCAGACGTTGCGGCCCCATCCCGGGCGCGGGCCCCCAGCCGCCGGTCGGGTACTGATACTGCGGCGGATGCTCACCCCACTGCTGCCCGGGAACCCCACCGGTGGGCGGGCCACCCTGGAACTGCGCGGTCTCGCCCTGGTTGCCGGGGAATCCACCGGTCTGCGGCTGCCCGGGTGGGGATGGCGACCACTGACCGCCCTGCTGCTGGTTGGGATCACCTGGATTCACGGTGCGCTCCTCGTTCCTCATCCCCCGGACGGCCGCGCCTCATCGTCGTGACCTGCGGCCAGGGTAGGCCGACCGCCACCCCGATGCACCTGCGGCGACGAGATTCATTCGACCGGTCGGCCGATGTGACCAGACACTGTGGAGTTGTCAAGGAACGGATGCGGTCCCGACCGGCGTCGGGTGCGGAAGGTGCTGCGCTCAAGTCTTGGTGTCAGGCGGCGTCGTCGAGTCGCATGGTTCGTCGGTTGTAGGCGGGTAGCGGGCGTCGTTGGGGGTCGATGTCGGCGGGCGGGATGAGCCAGGGGTGGCGGTCGTAGCCGATCATGATGTCCCAGCCGTCGTGGTGGACCTGTGTATGTGATGGTGGGGCACCGCATTTGATGCAGGTCTCGTCCCGGATGATGATCGCCTTGCGCAGGTGGGGTGGGAACAGTCGTCGTTCGCGGCCCATCTGTAGTGGCACGGTCTCGCCGTCGATGACAATCTCGGTCAGGGTGCCGTCGCAGGACAGTTGTCGGGCGATGGCGTGGGTGGTCGGGCCGGTCCAGGGAAGGAATGCGGGGTTACCACCGTCGGCGGGGATGGTCAGGATCGTCTGGGCGCGTGGTGTGCCGATGGTGTCCATCGCCGCGCCGACTGCGGCTTGGTCGAGCAGTACTTCGAGTGCGTCGGCGCGGATCTGGGTTGCTGAGCGTCGGTCGGGGGCGCCGTCGGGTTCGGGTCGTGGTACGGAGCGTTCGTCGATCGTCGCGATGAACTTCTCACCGACGGCCTGTATGACGTTGGCGTGGATCTCGACGCGGCTGTCGTCGGTGGTGTGGTGTGACAGCGTGTCCAGGGATCGGTCGGCGCTCGCGGGGATGCCGCCCTGGTCGTCGGCGATGGTGTTGCCGATCGTCTGGGCGTGCTTTTGTATCTCGGCGGGGGTGGCACCGGAGAGGGCTTGGGCGAGGAGTCCGCTTTCGTAGGTGCCGCGGTCGTCGTCGGAAAGTGCTGTGGGTGAGCGTTTCTCGATGATTGCCATGCCACGGACGATGGCGTCGGCGACTTCTCCCGAGAGGGTTCCGTCGGCCGCGCAACTCTCGAGCTTGCTCAGGGTGCCGATGCTGTCGGCGATACGAATCGCACGAGTGGCGACCACCGGCGGGAATCCCATCTCGATCAGCAGCTTCTTGGTGGTCGATCCTGCTTTCTCCGCGACACGCAGATCATCGAGATCGCCTGCATAAGTGGAGATTCGGTGATCAGCCAGGTTGCGTACCTTTCTCCAGAAATCCAGATGCGAAATTGTCTTGCGCCCAGTGCGATCGTCGGTGGGTGGTGCGATTGCCGCGAGCTGGTCGAGGAGGGATTCGAGCGGTGCCATGACTCCACGGTACTCGCACATACGTTCGAGTACCGTGAATATTCCACAGCAGTTCTTGGTGAATTGTCAGTGGCTGCAGGATATTTCACGATCGCTAAGAACTGGAGGATTTGCAGCACATCTCCCCCGTCACCCGCTACCCGAGGAGCGAGCGCCACGAAGGCCTGGCGGCATCTGCTCACCAGGCCTTCGTGGCTCGTCGCTTACGCTCCTCGCACCTCAGGCAGCGGACCTGGGTGCGTCGCGCTCTTTCGGATCAGGCAGCAAGGGTGAAGGAAACCGCTACGCGGGAACGATCACCGACGTAGCTCCGACTTGGCGATGGTGCGGATGTGCACCTCGTCCGGACCGTCGAAGATGCGCATCGCGCGGTGCCAGCCGTACATTGCGGCCAGCGGCACGTCGTCGCTGACGCCGGCGCCACCGTGGACCTGGATCGCCCGGTCGATGACCTCGAGCGCGACCCGCGGCACCGACACCTTGGCGGCCGAAACATACGGCGCGGCGGCCTTGTTGCCGAGTTCGTCGATCGTCTTCGAGGCCAGCTGGCACAGCAGACGAGCCTGGTCGATCGCGATGCGCGACTCGGCGATCTGCTGCTGCACGACGCCCTGCTCGGCCAGCGGCTTGCCGAACGCGACGCGCCCCTTCGACCGCTGGACCATGAGGTGCAGAGCACGTTCGGCAGCGCCGAGCGCACGCATGCAGTGGTGGATGCGGCCGGGGCCGAGGCGCGCCTGCGCCATGGCGAATCCGCCGCCTTCCTCACCGAGCAGGTTCTCGGCGGGCACCCGGACGTTGTCGTACACGATCTCGACATGACCGTGCTGGTCGTGACGACCGAACACCGGTACGTCGCGGACCACGGTGACACCCGGGGTGTCGATCGGGACCAGCACCATCGACTGCTGTCGGTGGGTCGCCGCCTCGGGATCGGTCTTGCCCATCACGATGAGCAGCCTGCAGCGCGGGTCGGCCGCACCGCTCGTCCACCACTTCCGGCCGTTGATGATGTAGGAGTCGCCGTCGCGAGAGATGCTGGTCTCGATGTTGGTCGCATCCGAACTCGCGACGTCCTTCTCGGTCATCGAGAACGCCGACCGGATTCGGCCGTCGAGCAGCGGTTCCAGCCAGGTCTGCTTCTGCTCGTCGGTGCCGAACAGGTGCAGCAGCTCCATGTTCCCGGTGTCGGGCGCCGCACCGTTGACGGCTTCGGGCGCCAGATGCAGGCTCCAGCCGGTGATCTCGGCCAGACCGGCGTAATCGAGCTGGCTGATCCCGGATTCGGACGGCAGGAACAGATTCCACAGGCCGCGTGCGCGGGCCCGCTTCTTCAGCTCCTCGACGACCGCCGGCACGGCGTGATCGTCGGGACCGGCGAAGCCGCGCTCCTCTTCGTAGCGCTGCTCCGCCGGGAAGACGTCGGAGTGCATGAACGCAATGAGTTCCTCGCGCAGCTCCAACGCCTTCGCCGACGGCCGCAGATCCAGCGTCTCGGCCGGGGTGCGGAAGTTCAGATCCGGCTGGGTCACTGTGCCACCGTCCGCAGTTCGCGACGCAGCAGCTTGCCCGTGGCGGTCTTGGGGATGTCGCCCATCACCACGACCTCGCGCGGGTACTTGTAGGCCGCCATCCGCGTCTTGCAGTGGTCGATCAGTTCCTCCGGCGTCGCCTCCGTTCCCGGACGCAGACTCACGAACGCCTTCACGGTCTCACCGCGGTAGGAGTCGGGTACGCCGACGACGGCGGCCTCACGAACCGAAGGATGTTCGTACAGGACGTCTTCGACCTCGCGTGGCCACACCTTGAAACCACTGGTGTTGATCTGGTCCTTCTTGCGGTCGACGATGTAGAACCATCCGTCGGCGTCCATGTAGCCGACGTCGCCGGTGTGCAGCACGCCGTTCGGGATGCCCTTCGCGGTCGCCTCCGGCTTGTTCCAGTAACCGGCGACCACCTGCGGGCCGGCGGTGACCAGCTCGCCGACCTGGCCCGCGGGTAGGTCGTTGCCCTGCTCGTCGACGACCCGGACGACCGTGTCGTACACCGGGATTCCCACCGAGGTGGCCCCGGTCTCCTCGTCGGACGGAGCCGTCACACCGAACGGCACCGCATGCGACGGAGACGTGGTCTCGGTCAGGCCGTACACGTTGTGGATGTAGTGACCGAACCGCTGCTGGAATTCGGCGATCGTGCTCGGCGGGATCGGCGCCCCACCGGAGTAGATCTTCGACAGGGTCTTCAGCGATGCCGGGTCGATGTCCGGCACGTTCATCAGCGCGATGAACACCGTGATCGATCCGACCGTGAACGTCGCCTTCTCCCGCGCGATGGTCGCGATGGTGTCCGCCGGGTCCATCCGGTACATCAGGACCAGCGGCGCACCGGTGAGTTCGGCCAGTGCGATGTGCGCGATGAGACCGGTGATGTGGAACAGCGGAGCGACGCCCAGGATCACGTCGTCGCTGTCGACACCGACCCAGTCGCGGTAGGTCTGCGCGTTGAACACGACGTTGCGATGGGTGGTCATCGCGCCCTTGGGCGGTCCGGTGGTTCCCGACGTGTAGGTCAGGAAGGCGACGCTGTCTGCGGTGAGATCGACCTCGGGCGGGCGCTGACCGCGGTACTTGGCGAGCATCGTCGCCAGGTCGACGGTGTCGGGGCAGTCGATCTTCTCGACACCGGCCAGGGTTCCGCTGTTCGCGGTCTGGTACTCCAGCTCCGAGGTGGTGATGACGGTCCGCACCGCGGTCTTGTTGTCGCGCAAGGCCTCCTGTGCGACGTCGCGGTACAGCGACTGCATCGCGACCAGTACCGTGGCGCCGGAATCGACGAGGATCTCGGCGAGTTCACGGCTGCGGTACATCGGGTTGGCCGAGACGGCGATGCCGCCGGCCTTCCAGATACCCAGCTGCGCGATGACGAACTGCGGGATGTTCTGGGCGTAGACCACCGCGCGGTCACCCGGGGTGAAGCCCAGGTCCAGGATGCCGACCGCGAACGCGTCGGTCAGCTCGTCGAGCTCACCGGCCGTGATCGATCCGTCGAAGTAGCGGATCAGGTCGGCGCCCGGGTTGCGCGCGGCGGTGGCCGCGAACATGTCCAGCGCGGTCTCGAATTCGATACTGCGCGGCGCGAGATCCTGCTCGCGGTAGTGGCTGCGCCACACCTTGTCGTCGTAGACACTCATGTCTGACGTTCCTCTTTCGGCGAAAGACTCGAAAATGAGTCAGCGGATGACGACGGGGTTCACCGGCGCACCGGTGCCGCTGACGACCTTGAGCGGTGCCGCGACGTACAGGAAGCTCCAGCGGTTGTCGGCGGCACACGCCTCGGCCAGCTCCTCGAGCCAGACGATCTCGGTGAACACGACACCCAGGTTGCGCATGAGCGCGTTGTGAAGTGGAAGCGCCACACCGGATTCGGGGTCGGTGGTGACCTCGTTGGCGATGGTGTCGGTGACCAGGTTGGGGATCTCCTTGTCCTGGAACCACTGCACGAGTTCACGCGAGTAGGTCAGGCCGGGCTCGCAGAAGCCGTCGTAGAACTCTTCCGGGTTGTTCAGCTCGTACCAGTAGGTCAGCCACCCGGTGCGGATGATCAGGATGTCGTGCGGCTCGATGGTGACACCCTGTGCGGCAGCGGCGGCCTCGAGGTCGTTGTGGTCGAAGGTCTCACCCTTGTCCAGGTACTTCTTGCCGCGGTACCGGGCCATGTCGATGAGCACACCACGGCCGACGACGCCCTTCTCGGCGATCGGCAGCACCGACGCCTTCTCCAGTGCGTCGACGGTGCTGCGGGCGTCGTAGCCGTTGTAGAGCTTGCCGTCGTACCAGACGTGGCCGAGGGCGTCGTACTGCGTGGAGCCCTGCAGGAAGATGTTCGCGGTGTCGTCGGCGTAGTGCAGGCCGCCGGGGAACTGCGGCGCACCGTCGCCGTCCCACGACGACTCGTCGAGGATGTTCTTTCGGTTGATGCCCTCGCGGCCCGGCCACAGCGGATCTCCGGGGCTCTCGGTGCGACCCATCTCGATCTGGAGGGTGAAGGTCTCCCCCGACTTGATGTGGCCGACACCGCGCAGGACCTCGCCCGCGTCCAGGTAGTTCAGGGCGCCCACCTCGTCGTCGGGGCCCCACTTGCCCCAGTTCGACGGGGTGTCGGCTCCCAGCAGGTCACCCATGGACGGCGCAGCGGTCTCGATCTCGGTCATCTCATCTCCTTTGATTCGATCCAGAGCGGAACCGACGGTTCCGGG
The DNA here is from genome assembly GCF_023218005.1 of Gordonia sp. C13. Classification (NCBI taxonomy): domain Bacteria; kingdom Bacillati; phylum Actinomycetota; class Actinomycetes; order Mycobacteriales; family Gordoniaceae; genus Gordonia; species Gordonia sp. C13. Next base: position 74,916 of record NZ_JALPSY010000010.1, read on the forward strand.
TCGCACCCAGAACGGTGCGGACTGAACTTTGCGACTGAACTTTGTGAGCGCTCGCTCGGTAAGTTCATTGTGACGAGCATCGCACTCGTTCGCAACGCCGTCAAGAGGCGAAATCGGTGATGTCTCAGGGTTTGTCAGCAGCAGAGCGGAAAGCCCAGTACATGCGGCAAGTTCAGCGAAGCTGAACACGCTCGAACCGGAGCCACAGAGCGTGGATCCGCCGACGGTCCGAGGCGGCCTAGCGGTCGGCCTGGTGCCCCACCATGGCGAGCGCCAGATCCGCGTACTCGCGAGCGATCCGGCGGCCGTGGGCGGCGTCGGAGTCGTCGGTCCAGGTAGGCACGGCCAGGCACATCGTGACGATCGCCTTGGTCGCCACGGACAGGTCACCCGACCGGAAGGCGCCGAGTTCGGCGGCGCGACGGGCCGTGTCGAGCAGGCGACCCTCGATCTGCGCCATCGACGCCTGCAGGTGCGTGCGGTTGGGTTCCTCCAGACGCCGGAGCTCCGTCGCCAGGACAAGCGCCAGCGCACGCCGCTCGACGTGGAACAGCGTGAGCGCCTCCACCATGTTGGCGAAAGCGGTCACCGCGTCGACGCCGTCGCCGGCCGCGTCGAGGCGTTGGGCCAGGTCAGCGTGGGCGATGTTGACCAGCGCGACGAGCAGATGCTGCTTGCTCGGGTAGTGGTGATAGATGCCGGCGACACTGATGTCGGCGCCGGCTGCGATGAGGCGCATCGTGGCACCGTGGTAGCCGAGCTCTTCGAAGACGTCGATCGCCGACTCCAGCACCGGGTCCAGGATCAGCGGGGCGAACACACGCCAGTCCGTCGGGTCCGCGGCGACCTCGACCTTCTCCGGTTGCGGCGACTCGAGGAAACGTGCGACGGGCACGTCCAGGCACTGCGCGATCTGACGCAAGCGGTCGACGGTGAGCCCGACCTTGCCGTTCTCGATGGCGCTCATGGTCCCGACGCTCACCCCGATACCGGCAGCCAGCCCACGCAGCGTCACGCCCGCCTGCTTGCGCAACTCGCGCACGGCGGCGCCGCTGTCGGTCACCGGTTGTTCGACCACGCTGAACAGCTTATGGGGAGGCGCCCATTTTTCGTAGACTCATCCTCGTGCTCCACGATCTGTCGCCTCGCTCGCGTCGCCCCGAACGCTCGTACGCATGAACGCCTACGAGAGCCGTCCCTGGCTGGCCAACTACCCGCCCGGACTCTCCGAGCACCTCGACCTCGAGTTCGGGTCCCCGCTCGAGGCGTTCGACGCCGCGCTCGCTGCGGCTCCCGACGCTCCGGCCGTCCACTACTTCGGCGCGACGCTGAGCTGGGCCGACCTCGACGCCGCCTCCGACGCCCTGGCCCACGCGCTCGGGGAACACGGCTTCGCGGCCGGCGACCGGCTGGGCATCGCCGTCCAGAACGAGCCGGCAATCATCCTCGGACTCCTCGCGGCCTGGAAGGTCGGCGGCGTCGCCGCTCTGATCAGCCCCATGTACAAGCGCAGCGAATTCCGCAGGGCCCTCGACGATTTCACGCCAACCGCGCTGCTCATCCTCGACGAGGTCCACGCGGAGGTCGCCGACGAGCTCGGGTCGATCGGACTCGTCGTCACGGCCTCGCCACTCGACTTCGCAGGCAGCGACGATCTGCAGCGCGTGTTCGACGTGTCCCGGGTTGTCACGGCAGGCACCGTCGAACTCCTCGACCTGATCGGCACCGGCTCGCGGGCGATCACCCGGCACGTACCCGCACCGGATGTCGTCGCGGTGCTGGCACCGACGTCGGGCACCACCGGCCCACCCAAGGGCGCGAAGCTGACGCACCGGAACCTCGCGTTCAGCGCGCAGGCCTATCGCACCTGGACCGGCCTGGAACCCGGCGAGCCGATCCTGTGCATGTCGCCGATCTTCCACGTCACCGGCCTGGTGGGCTCGGTGATGCTGGCGCTGTCCCTGCGCTCCCCGCTCGTTCTCACCCACCGATTCGACGCCGGCCTGATCTTCGACGCGGTGCGAGCCTGGCGTCCGGCGTTCTCCGTCGCCTCGATCACCGCCTACATCGCGCTGGCCGACCATCCCGACGCGTCGCCCGAGGCGTTCGAGTCACTCCGACTCCGCTATTCGGGGGGCGCACCGGTCCTCCCCGACGTCGCCGAACGGATCGAAGAGCGCCTGGGCGGGATGATCCACAACGTGTACGGGCAGACCGAGTCCACCTCGCCGACCCACATGGTGCCGCCCGGTGTCCCCGCGCCGGTCGATCCCGAAACCGGTGCTCTGTCAGTCGGTCTGCCGATCTTCGACACGATGGCCCGGGTCGTCGACGAGCGCGGCGAACCGCTGCCGCCGGGTAATTTCGGCGAGATCGTCACGGCCGGACCGCAGATCGCCGCCGGCTACTGGGGTCAGGTCGACGACGACGGATCGGCGCTGCGCAACGGTGAGATGCGTACCGGCGACGTGGGTTTCATGGATGCCGACGGCTGGTTCTACGTCATCGACCGCAGCAACGACCTGATCAACGCGTCCGGGTACAAGATCTGGCCGTTCGAGATCGAGCAGGTGCTGCAGTCGCATCCGGCGGTGCTCGAGACGGCTGTGGTCGGAATCCCCGACGACTACCGCGGTGAGTCGACCCGCGCCTACGTCGCCTTGCAACCGGGCGCGGAGGCCACGCCGACCGAACTCATCGAGTACTGCCGCGAACGGATGGCGGCCTACAAGTACCCGCGCGAGGTCGAGATCGTCGGAGCACTTCCACGCAGCGCGACCGGCAAGTTGCTGCGCCGCGAACTGCGCTGATCAGACCCGGCAGCCGAGTGCGGCCAGGGCCATCGCGGTGAGCAGACGACGCAGTTCGGACTCGTCGTAGGCGGGCAAGCGGGGCGAGGAGTTGAGCAGGCCGAACGTCGCGTGCACGCGGACGCGCGCCTCGGCCCGGTCGAGGGTGCGGCCCTCCTGCTGGTAGACGGCGATCACGACGTCGACCCAGCGTTCGACGTAGCGCCGCTGCAACAGTCGGACACGGTGGTTGGCCTCCGGCGTCATCGACGACAGATCACGATCCTGGACGACGATCAGGTCGGGTTTCGTGACGAGCACGTCGATGTGAAAACCGATGAGCGCCAACAGGGTCTCGGACGGCGGCCCGCCGCGGTCGACGACCTCGGCACCGCCGTCGTGCAGCCGCTGGCTGATGTCGACGAGCATCTCGTCGAGCAGTTCGGTCTTCGACGAGAAGTGCCGGTACATGGCCGGTCCACTCACACCGACCGCACGCCCGATGTCCTCGAGACGCACACCGGCGAAGCCGCGCTCGGCCATCTGCCGCGCGGCCGCGGTCAGCAGCTCGGCGCGCCGTGCGGCCTTCGCCTGGGTGCGACGGGTCGGCGGGCGGGGAACGTCCCCCGTCTCGACCGGTGGGGTGTCACTGGTGGCGGACATGGTGATCCGCACTCTACTCACCAGCCGTCGATGTGGAGCACCGAGTCGAGGGGCTTGCGCGGGGCCGGCTTGAAGTCGGTGCCGGTGTAGTAGGCCACCGGCAACAGGACACCCTGGTGGATGCCCGCGGGGATGCCGAGCAGCTCGGCGATCTCCTTCTCGTAGGCCAGGTGCAGCGTGGTCCACGCAGAACCGAGGCCGCGGGCGCGCAGCGCGAGTTGCAGGCTCCAGGCGCCCGGCAGCAGGGAGCCCCACACGCCGGCCTGGTTGCCCTCGGGCAGGTCGCCGCCGGTGTAGATCGCGCCGATGACCAGCACCGGGACCTGTCCCATCGTGTCGGCGAGGTATTGGGCGCTCGACGCGACCCGCTTGCCGGTCTCGTCGCGCGGCTGCTGCGCGGCGTAATACTTGGCGAAGGACTGCGCGTAGTAATCGGCGACCTTCTGCTTGAGTTCGGGGTCGGTGAGCACGATCCAGTGCCAGGTCTGGCTGTTGCTCCCGGTCGGCGCCTGCAGGGCGACCTCGAGTGCTTCCTTGACCACGTCGAGCGGGACCGGGCGGTCGTAGTCGAGACGCTTGCGCACCGAGCGCGTCGTCGAGAGCAGCTGGTCGGGATCGAGCGGCAGGAGTTCGGTCATGTCCCCATCTTCCACAGGATGGGCCGCGGGCACCACCAACCGTGGTCACATGCCTATTCGAGGAGCCCGTGTTTGCGGAGGTGCGCCACCAGTCCACGCGTCACCGGGAGCTCGGCGAGTTGCTCGGGCGTGAACCATCCGGCGTCCGCGGCGTCGTCTCCGGCACACAGCATCCCGGAGACGACCCGCGCGGCGAAGTCGTGGACCTCGAACACGACGTCGTCGGGCCCGGGGATGTCGACCGTCCACAGCAACTCGCCGACCTCGACGCGTAAACCGGTTTCCTCCACCATCTCCCGCACGACCGCGGCTTCGATCGACTCGCCGGGCTCGACCTTTCCGCCCGGCACCGTCCACTTCCCGGCCTGCGGCGGATTTCGCCGTTGGATGAGCAGGACCCGGCCGTCGTCGTCGGTGAGGACGGCACCGACCGCGACTATGCGCGTGGTCATCGCACGTCCGCCGCGGGTACCCGGGTGCGCGCTCGGGCGTCCGGCGTCGGCGAGCTCGCGAGGTATCTGCCGACCGCCTCACGAATTCCGGCCAGCGCGTTGGCGTCGGAGTCGGCGTCGACGATCACATCGACCATTCCCTGCGCTGCGAGCCGTCCGGCGAGAATGCCCTGGCGCGCGGCCATCTCGCCGGCGTGCTCGAGGTCGCGATGGACGATCAGACTCGCACCTTCGGGAGGCAACGGCGACAACCACGCATCGGCGCGGGCCACGCGCAGGTCCGCCGGGAACAGCGCCAACGCCGCACCGCCGGCGCCCTGCCCCAACATCACCGAGACGGTCGGGACCGCGACCTTGATCAATTCGACCGTGCAGCGGGCGATCTGGGCGGCGAGCCCGCCCTCCTCGGCGACCACCGACAGTTCCGCCCCCGGGGTGTCGATGATCGTGACAACCGGGAGGCCGAGATCGCCGGCGGCCATGATCGCCCGGCGCGCCTCGCGCAGGTGTCGCGGCCCGGGCAACTCGCCGTCCTCCTGGGACACCCGGTCGTAGCCGACGACCATCGCCACGCGGCCACCGAAGTCGCTGAGTGCGAAGCGAAGTGGGCCGGCGTCGGACAGTGCCGCCGAATCCCCGTGCGCGAGGAACTCGATGAGCCCCGCCCGTCCCGGTTCACGGGTTGCCAGGACGCTCGCCCAGGCGTCGTGCGCCGGCGCACCGAAGTCGTCGGGCGCGGGCTGCGGAGCCTGCGTCGGCGGCGCATCACCATGCAGGGCGAGCAGTCTCAGCACCGACGCCAGCCGCCCGGCCAGATCTCCCGGCTCCACCACATCGTCGACGACCGTTGTGCGAACCAGGTTCTCGGCCGTCTGCACGCCGTCGGGAAAGGGTTCGCCGTAGAGCCCCTCGTACACCCGGGGGCCGAGGAATCCGACGAGGGCGCCCGGTTGCGCCCACGTCACGTGACCGAGTGAGCCCCACGAGGCGAAGACACCGCCGGTCGTGGGATGCCGCAGATAGACGAGGTACGGCAGACCGGCCGCCTTGTGCGCGGTGACCGCGCCGGTGATCGCGACCATCTGGAGGAACGCCGCGGTCCCCTCCTGCATGCGGGTGCCGCCCGATGCGGGCAAGGCGATCAGGGGAAGGCGTTCGCGGGTGGCCCGGCCGATCGCGTCGACGATCCGTGCACCCGCGTCGCGGCCGATGGACCCACCGAGAAATCCGAACTCGCTGAGGACGATCGCCGCCCGGTGACCGCCGATCAGGCCGGTGCCGGTCATCACCGATTCGTCCGAATCGCTGCGCTCCCGGGCACGGGCGAGGTCGTCGGCGTAGGCGCGGTCGTCGCCGTCGGAGGTGACCGCGGGGCGGACGATCGCGGAGTCCCACGACTCCCACGATCCGTCGTCGACGATCAGGTCCCGCAAGTCCGCGGCCGACAACCGTGCCCGTTCACCCATGCCTCACACCGTATCCCGCACGCGGCCTCTGTACGGCGAACGCGGTCAGCGGGAGTAGATGACCCTGGTGCGGAAGACGATGTCGGCGACCGAGCGGCGCCGACGGTCGACGGCCACCCACACCAGGCCGATGGCGAAGACGGTGCAGAACAGGGCTCGCAGCACGGCGACGGCCGGCCGGACGCGTGAGCCCTTGCTGTTCACCACTCGGAGTCCCATCACGACCGAGCCCAGGGTGCGGCCGGACACCTCCCAGCACGTGGACAGGTAGAACACCGCGGTGATCACGAACCCCGTTGTGGTGAACAGGATGTTGAGCTGCGGGAAGTGGAACTCGCTGACGGTGACGGCGAACTTCATCAGGGCGAGACCGAGATAGCACGCGCCCAGGATGGTCCAGACGACGAGCAGGTCGAGGAAGGCCCCGATGCCGCGACTGACGATCCCGGCGTCCTTGTCCCGGTCCTGCACGGCATGCGCCCGGTGCACCGCCGGATGGTCGGGTTTCGGTTCTGCTGTCATCTGCCTGCACCGTCCTGGCCGGGCTCGTCGGCGACCTCGGCGGCGCGTCGACGCAGGAACCTGTTGACCGCGTTGGCGACCGCGTCGTCGGCACGTTCGCTGGTGCTGCGCACGTCGGTCATCACGTCGGCGGTGACCGATGTGCTGGCCTCCCGGATGATGTCCGGGAGGTCGACGCCGTCGATGATCTCCTCGGCGAGGCCGACGAGGTCGACGCGGTCGAGAATGGCCTCGATGTCTATCCGCGAAGCCACCGCGTCGAGGTCGACGGTCCCGATGACCTCGTCGATGTCCACCAGGGCGATGGCCTTCATCAGATCCACCTGCGCGACAGCACGATCGAGGTCGACCGTCTCGATCACCGCGTCGAGATCGATGACCGCGAGGACCTCGGCGATGAGCCGGTGCAGATCGACGTTGCGCAACACGAGGTCGGTGAGGTCGACCTCCTCGGTGAGGACCTCGACGACCTGGCGGACGACCGCACCGAGGATCGTCCGCGTCGTCGTGGCGACCCGGACGCGGGTGTCGTCGACCAACCGCTGCGCCCTGGTACGTGCCGCGCCGATGATCCCGCCCGCGACCGGCAGGCGTTCGGCCGCGTCGACGACGACCCCCGCGAAACGCCACGACTCCCTCACCAATTGGGATGTCGCACCGCCCCGCGGCTCTGGGTTCACCGCCGAATTATCGCACGCGGGGATCGGCCCGGACCGTCGCAATCGTGTCACGTCGTGTGCCGTGTAACGACCCCGGCGCAGAGCCGATATGTGGCTCGAGGCTCGTCGAAACAAGTGCGCGTCATGATGGTTGAGAAGTCCTATGAGAGGTTCGTTCGACGATGCCCGGATCTGTGTCCCCACGCCGGAAGCCGCTGTCCCGGTGGTTGCTCGCAGCCCCTGTCGCCGCGGCCTCATTCGCTGCCGCCGGCTGCGTGATCGACGGTCCGGTGACCGGTCCGTCCACGACGCCCGAGGCCACCTCGGCCGCCGCGGTCCCGACCGCATCGGCCGCCGCCGAGACCCCGCTGCCCACCGCGTCGGCCGTGATCGCCGTGGTCTCGGCACCGGCCGCGGACGACGCGCTGCAGACGCTGAACACCCTGGCCGTCAAGGGACGCGCACCCAAGACCGGATACGACCGCGACCTGTTCGGGCAGGCCTGGTCCGATGACGTCACCGTCGACGGCGGACACAACGGTTGCGACACCCGCAACGACATCCTGCGTCGCGACCTGACGGACATCACCCTCAAGCCGGGTTCCAACGGTTGCGCCGTCCTGTCGGGCACGCTCGACGACCCGTACACCGGCACGACGATCCGGTTCGTCCGCGGTCAGAGCACCTCCTCGGCGGTCCAGATCGATCACGTCGTCGCGCTCTCGGACGCGTGGCAGAAGGGCGCGCAGCAACTCTCGCCGCAGCAGCGCGTCGACTTCGCCAACGACCCGCGCAACCTGCAGGCGGTCGACGGTCCGACGAACCAGAAGAAGGGCGCCGGCGACGCCGCGACCTGGCTGCCGCCGAACAAGGGCTACCGGTGCACCTACGTGTCCCGTCAGGTCGAGGTGAAGGCCGCCTACCGGCTCTGGGTGACCCAGGCGGAGAAGGACGCGATCACCCGCGTCCTGACCTCGTGCGGTGCCACCGCGGCGGCGCCGACGACCACCGAGCGCACCGAGACGCGCACCTCCACGGCGACCCCGGTCCCCGAGACGACCCACACGCCGCCGCGGCTCTACGCCCCGCCGGCCGACACGGCACCGCCCGCCGAGGCGCCCGGCTCGGTCTACTACAAGAACTGTTCGGCGGCACGCGCGGCCGGTGCCGCCCCGTTGTACGCGGGTCAGCCCGGCTACCGCGCCAAGCTCGACCGCGACGGTGACGGAGTCGCCTGCGAGTAGGCGTCACCCGGCACACAGAGCGCGCGAAAAAACCCGAGCGGATGGTCCCGCTCGGGTTTTTCGGTGTCGAAGACGACTCAGAGAGCCTCGAAGAGCTCCCGTGCCAGCGCGGCGGTCTCGGACGGCGTCTTGCCGACCTTCACGCCTGCGGCCTCGAGGGCCTCCTTCTTGGCCTGTGCGGTGCCGGAGCTACCGGACACGATCGCACCGGCGTGACCCATGGTCTTGCCCTCCGGCGCGGTGAAGCCCGCGACGTAGCCGACGACCGGCTTGGAGACGTTGGCCTTGATGTAGTCGGCGGCACGCTCCTCGGCGTCGCCACCGATCTCACCGATCATGACGATCAGCTTGGTCTCGGGGTCCTTCTCGAACGCCTCGATGGCGTCGATGTGGGTGGTGCCGATGACCGGGTCGCCGCCGATGCCGATGGCGGTCGAGAAGCCGAGGTCGCGCAGCTCGTACATCATCTGGTAGGTCAGGGTGCCCGACTTGGAGACCAGACCGATCGGGCCCTTGCCGGTGATGTTGTTCGGCGTGATGCCGACCAGAGCCTCACCCGGGGTGATGATGCCGGGGCAGTTGGGACCGATGATGCGGGTCTTGGCGCCCTTCTCCACGTTGTAGGCCCACGCATAGGCGCTGTCCTGCACCGGGATGCCCTCGGTGATGACGACCAGCAGCGGGATCTCCGCGTCGATCGCCTCGATGATGGCGTCCTTGGAGAACTTCGGCGGCACGAAGGCGATCGAGGTGTCGGCCCCGGTCTCCTTCATGGCCTCTTCGACGGAGGCGAACACCGGCAGTTCGACGTTGTTGCCGTCCGCGTCGACATGCGACACCGTGGTGCCGGCCTTGCGCGCGTTCACGCCGCCGACGACGTTGGTGCCGGCCTTGAGCATCAGGGCGGTGTGCTTGGTGCCCTCACCACCGGTGATGCCCTGGACGATGACCTTGTTGTCCTTGTTCAGAAAGATCGACATTTTCCGTGGCTCCCTTACTTGCTCGCCAGCTCGGCGGCCTTGTCGGCGCCCGAGTCCATGGTTTCGGCGAGCGTGACCAGCGGGTGGTTCGCATCGGCCAGGATCTTGCGACCTTCGTCGACCTTGTTGCCGTCGAGGCGGACGACGAGAGGCTTGTTGGCCTCCGACCCCAGCTTCTCCAGGGCGCCGACGATGCCGTTGGCGACCGCGTCACACGCGGTGATGCCACCGAAGACGTTCACGAAGACACTCTTGACCTGATCATCGTTGAGGATGACGTCCAGGCCGGCGGCCATGACCTCGGCCGAGGCACCGCCACCGATGTCGAGGAAGTTGGCCGGCTTCACGCCGTTGTGCTTCTCACCGGCGTAGGCGACGACGTCGAGGGTCGACATGACCAGACCCGCACCGTTGCCGATGATGCCGACCTGTCCGTCGAGCTTGACGTAGTTGAGGTCGTTCTCCTTGGCCTTCAGCTCGAGCGGATCGGTCGCCTCGATGTCGGCGAACTCCGCGTGGCCGGGCTGACGGAAATCGGCGTTCTCGTCGAGGGTGACCTTGCCGTCGAGGGCCAGGATCTGATCGTCCGGGGTGCGGACGAGCGGGTTGACCTCCACCAGGGTGGCGTCTTCGGCGACGAAGACCTCCCACAGCTTCTGGATGGTCACGGCCGCGGCGTCGAGGACCTCGGCAGGCAGGTGGCCCTGCTCGGCGATCGAGCGGGCGGTCTCCAGGTCGACACCCTTGACGGCGTCGACGGCGACCCGGGCAAGACGCTCGGGCTTGGTCGCGGCGACCTCTTCGATCTCCATGCCACCCTCGACCGAGCACATGGCCAGGTAGGTGCGGTTGGAACGATCGAGGAGGAAGGAGATGTAGTACTCCTCCGCGATGTCGCTGGCCTCGGCGACCAGCAACTTCTTCACGACGTGGCCCTTGATGTCGAGGCCAAGGATGTTGGAGGCGTGGGACTGCGCGTCGTCCGGGGTCGCGGCGTACTTCACGCCGCCTGCCTTGCCACGTCCGCCGGTCTTGACCTGCGCCTTGATCATCACGGGCTTGCCGATTTCCTCGGCGATCGCCCGCGCGTCGGCGGCATCATCGGTCACCCGACCGGGTGTGGTGGGAACCCCGTGCTTGGCGAACAGTTCCTTCGCCTGGTATTCGAAGAGATCCATTCAGCTCACCATCTCGTAGATTTGCCCGCCGAAGGGTGTAACGCGGGCCATATCGGACTCTAAACCCGTACTGTATTGCCCCTTCGCGCGCACCCTGCCCTTGTGCGACAGATCACTCGCTCGGTCCCAACCTACTCGCGAGTACCTCTCGATACCTCTCACCTGGCAGATTCGCCCGTCCGGAGACCCGGCCTCGCGCACACGCGGCCCAGGGTGTTGAATCGATCGCGGCGACGAACCCGGGGAGCCTTTCATCCAGTCCGGCAAACCCCAGATTCGACGGCTTGACGAAGTTCGAGAAATCCTGTGACTCAGCTCACAAATTTCCGGTTAGCGGCTTTCTACGGTTGGACTTGCCGCAATCATTTCGTTACCGTCGGCTCTCAGAGTTGGTCACAGAAGGATTACGGACAAAACGTCGGATCCGCGGTAGCGAAGAGATGAGGTGGACGATTTGGCGGGACCCGGAGTCTCACGCGGATCGAGCCGCGTCCGATCGGGCGGGTTGGTCGACGACCTCACGGCAGAGGAGATGACCACCATCATCCCCTTCGTCGACGACGACACGGACTACGACCCCAGCGATTACGACTTCGGCCACGAAGCCCCCCGCTCGTCTGGTTCCACCACCCGGACACCGTCCGAAGAGACCACCTGGACTCCCTCGTCCTGGAAGGGCTACTACCGCCCGACCCACTCGGAGATCACTCAGGACATCCTGATCCCCGAGCACGAGTTCGATCAGTACGAACACGACGAGCCGTTCGACGTCGAAGGCGCCGAGCTCGACATGCTCGTCGACCTGGATTCCGACCAAGCCGAGAAAGAGTCCCACTCCGATCTCCGCCCGTTCCGCACGAACCCGGCCGGCCAGCGCGTCCGTCGCGGCGGCAAACACCGCATCGCGGCCCCGCCGAACGCCCTCAAGGGCGGACGCGCCGCCCTGATCGCCATGGCAGCCGGCGCAGCCGTTGCAGCGGTCTCCCAGGTGGGTGCCACCGACGACGCATCGACCAACACCGCCACCACGAACGCCGCAGCCGTCAACGACGCCACGGCCCCCGTCGACCTCGGTCCGGGAGTCGCCACCGCGTCGCCGATCACCGACCAGATGAACGTCTTCACCGACCAGCTCGGCGTCGGCGCCAAGATGGCCGCCGAGGAAGCGCAGCGCGAGGCCCTGGCCCGTCGCCCGCTCTACACCTCGCCGATCCCGCTCGGCCAGTACTCGTTCACCTCGGCCTTCGCGATGCGCTGGGGCACCATGCATGGCGGCATCGATCTCGCGGCACCGCTGGGCACCCCGATCCATGCGGTCACCGACGGCGTCGTGATCAAGGCCGAGCCGGCCTCCGGGTACGGCCACTGGGTCCAGGTGCGCGCCGACGACGGCACGGTCACCATGTACGGCCACATGTCCTCTTCGGGCGTGCTCGTCAGCGCGGGCCAGAAGGTCACCGCCGGCGACGTCATCGCACTGGTCGGCAACGAGGGCTTCTCCTTCGGCCCGCACTGCCACTTCGAGGTGTGGAAGGACGGCAACACCAAGATCGATCCGGTGCCGTGGCTCGCCTCCAAGGGCGTCAAGCTCGCCGGCTACACCGGCTAGATCTCTCTCAAGGCCTACGCCGCGCTCTCGCGCCTTCACGTTGCGTTCTGCACCGTTTTCCGGCACACAACGCAACGTGATCGAGCGGAGTCCCTAGAGCTTCTCCCCTGGGATGCCACCTGCGGTCAGCAGGGTGACGCGTCCGGCGCTGCCGCCGTAGTCGATGGTGACGCGTTCGGTGGCGCCACTGCCCTCCTTGGCCACGACCTTGCCCATGCCGTACTTGGGATGGTTGTGCCGGTCGCCGATGTCGAGGTGGACCTGCTTGTTGCGTCCGCGGGCCGGGTCGGAGGAATAGGACGACCGGCCGCGAGCGAACGACGAGCCGCCGCCGCTGCCCGAGAACGAGCCGTCGCGACCGAACACACCACCCGACGATCCTCCGAAGCCACGTGCCGAACGACGCGGCTCGGTGCGCCGCCAATCGATCAGATGCTGCGGGATCTCTTGCAGGAAGCGGGATTCCGGATTCGACACCGGCTGCCCCCACGAAGCGCGGGTCACCGATCGGGTCAGGTACAGACGCTGCTTGGCGCGGGTGATGCCGACGTAGGCGAGGCGGCGTTCCTCACTCAGTTCGTTCGGGTCACCGAGTGCTCGCATATGGGGGAAATGCCCGTCCTCCCAACCGGTCACGAACACGACCGGGAACTCCAGGCCCTTCGCGGTGTGCAGCGTCATCATCGTGACCACGCCGTCACCCTCGTCGGGCACCTGGTCGGCATCGGCGACCAGTGAGACCCGCTCGAGAAATGCTGCGAGAGAACCGGGTTCGGGCTCGCCCTCGCGGTCGATCTCGGCATCCTCGGCCTCGGACTCCAGGTCGATCTGCGCAGCGTCGGCGCTGAATTCCCGTGCGACGGCGACGAGTTCGTTGATGTTGTCGAGCCGGGCGCCGTCCTGGGGATCGTTCGACGCCTCCAGTTCGGAACGGTAACCGGTGCGTTCGACGATGGCGTCGACGAGTTCACCGATGTCGGCGGACTCCTCGGTGGCGTCGAGGAAGGCGGTGTCGGCGTCGTCGGTGTCGGGTTCGCCGAAGTGCGTGAGGAAGTCGGCGCGCAATCCCTCGATGAGTTCGACGAAGCCGCCGATCTGCTTGACCGCGCGCGTGTTCAGCAGCGCGACCTTGCCCTCGGCGGCGTCGATGAGCGACTCGTAGAAGCTGCGGCCGGTGTTCTCCGAATGCACGGCGACACAGGCCTCGGCTCGATCGCCGATGCCGCGTCGGGGGGTGTTGAGGATGCGTCGCAGGCTCACCGAGTCGTCGGGGTTGGCGACCACCCGCAGGTAGGCGACCACGTCTCGGACCTCTTTGCGCTCATAGAACTTGGTGCCGCCCACCACCTTGTACGGGATGCCGTGGCGGACGAACACCTCCTCGATCGCACGGGAGCCGGTGTTGGTGCGGTAGAAGACCGCGACGTCGGAGTACTTGTAGCTCGACGACCCGCCGATCGAGTAGTCGGTCAGTTCCTCGATCTCCTTGGCGATGAACGTCGACTCCTCACGATCGGAGTCGGCGACGTAGCCGACGATGAGTTCGCCGTCACCGGAGTCGGTCCACAACTTCTTCTCGCGACGGCCGGTGTTGCGCGCGATGACCGCGTTGGCAGCCGACAGGATGGTCTGCGTCGAACGGTAGTTCTGTTCGAGCAGAACGGTTTCGGCGTTGGTGAAGTCGCGCTCGAACTCTTCGATGTTGCGGATGGTGGCGCCGCGGAAGGCGTAGATCGACTGATCGGCGTCACCGACGACGCAGAGTTCGGAGGGTTCGAGGCCGCTCGCGGTGGTCTGCTCCCCCACCAGTTCGCGGATGAGGACGTACTGGGCGTGGTTGGTGTCCTGGTACTCGTCGACGAGGACGTGCCGGAAGCGGCGCCGGTAGTACTCGGCGACCTGCGGGTGACGGTGCAGCAGGGCGACGGTCTCGCCGATCAGGTCGTCGAAGTCGAAGGCGTTGGCCGCCCGCAGCCGGCGCTGGTACTCGCTGAAGATCTTCGCGATCGTCGCCGCGGTGAAGTCGTCCTCGTTTGCCGAGGCCGCCGCCTCGTCGGGCGAGACCAGCTCGTTCTTGAAGTTCGAGATCGCCACCGAGACACCGCGCGGACTGAACTTCTTCGGGTCCAGGTCGAGGTCGCGGATGATCATGCCCAGCAACCGCTTCGAGTCGTCGGCGTCGTAGATGGAGAAGTTGGAGTTCATCCCCTCCAGCAGCCCCGACTGCGCCCGCAGGATGCGGACGCACGTCGAGTGGAAGGTCGAGACCCACATGTAGGCGGCCCGCGGCCCGACCAGGTCGATGACGCGCTCGCGCATCTCGGCGGCGGCCTTGTTGGTGAAGGTGATGGCCAGGATCTGCCCGGGCGTGACGTCCCGCGCCGCCAGCAGGTAGGCGATGCGGCGGGTGAGGACCGAGGTCTTGCCCGACCCCGCGCCGGCGACGATCAGCAGCGGTGCGCCCGCGTGGAGCACCGCGGCGCGCTGCTGCGGGTTGAGGCCCTCGAGCAGGCGGGCGACGCGGTCGTCGGCGGCAGCCGTCCCCGAGGAGGAGGAAGACGTGCGACCGGCGAGGAGAGGGGCAGAAGAAGAGCTGTTCATCGGTAGTCCAGGCTACCCGCCCGCACCGACACCGCCCCGCCGGCCTCGGGCCGGACAGCCCGTCGTCCGTTCGCTCGACCGCCCCGTGCGTTGGCACCCGAGACGCTGGTCCCGCGGCTACGATGACCCGGTATCACTGGCTCGGGGCGCCCGTCGATGCGGTTGGAAAGCCTCGGCGACCGAAAGAGGCGACCATGAAGAGACCGTCGATTGCCCCCGCCGCCATCGTCCTCGGTGTCGGAGCGCTGGCTCTCGTGGTCGCCCTGATCCTGTCGTTCGTACCGTTCAGCAGTGCGGGCACGGTCGAGCCGACCGCCGCGTTCCGCGCTCAGAAGAGCCTGGACGAGGTGCTCTTCAAGATGGCGACGAGCCCCGCGGCCAAGTACACCGGCAAGGTCGCCTACAAGTACGACGACGCCCGCGGCGAGGGCACGGTCGAGTTCAGCGATCTCATCGTGACGACGTCGAACACCGCCGAGGGCACGGTGTCGCTGGGTTCCGAGCAGGGCGAGTACCGCCAGATCAGCAACAACCCGTACATCAGCGCGCCCACCTCGCTGTGGAACGAACTTCTCGTCGCCGACGAGAAGCTGAACCTCGACATGGCACCGTTGGACAACAAGTGGGCGTCGACGCGGTTCACCAGCCTCCCCCGCTTCGGCACCATCCTCGGCCCGGACAATCTGGCCGGCGACATCGGCAACGTCGAGTTCGGTTCCGAGCCGCAGCTCGGCGCCGAACTGCCGACCCCGAACAAGGGCACGCCCGACGCCCGCCGCTGGCCGACGAGCGATCCGCCCATCGAGTTCGTCGGCGACAACAAGGTGAAGATCGGCAGCTGGGAGATCACCTTCGACCCCGAGTCCAAGAACGTCACCAACGTGAAGGGCCAGTCCAAGCAGGGATCGGCAACCTACGACATCGACACCTCGGTGAGCCTGCAGCCGGCCGACCAGGCGCAGAAGGTGTTCGCCAATCAGCGCGCCCTCGTCGGCGATCTGTTGTCGGCGCCGGCGCCGGGTCTGTGGGCCAAGCAACCGGTCGTCACCCCGCGACTCGTCGGCGAGTGCACCACCGCGGCGTGCGCCTACGACTTCTCCGTCTCCGGCATCCCGTGGGCCGACGACGTCACCGGCCACTTCAACTACGGCATGACCCTGAACTTCGCCGTCGGCGGTCGCCCGGCGGGCGCGCTGGGCGGCGAGTGCAAGCCGGTCCTGCGCGTCGACTTCGGGCGGACCGCCACCACGCGGTGCACGGCGACCAACTTGCCGGCGAACTCGTCGATCGGCCCGCGTTCGGCCTACACCTACCTGGCCTTCCTCGACACCACCGAGGCCGACCTCAACAAGCTGATCGACGACAACGAGAAGCAGACCAACACCGAGGTCGTCTACGTCCGCACCGGCAACAAGAGCCCCGACCAGGCCCGCTACGGCGCCGGGATCACCGGCCTTCCCAGCTACTACGCGGTCAAGCGCGGCGAGTACCTCTTCGACGGCATCGGCACCGACGGCAACCTGCACATCACCTTCGGCCCGGGTTACTCCGAGCACATCAGCGGCGGCAGGTTCGACCCGAGCTGGGAGGGCACCGAGGTGCTCGAGAAGCAGATCGGCGAGCAGGTCAAGGCCGCCGGCGACGTGAAGGTCGTCTACTTCGTCAACGAGCCGGAGGCCGCGTCGGCACTGCGTGCCCTGATCGCCTCCGAAGGGCAGACCGACAACGTCAGCGCCTACTTCTACGAGTAGATCAGCCGCCGGCGAAGCGTGCCTCGACCGCCTCGCCGACCCGACCGGCTCCTGTGTGAAGTCGAAGTCCTGCGGTCACCGGGCGCACCGAGATCGCATCCCCGCCGCCGTCGAGCCGGACGTAGATGGACCCGAGGCCCGACCTGACCGGTACGCGCACGGCCTCCCCGCCGTCGAGTTTCATCTCGATCTCGCCGTCGCGGGTGGCGCAATAACTCAGTGCGACGGTCCACGGCCACGGAAACAGCGGTCCGTCGAGTGCCAGCCGCGCCGGCCCGGAGATCTCCGGTCGGGCGCAATTGCCGAGTCCCGCGCCGACGAGCCGTCGCTGGGTCACCCCGCCGGGCACCGCGTTGCCCGCGGTGTCGAGGACGAGGAGCCGGTCGGTGCTGGTGCCGAACTCCGGCCGCGGGTCGACCCGCCCGAAGATGCGGCTGATCTGGTTGTCCGGGTAGACCACCGGTTGCAGGATCTCCAGAGGGACCGACTGATCGAGCAGCGTCGCATCGGCGTTGTCGTGCAGGGTCGCGACCGCCGTCTTCAGGTAGTCGCCGGTGGGATTGTCGCGCCACGACGCCGAGAACGACACGAGCGAGACGACCGCCGACACCATCGCGAGCGCGGCGACGACCGGTAGGAGCAGTACGGCAGGCGACTGGTCCTCGGCCGCGTGGCGGCGTTCGGGTGTGGGCGGGGTCGTCGACCGGGCACCGACCAGCAGCGCGATGGCAATGGCGAAGACCAGCGCGGTGTCGGGGAGATAGCGCATGTGCTGGGCGAGGGCGACCGCGGTCTCCGGGCTCGAGCGGTTCCACATCACCGGGATCTGGGCGGCCACCGCGTACAGCGCGGCGAACGCGATGATCGGCACCGCGCCACGCCGGCGGGTGACCGCCCACCACGTGACCGCGGCCAGTACCAGCCAGCCGGCGACGATCATCCACGTCGCGGGGAATCCGGTGGGCGGGCCCGGAGTCCACCGGTCCCATTCCCACGGGCCACCGACCAGCGACGGCACGATGGCGTGGTCCACCGACCGCCACACCAGTCGCGCGGTCTGTCCGACCGAGTGGTTGCCCGCGAACGGATCGGCAGTGACGAAGTACACGACGACCCACACTGCCGACACCACCGCGAGCGACGCCCACAACTCGCGGCCGGCCCGCAGGGTCGAGGTCAGCGCGGTCCGTCCCGCGCCACTCGCCAGCACCGCGGCGACGAAGGCGATCGGGAGGATGAACAACGACTTCTCGAAGAAGGCCAGCGCGACGACGAAGACCACCGTCGAGCGGATCCACACCGCACGGCGTCGTTCCGGGTTCACGTCTCCCCGCGCGAGTCCCACGGCGTCGGCGACGATCCAGGCCAGTGCCGCCTGCATCGGCAATGTGTTGAGGCCCGACGCCCACCAGGCGAACGCGGGCACCGTCATCGGGCTGAACAGATAGAACGCCAGCGCCACCAGCGCACCGGCGCGGGCCGCGGGTGCGATCACGCGGATCACCCGCCACACCGCGATGGACGCGATCGCCTGCAGGACGATCAACGTCAGCGCCGGCAGGGCCCAGTTGACCGGCGCCAGCCAGGTGGCCACCCCGGCCAGCAGGAAGGCCGCCGGCATGAAATGCCCGTCATGGCTGTGCCCCAGGTACTCCCAGGACAAAATCGGATTCGACGAGGCCCGGGCGATCAGCACCAGATCGTCCCAGTAGAAGTTGCCGGTCGCGACGAGCCACCCCCGGATGATCAGCTGTCCGGCGATCAGGGCCACCGCGATCATCGACATCATGCGCGCGTTGAGCATGCGCTCCAGTGTCCATGTGGCGGGTGCGAGCACATCGACCGGAGGTGGGTCCGATCGGGTACCTGCAGGTCGGACCGGTGCGCCGTGGCAAAATCAGGCCGTGACCGATCGCAGCCCGAGTTCCGGATCCGACGAGCCCCAACAGTCGACTCCGA
Organism: Gordonia sp. C13; assembly: GCF_023218005.1. Taxonomy (NCBI): domain Bacteria; kingdom Bacillati; phylum Actinomycetota; class Actinomycetes; order Mycobacteriales; family Gordoniaceae; genus Gordonia; species Gordonia sp. C13. The sequence goes on from NZ_JALPSY010000010.1 coordinate 93,427, forward strand.
CGTCCTTCGAGAACACGATCGATCTCGAGAAGTACCAGCTGACCTCGGATGTGGACGACCTGCCGGACGACATCGACGAGCTGCGCCTCGAGATCGACCGGCTCGATGCCGTCATCCTCGGTGCGATCAAACGACGCTCGGCGGTCTCGAAGAAGATCGGCGCCGCCCGCATGGCGTCGGGCGGCCCGCGACTCGTGCACAGCCGCGAGGTCAAGGTCATCGACCGGTTCGCCGAGCTCGGCAAGGAGGGTCACACCCTCGCCATGCTCCTCCTCCGACTCGGTCGGGGCCCCCTCGGCCGCTGACGCCACTGCGGAATTCGCACCGACGTGTGACGACCGTCGCGGTGGAGACGCCGACGACATAGGGTTGGGTGTCATGAGCACGCAGGCACCCGGCAGCGACTTCACCGGCACCGACCACGGCGACATCACCGCAACGCAGTCCTGGCAGGCTCTCGCCGCTCACCAGCCGCATGTGTACGCGATGCATCTGCGCGAGGTGTTCGCGATCGATCCCGAGCGCGGCCGCGAACTGACCGTCGACGTCGGCGATCTGCACATCGACTACTCCAAGCACCGGGTGACGCGGGAGACGCTCGAACTGCTCATGAGCCTGGCGCGCGAGGTCGGGCTGGAGGAGACCCGCGATGACATGTTCGCCGGGGCGCACATCAACACCTCCGAGGATCGCGCTGTCCTACACACCGCGCTTCGTCTTCCCGCCGACGCGACGCTCACCGTCGACGGACAGGACGTGGTCGCCGACGTGCACGAGGTCCTCACCAGGATGGGCGAGTTCACCGACCGTCTCCGTAGCGGAGAATGGAAGGGCCACACGGGGAAACGCATCACCGACGTGGTCAACATCGGCATCGGCGGATCGGATCTGGGACCGGTCATGGTGTACCAGGCCCTTCGCCACTACGTCGACGCCGGCATCCGCTGCCACTTCGTCTCCAACGTCGATCCAGCGGACATGGTCGGCACCCTCGACGGCCTCGACCCCGAGACCACCCTGTTCATCATCGCGTCGAAGACCTTCACCACGCTCGAGACGCTGACCAACGCGGCCGCCGCGCGGAGTTGGCTGCTCGAGGCCCTTGACGCCGGGACCGACGCGGTGGCAAAGCATTTCGTCGCGGTGAGCACCAACGCCGACGAGGTGGCGAAGTTCGGCATCGACACCACCCACATGTTCGGCTTCTGGGACTGGGTCGGCGGCCGCTACTCCGTGGACTCGGCGATCGGCCTGTCGGTGATGGCCGCGATCGGCAAGGAACGCTTCGCCGAGTTCCTCGAGGGATTCCATCTCGTCGACGAACACTTCCGCACCCAGCCACTCGAGCAGAACGCGCCGGTCATCTTGGGCCTGATCGGGCTCTGGTACAACAACTTCTGGGACATCGGCACCCGGGCGGTCCTCCCCTACAGCAACGACATGGCGCGCTTCGCCGCCTACCTGCAACAGCTCACGATGGAGTCCAACGGCAAGTCGGTGACCGCGAGCGGACACCATGTCACCACCGACACCGGCGAGATCTTCTGGGGCGAACCGGGAACCAACGGTCAGCACGCGTTCTACCAGCTGCTCCACCAGGGCACGCGGATCGTCCCGGCCGACTTCATCGGTTTCGCCGAGCCCACCGACGACCTGCCCGCCGGGCCCGACGGGTCGGGGTCGATGCACGACCTGCTGATGAGCAACTACTTCGCGCAGACCAAGGTGCTCGCCTTCGGCAAGACCGCCGACGAGATCGCCGACGAGGGGGTACCCGCACATGTGGTGGCGCACAAGGTGATGCCGGGCAACCGCCCCAGCACCTCGATCCTCGCTCCCCGTCTGACGCCCTCGGTGATCGGACAGCTCGTCGCCCTGTACGAACACCAGGTCTTCGTCGAGGGCGCCATCTGGGGGATCAACCCGTTCGACCAATGGGGCGTCGAACTCGGCAAGACCCAGGCAAAGGCGCTGCTGGGCACCATCACCCAGACCGACGCACCCGCCGCCGACGCCGACTCGTCGACCAACGAGCTGGTCGCCTGGTACCGCAAACACCGGGGTCGCGCGGTCTGAGGGTCGGCCGCTCCCGCGTGCAGGTTTCCTTCCCGCCCGGCCAGTTCCCTCGCGCTTATCGGATCCAATAAGCGGATGGGAAGCGGTGCCGCGGGAGGTTAGCGTGGCGGGATGCTGCCACAACGGATTCGACGACTCGCGGCCGGATTCGCGGTCACCGCACTGGCTCTCGTGGGCGCCGGCTGCACGCCCGGCGATCCCGTCGACCGCGCGCCCAGGACCTCGACCTCCACGTTGCCGTTGGCCAAGGTCGTAACCGCCGCTCCCAGCAGGGACATCGAGCCGGTCGCAATCAGGTTCCCGCTGCTCGCCGACGGGAACGTCGACGGCTGGGTGGCCGGAACGCTCGGGTCCGCACCCGGCGCTTCCGAGCGTGTGCCCGGTCCCACCACCTACTGGTTCGACGCCGTCGTCGACGTCGGCCCCGACCGAGTAACCGCCTGGGCCGATGAGTACCACGCTGTGCCTGTTTCTGCGCCCGTCTCGGTGGCCGCCGACGTACGCGACCTCGTACCCACCGGTGACCTCGTCGGCGGCCCGCACCTCGACGACGCGTTCTCGTCGGGCGAGTGGCGGGCGACCGTGTATCTGTCGCCGTCGACCGGCCGTGTGGTCGTGCTCGGCATAGACGACTGACGTGCGTAAGGTGACGGTCTGTGGCGAACAAGCAGGGACAGATCGTGGCGTCGGGCGCATTCCAGCTGTTCGGGAGTCGCCGTCGCGAGCAGGTCAGCGAGTTGCTGGGCGACATCTTCGGACGGACCGACATCGAGGCGCTGGCCTCGGACTGGCGTGGGGTCGTCTACTTCACCCTCTCCGAGGACGAGTCCCTCGACGCCGAAACGGTACTCGGGTTCGACGCGTCCAGCGGATCGTCGGGTGAGCTGGCGACCCTCGACGACGTCCTGGCCGCGGTTCGGACGGGCGAGGTCGCCGAAGCCGTCGACGTGGCGAGCTTCGACGCCTGGCGGACCGCCACAGGAACCCGCGCACTCGACATGGGCGCCTGCGTACCGCCGGCGCTGTACGAGTTCCTCGGCGGTGATCCCGCCGAAAGATCGGTCGACTCAGAAGATCTCGTGACCTTCGTGGCCACCGCCGCCGCGATCATGGGACGACTCGAGAAACTCGGCGTCGAACCGGGCGACGAGATCCCCGACGAGGTGTTCGACGAAAGCTACTGGCAGTAGTCGCCCTGGTCAGGTGGCCAGCGGCAGCGGGTGGCAATCGCCCGCGGGCTGATGAACGGCATCCACAACGGCGCAGTGCTCAGATCATCCGTCGACTGATCGACCCCGGCAGGTATTTGAGCGCCGCCGCGATCGGTGTCCACGGCCAGGCGGGGACCGGCGCCCAGGTCTTCTCGGCCTCGATCGCGGCGACCATGGCGTCGACGCCCTTGTCGGTGTCGACCATCAGCGAGGTCTTCACGCCCCGGTTGATGTCGGTCTCGATGTAGCCCGGTGCCACGATCGACACCGAGATCGGGGAGTTCGCGAACTCGGCCTGTAGCCCCTGCCCGAGCGCGGTGAGACCGGCCTTCGACGCCGAGTACGCCGCCTGGGCCTTGGGCATGCCGCGAACACCGGAGATGGAGCTGACCAGCACGAGGTGGCCGGCGTTCTGTTCGCGGAAGATCTCGAGGGCGGCCTCGGCCTGCGCGAGCGCGCCGACGAGGTGGTCTGCACGGTCTCGATGTTGGCGGCTGCCTTGCCGGTGCCGATCGGTGCGCCCTTGCCGAGACCGGCGTTGACGATGACGCGGTCGAGGCCGCCGAGTTCGTCGGCGAGCGCACGGAAGGTGACGGGTACCGCGTCGAGGTCGGTCACGTCGAGTTGCGCGGTCGCGACCTGGGTCGCCGTCGGCCGGAGTTCGGCGGCCAGGGCCTCGAGGTTGTCGACGCGCCGGGCGGCGAGCGCCAGCGAACGTCCCTGGGCGGCGAATCGGCGGGCCATGCCCTCGCCGAGTCCCGAACTCGCACCGGTGATGAGGATCTTCTGCCGTGTCGTCGAGGTCATGGACCCGAACCTACCGGCATCGCCCCCCGGCTACGCGGACCGCGACGTCAGGCGTAGTGCGCGTCCACCATCGCTCATTTCAGGAGCCGCGACATCCGGCGGTCGGCGAGGATCTTTCCACCGGTCTGGCAGGTCGGGCAGTACTGGAAGGACCGGTCGGCGAAGGACACCTCGCGGACGGTGTCGCCGCAGACCGGACACGGCAGTCCGGTGCGCGCGTGCACGCGGAGTCCGGTGCGTTTCTCCGACTTCAGCCGAGCGACGGTCTGACCCTCGAGGCGGCTCGTGGCGTCGGTGAGCACGGCCCGCATCGCGTCGTACAGGGTGCTCACCTGGCCGGGTTTGAGGGTCTTCGACGACGCGAACGGAGACAGTCGTGCGGTGTGCAGGATCTCGTCGGAGTAGGCGTTGCCGATCCCGGCGATGGTGTGCTGGTCGGTGAGCACGTTCTTCACGCGTCCGGTGGTGCCGGCGAGGATCTCGGCGAATTGTTCCTCGGTGAGTTCCAGGGCGTCGGGGCCGAGTCCGGCGACGCGGTCGATCTCGGCGAGGTCGCGGACGAGCCACACCGCGAGACGCTTCTGGGTGCCGGCCTCGGTGACGTCGAATCCCTCGCCGGGCAGGCCGCAGTGCACCCGCAGCGCGATCGGCGACTTGCCGCCCGGGCGTAGCGGCTTGGGTGAGAGGTCCTCGCTCCACCGCACCCAGCCGGCCCGCGACAGGTGGATGACCAGCGCCAGCGTCGGCTCGGACGCGGTGGCCTCCGACCCCGGGATGGTCCGGATGACCAGGTACTTGCCCACCCGGCCGACCGATTCGACGATCCGGTCGGTGAGCGCGGTGTACGGCGGATCGGCCGTCTTGAGCACGGACAGGGACGCGACGTCGACTCGCCGGATCGGGAGTCCGGCCGCGCGACCGTCGACATAGTCGGCGATGGCGGCCACCTCAGGGAGCTCGGGCATGCCACCAGTGTGCTCTAGTTAAGGGATGACTTCCCGACTTTCCGACGCCGAGCTGGCCGCCCGGATCGCCCAGGGAGCCGGGGAGATCCTCCTCGGGATTCGTCATGGCGACCTGTTGACCGGCAGCATGCTCGGCGATGTCGGCGATGCGCTTGCCCAGGCGTGGATCTCCACCGTCCTGCGCAAACACCGTCCGCGCGACGCGGTTCTGTCCGAAGAGGCGGCCGATGTCGGCGACCGTGCGACGGCCCAGCGGGTGTGGATCATCGACCCGCTCGACGGCACAAGGGAATTCGCCGCGGGCAGCGCGGACTGGGCGGTGCACGTGGCGTTGACGGAGAACGGGGTCGTCACCGAGGCCGCGGTGTCACTGCCCGCAACCGGTGAACTGTTCCGGACCGACACCGTCGAGAAACCCGGTGGCGAACTGACCCGTCGCATGGTCACGTCGCGGTGGGGCGGCTCGTATGAGACGAGCTATGTGTCCAACCGCCTCGGCCTGCAGATGGTTCCGGTCGGGTCTGCCGGCGCCAAGGCGATGGCCGTGGTCCGCGGCGACGCCGACGCGTACGTCCACGCCGGCGGTCAGTACGAGTGGGACAACGCCGCCCCGGTCGGCGTCGCCCTCGCGGCCGGCCTGCACTGCAGTCGTCTGGACGGTTCGGAGATCGTCTACAACAACCGCCACCCTTACATGCCCGATTTCGTGATCTGCCGCAGCGAGATCCGCGACGACATGCTCGCAGCCCTGCAGCAGATCTGGTGAACTTGCCGGTGTGAACGGAATCGGCGACGCCGTCGTCCGGATCGGCCCGGTTCTGGCGGTCGCGATCGTCGTGCTCGCCGTCGTCGCGGTGCTGGTGAACCGTCGAAGCGGTTTGGCGATCGACACTTCGGTGGCGACCCTGCGTGCCGTCGTCCAACTCGCCGCCCTTGCGGGCGTGCTCGCGGTGGTCGTTCCGCATCTGTGGGCGTCGGCCCTGTTCGTCGTCGTCATGGCCGTGGCGGCCGCGTGGACGTCGGCGCGACGGGTGCGGCGGGAGAACGCCGGTCTCGTCGTCATCGCACGATGCCTGGTGCCCGTGGCAGCACCGACCATCGCAATAGTCATCGTCTTGACCCTCGTGGGCGTCCTGCCTGCGAGGGGCATCGCGATCATCCCGACCGCCGGGATCCTGCTCGGCGGAGCCATGGTCACGACGTCACTCGCGGGTCGACGCGCTGTCGACGAGTTGGCAACGCGTCACGGTGAGGTCGAGGCCGCGTTGTCGCTGGGCCTGCTCCCCCGCGATGCCCGCCTCGAGATCTGCGCCGCCGCGTCGGCGAGCGCACTCATCCCCGGACTCGATCAGAGCCGGGCGGTCGGACTGGTCACCATCCCCGGTGCCTTCGTGGGCATGGTCCTCGGCGGCGCGTCGGTGTGGGCGGCCGCGGCCATGCAGTTGTTTGTGCTCATCGCACTACTCGCCGTCAGTTCGATCGCCATGCTCGTCACCGTGGAATTGGTGGCGCGCGAAGATCTGTGATGCCCGTCAGAATGGCGGCGGGTCGGCCTGGTCGGCGAGGCGCTGAGCCTTGTTGCGGGCACGTTCGGCTCGCCGGCGCGCGTGTTTGTGTGCGAGCCGGTTGGTGGCGGGCGGGGTGTCGTCGCCCGTGATGACCCGTGGTGTGGGTGGGGCTTGGGGTGGTTGTTCGTAGCGGATTCGACGCAGGTTGGGGAACGAGTCTTCGAGGTTTTCGGCGTCGCCGGGGATGACGAACCCTTCCGGAGTCCGGTATTCGGTGACCAGGCGACCCTCGTCGTCGCGGTACTGGACATCGACCCAATCGCCGAAGGTCTTGTGCAGGTGCCCGAACCGGCACTTGGCGTTGAGATTCTCACTCGACGTCGACCCACCCTGGGTGGGGTTGGTGCGGTCGTACTCGGTGACGTGGTCGAGATCGGAGTCGAATGCCGAACATCCGCAACCGGGTTCGGTGCAGTAGCCGTCACGAACACGCACGAAGTCGGAGCACGCAGCGGTGGGTCGATACGGATCGGCCGACTGCGCACCAGGGAAGACGATCACGACGTCTTTCGACGGAACGTCCTCGGCGACCACACGGGTTGGTGGTGTGCGGACCGGGGTGACGGGTGTGATGGTGGCGTCGGGCCGCTCGGCGAGGTCACGGACGTGCTCGTCGGAGACGATGCCGTGGCCGTCGACCCACCCGATCCCTGGTGCCCCGGCGAGAGTGGCGGCGTCGGTGACGACGTGGATGACGGCCTCGGTGCTCACCGACCGGACCACCTTCGCCGGGTCGGGAATCTCGGCGTCACACTGCTCACGTCGGCATTGGCAGTCGAAGACGGTGCCGGTCAACAGCGCGAACATCGCATCAGAGTTGCGCTGATTACGATTCCGGCCGTCCTGGGCACACACGGTGTCGGCGAGGGCTTTCACCGCTTTCGCGGCGATACGGATGTTTTCGGCGGCCATGACACCGGTGATCTCACCGGTGCCGTCGGTGAAGTTCTCGATCCACATACCGCGCTTGTCCAGCGCATCGCGACGCCGTTCCCGCACCGCGTCGGGGTCATGGCGGAACACCAGCCGGTCGACCATGTCCCGGAGTTTCGGTTTGGTCCAGGCGCCCTTGCGGTGGCGCAGGATGGACTCGATCTCGGTGTCGAGGTCGGCGATGGTCGCCGCGTCGGAGATCAGGTCGGTGCGCGAGATCACGGTTTGGATCAGCTGCCGCGACAGGATGCCGTCGCGCAGGGTGGTCAACACTTTCGGTAGCCGGTCGCGCAGGGCGAGGGCTTCCCCGACCCACTGATCGGCCTGATACCGGGTGATGGCGGCTTCGCGGCAGAGGCGGGTGACCATCTCGCTGTAGCGGTCGATGAAGAACCCGCCACTGGTGTTGATGACGAGTTGGTCGTAGACGGTGACGATCGACTCGTACCGGCACCATGCCAGGTAGGACTCACCGTGGCGGATCGCCCGGAGACGTTCCATATGGGTTGCGGTAGAGGATGATTCGGGGTGGGCAGGATCGACCCCGGCGAGAAACCCGCCTGGTAGATCGGTCCACCTGCTCACGCTGCCCCCACAACGTCTACAGCCCAACCTGGACGGCTGAATCTGTTACAACCAATCTAGATCAACCCACCGACAAACGCGGATCTCCATCCACAAGATCGGCGGGTAACGCGTTGCGCGGCAGACGGTTCGATCGGATTGAAGTTCAGCGGGTCTTGCGCAGCAGGTAGATGTCCATGATCCACCCGATCCGCTCGCGGGCTTCGGCCCTGGCTTCGACGATCTGCTCCGTCACGTCACCGACCCGGCCGCTGATGAGGATCTCGTCGTCGGTGCCGACGTAGGCGCCCCACCAGATGTGGTCGTCGGGGTCGGCGGTGCGGCGGAAGGCGAGATCGCCGTCGAGCATCACGACCTGGTTGGCGTCGGCACCGGCGGGGGTGTCGGCGAGGCGGCGACCGGTGGTGATGTGGATCGGTTCGCCGACGCGGTTGGCGACGATGCCGTGCGCGGCGGTGAGCGCACTCGCGCTGGTCACCCCGGGGATCACCTCGACCGTGAGCTCGAGATCGTCGCGTGCGGCGAGGTCGTCGACGATGCGCAGCGTGCTGTCGTACAGGGCGGGATCACCCCAGACGAGGAAGGCCGCCACCCCGCCGTCGCCGACCTCGTCGCGCAGTGCGGCGGCGATCAGATCGGCGCGCGCGGCGTGCCAGCGCCGGACCTCGGCGTCGTAGTCGGCGGGCGCACGGTCGCGCGGCGGGTCGGGGATCTCGACGAGCGAATACCCCTCGCGGGCATGTGCGTCGAGGATCGCCCGGCGGGCGTCGAGCAGTCCACTCTTCGCCGTTCCTTTCTCGAGCGCGAGGAAGGCGTCGACGTCGGCCATGGCGTCGATGGCCTGCAGGGTGACCTGGCGGGGACCGCCGGGGCCGATCCCGATGACCCTGATTCGCACGGTCAGATCTTCACCCTGGGCAGCCCGTGCTTGCGTGCGGTCATGTCCAGGATCAGCTGGCGGGGCGCGAGCCTGCGCAGGAAGAACACGACGCCCGCCTGGTTTCCCCGGGCATAGAAGGGTTTCGGGTGTTCGGCGAGCGCGGCGTCGACGATCTGGGTGGCCATGTCCTCCGCGCTGATCCCGGCGTCCTCGTTACGGCGCGTGGCCGCGGCGAGGGTCTCGTACTCGGCACGGTACGGCGAGTTCTCCCGGATATGGATGGACCGGCGGTCACCGATGCCGGTCGCGATGGTGCCCGGTTCGACCGAGATCATGCGGATCCCGTACGGCGCCACCTCACGACGCGTCGCCAGCGCGAAGGCCTTCAGCGCGGATTTCGTCGCCGCGTAGTTGGACCGGAACGCGACCGGGAAGCTCGACAGCATCGAGCCGACCATGACGACCGTGCCCCGACGTCGCTCGCGCATTCCCGGGAGGACCGCCTTGGTGAGGGCAACCGGTCCGAACACGTTGACGCGGAACAGATTCTCGATGGCCTGCATCGACGTGTCCTCGAGGGCGCCGGCCTGGGACTCGCCGGCGTTGTTGACCAGGATGTCGACAGGCCCGACGAGGTCGGCGCAGGCGGTGGCGGAGTCGTAGTCGGCGTTGTCGAGGCGGACGTAGGTGACACCGGGGATGGGGCTGCGCACTGAGTCCGGGTTGCGGGTGGTGCCGTAGACCCGATGGCCGCGGGCCACGAACTGTCGGGCGACTTCGGCGCCGATACCACTGGTCGCGCCGGTGACGAGAACGGTCTGGGAGCTCACGCCCGCTACGGTATCGCAGCCCCGTTCTACACGAGTCGGTCGTAGCGGCGCGTGAGGGTGCTCAGCTCGACGGCGACGCGATCGGTGTCGGGCCCGTAGGGACGCCTCGGATCGCGGGTCGACCAATCGACGAAACGCTGCAGCGGAGTACGAGTTCCGGCAGGCGTGCGGCGGGTGAAGTACACGAGCGCGACGACGGCCAGAAGGGCCACCGTGGCGAGAACGATGAGTGCGATGATCATGGCAGTAATTCTCTGTCCGCCTGATTACCGCCAACAGTGGCGCAAACGTCAATGTCCGCAAATCTTCCGCCATACTGGCGTCATGCTGAAATCGGTCGGGGTTCTGCTCCACGGCAACGTCGCGATGTTCGAGTTCGGCGTGGTCCACGAAGTGTTCGGCCTCGACCGGACCGACGACGGCGTCCCCGGTTTCGACTTCCGCGTCGCTTCCCCCGACCCGTCCGTGCCACTTCCGGTCGGCAACGGCGTGTCGATCCAGGTGTCGCATTCCCTCGACGAGTGCCGCGACGTCGACCTCGTCGCCATCCCCGGCGGAAAGGTCGACGGCGACTATCCCGAGGAGATCCTCGATACCGTGCGCGCGGTGGTCGACAACGGCGGCCGCGTCCTCACGGTGTGTTCGGGCGCCTTCGTCGCCGGCGCGGCAGGCCTGCTCGACGGCCGCCGCTGCACGACGCACTGGCGCTTCGGCGAGGAGCTGGCACGACAGTTCCCGAAGGCGAAGGTCGACACCGACGTCCTCTTCGTCGACGACGGCCCCATCACCACCAGCGCCGGGACGGCAGCCGGGATCGACGCGTCATTGCACCTCGTCCGCGAGGCATGGGGGCCGGGCGTCGCGAACCGGATCGCCCGTCGCATGGTCGTCTCACCCCACCGCGACGGCGGTCAGCGACAGTTCGTCGACGCCCCGATGCCCGCGTGTTCCGACGAGGGATTCGGAGCGCTGCTCAGCTGGCTGCTCGAACATCTCGACCGTGACATCAGCGTCGACGACATGGCGGAACGGATGCACATGTCCGGCCGGACGTTCGCGCGGCGGTTCGTCGACGAGGTCGGGGTGTCACCACGGAGATGGCTCACCGAACAGCGTGTACTGGCCGCCAAGAACCTGCTGGAGTCGACGGATGCGCCGGTCGAGGAGGTCGCTCGACTGGTCGGATTCACCTCGGCGACGCTGCTCCGGCACCACTTCGCGGCATCCGTCGGGGTGTCGCCGCTGGTGTACCGACGGCGGTTCGCGAAATCCGCCGCGGTGTGAAAAACAACTGGTGGTGCCCCGCTGTGGTCTGGTGCCCTCGGTAGGATTCGAACCTACGACCTACCCTTTAGGAGAGGGTTGCTCTATCCCCTGAGCTACGAAGGCGGGCGCCCATTCGGGCGACGCGGCAAGTCTACGGCAGCAACCCCGGACTCCTGTGGCCCCTCCTCGGATCGTGAAGATGGCGAATTTCCCCCTGTCGTCGGCCCTCCGCACGGTCGGACTTCACCGATCTGCTGCATGCGCTGCCGTCCGGTAACCTCGACCGCTGACAAGGAACCGGGCAATTCCGGCTGTGATTGTCATCACTGAGGACACCCCGGCGTTGAGGTTCCTGCCAGATTCGGCCCGTACACTTCGTTCAGGTAACAGTTTGGTCAACCCGGGGGAGGTCTTTGCGTTGGTGCACGCAGCGAGCTCGGCGCGCACCGCCGACACCGAGACCAGCACGTCTGCGGACTCGGACATCACGACCGGCATCGCGCCGGCGACGCCGCCTCCGACGTCCGCCCCGGTTCCCACACCGCGTTCCCGCGCTCACACCGCCGACTTCGTCCGCGTGTTCTTGTTCACCTTCGTGGTCGTCGCGCACAGCGTGAACGCGATCAACGGCGGGCCCGACGAGGTGCGCGGCGCCAACCTGGTCGGCACCCTCTGTCACCTCACCCGCTACGGCTTCGTCGCGGTGACGCTCTACGTCCTCGTGCTGAGCATGCAGGGCCGGGAGATGTCCCCGGTACAGTTCTGGCGCCGCCGCTTCGGTTTGGTGATCGGGCCCTACCTGGCCTGGACCGTCATCTACGCGATCACCGATCACATCGTCATCCGGGACAACCCGTTCCCGCCGACCGGTGAATGGTTCTCCGGACTCGCACACGACCTGCTCGTCGGCGAGGGCAAGTACCAGCTGTACTTCCTCCTGATCTCGATGCAGATCTATCTGTTCTTCCCGCTCATCGCGTGGATCTTCGAGCGCGGCCGCAACCGGCCGTGGCTCCTGCTGTCCGGTGGCGCGCTCATCCAGATCACGATGTTCGTCATCTACCAGTACCTGCCGCGGCCCTCGGGCGCCGCCTGGGACGTCACCTACCACCACCTCTGGAAGACGCTGCCGATGTACGCGCTGTTCGTCGCCATGGGTGTGGTGGCGGCGCAACACCAGCAGGCTGTGGACAAGTGGCTGCGTGAACACATGGCGACCGTGGTGCTCGTCGCCGCCGGGTGCGCCGCGTTCACCGTCGCCGGTTACCTGCTGGCGACCTCGCCGGGCAACGTGCCGTGGAAGGCCAACACCGCCTGGAACCCGGTGTCGCTGCCGTGGCTCGTGGGTGGGTTCGTGTTGCTGTGGCTCATCGGTCTCGTCTGGGACGACCGCCGCGCAGCGGGCCGTCCGGCCGCGGCGAAGTTCGTCTCGCAGGCGACACTGCGTGCGTTCGGCGTCTTCGCCGTGCACCCGCTCATCCTCGACGTCCTCGGACGCGTCGGATTCCTCAGCGGGCTGTTCGAGTGGTTCCCGCATTCGGCGATCCTGCGGTCGCTGATCCTCATCGCGGTCGTTCTCACCAGCTCGCTGATCGTCGTCGACCTACTGCTGCGCCTCCCGTTCAGCAAATGGCTGACCGCCCGGCCCCGCATCCCCCTGCTGCCGAAGCGCGAGAAGAAGCAGGACCGAGCGGTCGCAGCCGAAACCTCGTAGCCTCGTCGGCGGTAAAAAGGAGTCGATCGCCGCAGTCACCGGTACTTGGGGTTGTTGAACACCGGGATCTCGATGTTGATCGGCATCCGCAGTTCCGACATGTAGAAGAGGACGAACTGGCGGAGGAATTCGTCGATCATCCAGTACGCCTCGCGCGGCATCCCGACGTTCAGCAGGCCTTCACGGACCAGTACATACGGCGTCCAGGCCGTCTCCAGCAGCGGCGTCCACACGGGTTCGCGCGGGATGTTCAGCCCGTCGGCGGCCTTGTCGCCGAGCATGAATCGGGTCAACGCCCCGAGCACTCCGCGTGAGAGCAGGGTCAGGTCCAGATTCATACCCAGGTCGAGCAGCATGTCCGCGAGCTTGCGACCCTCCGGCGTGGGGTGCTGGATCGGGTCGAGCACCTGCCTCGCCTGGGATTCGGCGGCATTCCACGACGCCGGGATGTACTCATCCTTGACACCCAGCATGTGCGCGGTGATCTGCCACGAATGCAGGAAGCCCGCCGACTCGTCGGCGGCGATCGGCACCTGCCACTTCTCGAAGTTGCGCATCACGGTGGTCGGCAGGCTGTGCCAGGTCACCATGATGTCGGCCTGGCTGATCGGCACATCCTCCGATGCGGAGTGCACCCAGTGCGGTGACTGCGGGAGGAGGTGTCGGACGCCGGCATGTGCCATCCGGGTCTTAAGGCAGGTGACGACCATCTCGCCGTCGGGTTGGTAGGCGTTGAGAGATCCGATGTCGTAGCCGAGTTTGGCGGTCTTGGAGATGCGGTCCTTGAGGTCCCATCCACCCTTGGAGTAGTAGACCGCCCGCGCCTCCTTGGGGATGAGGGTGCTCATCATGCCGCTCGCGAAGCCGTAGATGATGCCGAGGTACGTGCCGCGCTTCTGGTTGAACCTCACCGCGGCGGCCAGCTTGGACCGGTCGGTCCACGACGGCAGCTGCCGCGCGTGCTCCATGAAGTCGCGCAGCTCCGGCGGCAGCCCGGCCGGCAGCGGCTGCGAGTTCTTGTGCCAGGTCCGCAGCAGCTTGTTGACCTTCGGCGCCTGACCACTGTCGATGACCTTCGCGATCACCGGGTCGGCCTCGTCGTCCCAGAGGGTGCGCGGGTCGGCGCCCGCACCGCGGCCCGGCAGCGAGTTCGCCGGCGACCACGTCCACGGGGTCGCCGGGGCCACCGCGGCCACCGCCCCGGCCGCTCCGACGACCCCTGCTGCCTTGAGTAGCTTGCGCCTGTTCAGATCGTGCATGGCCCCGTCCCGTTCAGTCCGATGTATCAATGTGACAATCTTCGTAACCTTGTATCCTTGATAGCATCGAGAGACTCAGGACACACCGACATTCTCGGATTTGCGATCGTTGATCCGGGCAGATCGATCGCCACACCGAAGGGAATCGCCGATGCCGTCGTCCGCTGCGGACATCCCCGGTCCGGGCTTGATGCCGGTCGGTTCGTCGTCGAGCTCGGTGATCCACCGCGCGTTCCTCGGGTCCGTGAACCCCACCGACACCGAATCCGACCCGACGGCCGAACGTCTTCTCGACGCCGCCTTCGACCTCTTCTGCCGACTCGGCATCCAGCGGACCCCGATGGAGAAGGTCGCGAAGAACGCGGGCGTCACGCGGGTGACCCTCTACCGGAAGTTCGCCACCAAGGACGCTTTGGTCGACGAGGTGGTGCTGCGCGAGTTCCGGCGCTACTTCGACCAGTTCCGCACCGACATCCCGGCCGCGCAGACGGTGGCCGAGCGCGTGGTCGTCGGATTTGTCGGATCATTGCGGGCCGTCGCGAGCAACCCCCTGATCAGCGGGATGGCCGACTCCGAGTCGAGCATGCTCATCGAATCGATGATCGGCGACGACGGCCTCCTGCTCTCCGTCGTGCAACAGTTCGTGGCCGCTCAACTACGACGAGAACAGTTGGCGGGCAACATCTCCGAGGACCTCGACATCGAGATCGTGGCCGAGATGATGGTGCGCATCTCGGCGTCGTTCCTCACCGTGCCGAGTCGCGTCGTCGACATCACCGACGACGCCCAGTTGGCCGACATCGCGAGACGGTTCCTCGTCCCGATGCTCGATCCGCCGCGCTGACGGCTCCCGGCTGGGACAATCGTCGGATCACTTTCCAGCTGAGGGGAGTTCCGCGATGCGTTCGTGGTCGGTCATCGTCATCCTCGCGGTCTCCCAGTTCGTGATGGTGCTCGACAGCACCGTCATGAACGTGTCGATCTCGGTCGTGGCAGCCGATCTCGACACCTCGATCACCGGCATGCAGGCCGCGATCACCTTCTACGCCCTCACGATGGCGGCGTTCATGTTGACCGGTGGCAAACTCGGCGACCTCATGGGCCGCGCGCGGGCCTTCAAGATCGGTGCCGTCATCTACGGGATCGGTTCCCTCACGACGGCTTTGAGCCCCAACCTGACCGTCCTCATGCTGGGCTGGTCCCTCGTCGAGGGTCTCGGCGCAGTACTGGTGATACCGGCGATCGCCTCCCTGGCCGCCATCAATTACACCGGAAAGGCCCGGGTCACCGCCTTCTCGGTCCTCGGCGCGGTGACCGGACTCGCCGCCGCCGTCGGCCCGTTGCTCGGCGGTCTGATGACCACCTACGCCTCGTGGCGATACGTCTTCGTCGCCGAGACCGTGGTGATGGTCGTCGTCCTGTTCGCGGCGGGACTCATCCACGACGTCGAGCGCGACCGCGACGTACGAATAGACCCGCTCAGCGTCCTCGCATCCGCCGGCGGCCTGGCCCTCATCGTCTACGGAGTGTTGCAGTCGAAGACCTGGGGATGGTTGAAGCCGCAGCACCCGCCGGAGGTCGGCGGCACCGAGATCGCCCCGCTGGGCGTATCCCCGGTCGCTTATCTGCTGCTGATCGGCGTGGTCGTGCTGTGGCTGTTCGTCGACCGTCAACGCACGCTCGCCCGTACCGACCGGCAACCACTGCTCCGCGTCGAACTGCTGCGGATCCCCGCGCTGCGCAGCGGCCTCGGCGGATTCCTGGCCCAGTACTTCGCGATCGCCGCGCTGTTCTTCGTGGTGCCGGTCTACCTGCAGACGATGCAAGGGCGCGATGCACTGCAGACCGGGGTCAAGATCCTACCGCTATCGGTAGGGCTCGTGCTGTTCTCGATCCTCGGATCCTGGCTCACCGCACGACGCTCCGCCCGCTTCATCGCCCGCGGCGGGCAGATCATCATGGCCCTGGGCGTCCTCTTCGTGATCGCCGCGGTCGGAGTCGACCTGCGAAGTGTGGCCTTTGCCATCGGGATGTTCGTCGTCGGAGCAGGTTTCGGCCTCCTCGCCTCCCAGCTCGGCAACGTCAACATGTCCGCGGTCGAGGAGAAGGACACCTCCGAGGTCGGCGGACTACAGGGCACCTTCCAGAACCTCGGCTCGTCGTTCGGTACGGCGGTCGCCGGTTCGGTGTTCATCCTCCTGCTGTCGTCGGGTTTCCTCTCCACCGTCGGCGACACCGAATCACTGTCCGCCACAGAGCAACAGCAGATCGTCTCCACCGTCGACGACGCCGGGGTGCCCATCATCTCGGCGGATCAGGCACGCACCCTGGTCCTGGACTCCGGCGGCTCGGAGTCCGCCGCGCAGGCCGTGTCGGAGGCCTACGCCGACGCGCAGGTCGCCGCGATCCAGCAGGCCCTGTTCATCGTGTTCGTGCTGCTCGTGCTGGCGCTGCTCTTCTCGAGGAACCTGCCGAATCGGGTCGTCGCGCACGGCGACGACACCGCCGACGGGGTCACCGGGACGTGAGACGTGCTCAGCCCCCGGCGACCACGTTCTTCGCGATGGTGGCCTCCGTGTGCTTGATGGCCTGGGCGGCGAACGGCCCGACGATGCCACCGAGCACTCGACCCGCGATGCCGCCGGGCAGGGTGTAGCTGAACTCCACCTGCAGTTCGGTGCCCTTGTTCGCGTCGAGGAACCGCCAGGTGGTGTCGGCCTGGAAACCCTCGATCGCCTTGAGTTCGATCAGTTCGTCGACGACGTACCGGGTGCATTCCACGACCGACTTGAGCTTCTTCGGACCGACGTCGATCGTCAGCTCGAAGACGGAGCCCAGACCCTGGGTCTGCTCGGTCCGCGGCTCGAAGCGGGTCACCCCCATCAGGTACTCGGGAACGTTCTGGTACCCGTCGACATACTGGAAGACCTTGTCCCGAGGCGCATCGACCACTGCCTGATGACGTACCACTCCCACGCTCTACCCCGTTCTCGCGTGCCCGGCCCGGTGTGGCCGTGCTGTTCCCGATCGACACTATGCGGTCGGTACCGCTTCCGGGCGCGGGACACGGCCCACCGATTTGACCCCCGTCGCCGGGTCCGATATTCCTTCAGACGGTGTCGACGTCAACGGGCGGATGGTCCGAACTCCTCGCCCGTGAACACCGCGCCGCGGTGTCGGTCTTCGCCGGCGGCATCCTCGTCTTCGCCATCAACACCTTCCTCACCTCGGCCTCGCTGCCCAGCACCGTCGCCGACATCGGCGGCGAACAGTTCTACGCCTGGGTCGTCACGGTCTTCCTGATCGCCTCCGTCGTGGCGTCGATGTTGGTGACGCGCGCGCTGGCCCAGTTCGGCGCCCGGGGCGCCTATCTGATCGGGTTCTCCGCGTTCGCCGCGGGCTCACTGGTCTGCGCGCTCACCCCGACCATGCCGATCCTGTTGATCGGCAGGCTGATCCAGGGACTCGGCGGCGGACTTCTCACCGGCCTGGCGTTCGCGGTCGTGCAGATCGCCCTGCCGCAGCGCATCTGGGGCCGGGCCGTGGCGATGATCTCGGCGATGTGGGGTGTCGGCAACATCGTGGGTCCGGCGATCGGCGGCATGTTCGCCGAGGTCGGATTGTGGCGGGGCTCCTTCTGGTTCCTGACCGTCGTCACGCTGGCCATCGCCGCGGTGGCCGCCCGGGTGCTGCCGCGCGGTCGCGGCTCCGGCGACCGGCACCCGTTGCCATGGGCATCGCTAACAGCGGTGACCGTCGCAGCCGGCGCGGTCTCGGTGGCCGCGATCTCCGGTTCGACGACGGCGGTCGTGGTTCTCGGCGGTGTCGCGTTGCTCGCCCTGCTCGGGTTCGTGGCCGTCGATCGACGCGGTGACACCGGCCTGCTCCCCCGTCTCACCTATTCGGTGGGCAATCCCCTCAAGTGGATCTACCTCTCGATCGCGGTGTTGGCGGCCGGGTCGACCGCCGAGGCCTTCCTCCCGTTGTTCGGCCAGCAGGTCGGCGGGCTGTCACCTTTCACCGCGGGTCTTCTGCCGGCCGCGCTGTCGACCGGGTGGACGGTCGCGCAGATAGCCAGCAGCACGTGGGCCCACGGCCGCTCGGCATCGGCCGCCCGCGTCGCGGGGCCGGCATTCCTCGCCGCGGGCCTGGCCGGTTACGGCCTCCTCCAGTCCTCGACCGCACCGATCGCGATCGCCGGCTGGTATGTCTGCCTCGTCGTCGCCGGCATGGGCATCGGCATGGCCTTCCCGCACATCGCGACCGCCGCCATGGGCATCACCGACGACCAGGCCGAAGCCGCGCGCGCATCGGCGGGCATCAACTCCGTGCAGATGGTCGCCAACACCGTCGGGTCGGCTGCGGCCGGTCTGCTCGTCAGCTTCGGCGCCGACGCGGTCGGGTCGGCACGACTGCTCTCGTTCGGTTTCGCCTGGCTCGCGGTGGTCGGGGTAGGCATCGCCGTTCGGTCGGTCCGCCCTGCGCGGTGACCGTACGCTGAGGTCCATGAGACGCCGTCGGGGAAGTCATCATCTCGGATCCCGCGGCCTCCGGCTGACGGTGGTCGCGGTCGCTGCCACGCTGGTCGTCGCCTCGTGCGGGTCCGACGCCGACGAACCGTCCGCCGCGCCGGTCACCTGCGCGGAGATCCCGAACGGCGAGCTCATCGACGCCCAGGAGGTCTCGGCCGCCCCCACCGACATCGCGACCCGACCCGAGATCGCTTCGGGTTACCGCAGCGGGATGAAGCCGGTCCGGACCGGGACCTACGCCGCGGCGACGGCCAATCCGCTGGCCACTCGCGCGGCCTGCGAGGTGTTGCGCGACGGTGGCACCGCGGCCGATGCCCTGGTGGCCGCGCAGATGGTGCTCGGGCTCGTCGAACCGCAGTCGTCGGGTATCGGCGGCGGCGCCTTCGCCCTCTACTACGACGCGGCGTCGAACACGGTGCGCGCCTTCGACGGCCGCGAGACGGCACCCGCGGCCGCCACCGAGACCTACCTGACGCAGATCTCCCCGACCGACCCGGCGCCGCCCGTACCGAGTGCCCGCGCGTCGGGACGATCGATCGGCGTCCCCGGCGTGCTGCGGATGCTCGACATGGTCCACGGCGAGTACGGCAAGCAGGCCTGGCGCGACCTGTTCGAGCCGGCGATCACCCTGGCGGACAGCGGTTTCGAGATCAGCCCACGACTGGCCGGGGCGATCGCCGCCTCCGCACCGGAGCTGAAGGCCGACGAGGAGGCCCGCACCTACTTCCTGACCGGCGAGGGCACGGCGAAGCCCGCGGGCACCGACCTGGTCAACCCGGCGTACGCCAAAACTCTTGGCGTTCTGGCCGCCGACGGCGCCGACGCGATGTACGACGGCCCGCTCGCCCGGGCGATCGTCGCCGAAGCGGGCAGCACCGCCGGCGGTATGACGCCGAGCCTGATGACCGTCGACGACCTGCGCGACTACCGGGCGATCGCCCGCGAACCCATCGTGACGGAGTACCGCGGCCGCCAGATCGTCGCCATGCCCGGACCGTCGTCGGGCGGCATCGCCGTCGCCTCCACGCTGGGCATCCTGGAGAACTTCGACCTGCCGACGATGGGCCCCACGGAGCTCGATGCAGACGGTGGCAGGCCGAATCCCGCTGCGGTGCACCTGATCACCGAGGCCGAGCGACTCGCCTACGCCGACCGCGACACGTACGTCGCCGACCCCGATTTCGTTCCGCTGCCCGGGCGCGGCGTCGAGACCATGCTCGATCCCGCCTATCTGAAGGAGCGGGCCGGGCTGATCGAACCCGACTCCTCCCTGGGTGAGGCACCGGCCGGGGACCTCGGGCCGGTCCCGCTCGGTTCGCATCCGGGGACCGAACACGGCACCAGCCACATCACCGTCGCCGACCGCTACGGCAACGTCGCATCGATGACGACGACCATCGAATCGGCGTTCGGCAGCTACCACATGGTCGACGGCTTCCTGCTCAACAATCAGCTCACCGATTTCTCCGCCGAACCGCGCGACGACGACGGCGCACTGCTCGCGAACCGGGTGTCGCCCGGCAAGCGTCCGCGCTCGTCGATGGCGCCGACCCTGGTGATGCAGCCCGGAACCGACGGCGCCCCCGCGCAGGTGGTCGCCGCGCTGGGTTCCCCGGGCGGATCGGTCATCATCCAGTTCGTCGTCAAGACGCTCGTCGGAATGCTCGATTGGGGCCTGAACCCGCAGCAGGCGGTGTCGATGATCGACTTCGGCTCCGCCAACACCCCGACGTCGAACGTCGGCGGCGAACATCCCCTGGTCGACATCACCGACGACGGCGCGAACGACCCCCTCGTACGGGGTCTCCGCGAACGCGGCGAAGAGGTGTCCGTCGACGAACAGTCCAGCGGACTCAGCGCGATCATGCGCCACGACTCCGGATGGATCGGCGGCGCCGACCCGCGCCGTGAGGGTGCCGTGATGGGCGACGACGCCACGCTGCGGTGAACCGCTGACCTCGGGGAGCGGGATCATCCGAACGGACGAATCCGCTCTGCGCCATCAGTTTTCCTCAGCGTCACACGGGGGCAACGGGGCGCATACACCCAGCTCATAGCGTCGACTCGCTCGCAATCGCGAACCCAGCGACTTCGTCGTGCCGACCTGATGGTGTCGACGAGAAACACCAGGAGTAACCATGAGTGGCAGCATGTCCCGCCGTCAGGCCATCGAGGCCGTGACGACCTACGAGGTGTCGGCACCCGGATTCACCGAGCCGTTGGCAGACACCTTCGGACGCAACGTGTTCAGCTTGTCGGTCATGAAGAAGCGCCTGCCGAAGCACGTCTTCAAGGCGGTCGCGGCGACCATCGACACCGGCTGTCCGCTGGACCCGACCCTCGCCGACTACGTCGCGGTCGCGATGAAGGACTGGGCCATCGAGAAGGGCGCAACGCACTACGCGCACGTCTTCTACCCGCTCACGGGTTTCACCGCGGAGAAGCACGACTCGTTCCTCGAACCCGATTCGAGCGGTGCATCGCTGGCCGAGTTCGCGGGCAAGACCCTGCTGCAGGGTGAGCCCGACGCGTCGAGCTTCCCCAACGGCGGTCTGCGCGGCACCTTCGAGGCGCGCGGCTACACCGGCTGGGACGTGACGAGCCCCGCCTACATCCTGGAGAACCCGAACGGCAACACCCTGTGCATCCCCACGATCTTCATCTCGTGGACCGGTGAGGCGCTGGACAAGAAGACCCCGCTCCTGCGCAGCCAGCAGGCCATGAGCAAGCAGGCGATGCGCCTGCTGAAGCTCTTCGGCCACGAGGACGTCGACACCGTCGTCTCCTACGCCGGCGCCGAGCAGGAGTACTTCCTGATCGACGAGCACTTCTTCTACGCCCGCCCCGACCTGATGACCTCCAACCGCACCCTGTTCGGCGCCCCGCCGTCGAAGGGTCAGGAATTCGACGACCACTACTTCGGCGCCATCCCCGAACGTGTGCTGTCGTTCATGATCGAACTCGACCGCGAGCTGTTCAAGCAGGGCATCCCGGCCAAGACCCGCCACAACGAGGTCGCCCCCGGCCAGTTCGAGATCGCGCCGGTCTTCGAGCGCTCGGTGTTGGCCCACGATCACCAGCAGCTGATGATGACCACCATGAAGGCGGTCGCCGAGAAGTACGGGATGAAGTGCCTGCTGCACGAGAAGCCGTTCTCCGGCGTCAACGGCTCGGGCAAGCACGTCAACTTCTCGCTCGGCAACGCCAATCAGGGCAACCTGCTCAACCCGGGCGACACCCCGCACGAGAACATGCAGTTCCTCACCTTCTGCGGTGCGATCATCCGCGCCGTCCACCTCTATGGCGGCCTGCTGCGTGCCGCCGTCGCATCGGCGTCGAACGATCATCGTCTGGGCGCGAACGAGGCTCCGCCGGCGATCATCTCGATCTTCCTCGGCGAGCAGTTGATGGACGTCTTCGAGCAGATCGCCAAGGGCGGCGCCACCGGCTCCAAGGCGGCCGGCGTCCTCGAACTCGGCGTCGACACCCTGCCGCCGCTGAAGGCCGATCCGGGCGACCGCAACCGCACCAGCCCGTTCGCGTTCACCGGGAACCGATTCGAGTACCGCGCACCGGGTTCCAATCAGTCGATCTCCGATCCGATGGTCGCGATCAACACCATCCTGGCCGATTCCATCGACCACATCTCCACCGAGCTGGAGAAGCTCCTCGCCGACGGCGCCGACCTCAACGACGCCGTCCAGAAGGTGCTGCAGGAGATCATCAACGCCCACGGTGCGGTGATCTTCAACGGCAACGGATACTCCGACCAGTGGCAGGAGGAAGCCGCCGCCCGCGGCCTGAAGAACCTGCGCACCACCGTCGACGCCGTCACCGAGTACACCTCGGACGACGTCATCGAGATCTTCGAGAAGTACGGGGTGCTGTCGGCCCGCGAGCTCGAGGCCCGCGAGGACGTCATCTTCGAGTACTACGCCCTCACCATCCTCGTCGAGGCCAAGGAGACCGCAGAGATCGCGAAGACGATGATCATGCCCGCCGCGATCCGCTACCAGGGCGAACTGGCCGGCACCGCGGCGTCGTTGAAGATGGCCGGGATCGAGGCTCCTACACCGCTTCTGGTCGAGCTCACCGAGTTGATCGGCAAGCTGCAGGTCGCCATCGTCACTCTCGACGAGGGTATCGCCGGGATGCATGGGGACAGCACCTACGAGGAGTCGAAGTACGCACTCGAGACCCTGATCCCGGCGACCGCCGCGGTGCGCGAGGTCGCGGACACGCTCGAGAGCATCGTCGCCGACGACCTCTGGCCGCTGCCCACCTACAACGAGATGCTCACGATTCTCTGACGTCTCGCGGGTGGTCACCCGAGCTACCGCACCCGCAACGACAACGCCACGACGAGCCGGGTCGCGGGGTCTTCGAGGTCCATCCCGGTGAGGGTCTCGATCCGACGGATGCGGTAGCGCAACGTGTTCGGGTGGACGTGCAGGTCGTTGGCGGCCGACCGGACGTCACCGAAACGGTCGAGGTAGGCGCGCAGTGAGACGGTGAAATCGCTGCCGGTGCGTGCGTCGAGGTCGGCGAGTTCGGACACCCGCGGGTCGACGAGGTCGGGGTTCTCGGCGAGCAGCGCGACGATCTCGCCGAGAAGCACGCCGGTGCGCGAGCCGGCGACGGTGGTGACGTCGTCGATCAGTTCGCCCTCGAGCGATGCCGCGTCGAGCACGCGGTCGATCTGGGCGCGCAGCTCCGGTACCGCGGCGAGGTTTCGGGGTCCGGCGACCACGGCGCGGATCCGCATCCCGAACTGCCGATCCGTGGCATCGACGGACACCCGTGCCCACTCCACCGCGGCGTCGTCGGTCACCCCGGGCAGCACCACGTAGGCGCGGTCGCCGATGGTCGCGGTCACCGACAGCGGACTGAACGCGCTGGCGTGCAGCGTGAGCGCGGAGATACGAGTGGCGTTCTCCGCCAACGGGACCGGGGCATCGTCGGCCGAACCGGTCGTCGCGAACCCGACGAGAACCACCGCGACGGCCGGGTCGATGCCGAGCTGGGCGGCGAGCGCGTCGACGTCGACGATGTCGCCGCGTGCACCGAGGAGCCGACGCACCAGTTCGTCGTGTTCCGTCCCCGCGGATCGACGACGGGCGATCACCCGGGCAGCCACCGCGGCCGCACCGATGAGCACCTCGTCGGTGTCGTCGGCGAACGGTCCGGCCCCACGCTGCAACCAGACGACCCCCAGGAACTCGGCCGTGCCCGGGGCGCGGATCGCGACCGCGCGGCGTTCCCGAAGCCCGAGGTCGGTGCGCGCGTCGACCGCGACCACCCGCGCCGACGTGCGCACCGCGTCCATCACACCCCACTGCCGGAGCCAGGCAAGCATCTCCGGCGGGCCCTCACGACCGAGGATCGACAACCGCCGTAACTCGTCGGCCTCGTCGCCGGCCGTGCTGTAGGCCAGCACATGCGACCGCTCGTCCTCGATGCTGACCAGCCCGCCAGTGCGACGGGCCACCTCGGCTGCGAGTTCGAAGAGATCGCCGGTGGCGCCCGACTCCATCGACTCGCCGCCGTCCGGCGAACGCCGCGCGGTGTCGAGGACGCGCGACACCAGGTTGTAGATGCGTTCCCACCGCGCGTGCGGGTCGATGGCGACGACCGCGATGCCGAGCCGATCGGCGAGGTCGGTGAGGGTCGCCGGCGCCGTCTTGCTCAAGACCGCGACAGGGCGATGGACACCGAGGCCGGCCAGGAGTTCGGTGGCGACATCGTCAGGCAGGCCCACGAGCAAGAACACGTCGGCCGACCGTGCCGCGCGACCGAGGCCGAAGTGGACGTCGTCGATGTCGATCATCGCCAGGCTTCGCACCGGCACGTCGAGTCCCTGCGGCGCGGTGATTAGGGTCGCCACCGTCCGATCGAGGGCCAGGATGAGCCGCCCGAGCGCTACACCCGGCGATTTGTCCATACGGACAAGGCTAAGTCCGATCGGTTTGCCGATCGGCCATATCGCCGGAACGCCCTCCGCAGTGAACTGACGTCATGGACGCCATCACCACTCCCCCTCGACCGGCCAACGAGCCGGTGCACACCTACGCCCCGGGCACTCCCGAGCGCACCCGGATCATCAGCGAACTCACCCGCCAGTCCGGTGCGGGCCGACGCGAATTGCCACACATCATCGGCGGACGCCTGCATCTCGGCCACGGCGAACAGATCGACGTCGTGCAGCCGCACGCGCACCGCGAGGTTCTCGGCTTCCTCACCAACGCCACGCACGACGACGCCCGCGCCGCCGTCGACGCCGCGATGGACGCGAAGGAGGACTGGGCCCACACGAGCTTCGACGACCGAGCCGCGGTGATCCTGCGCGCAGCCGAACTGCTGTCGGGTCCGTGGCGGGAACGGGTCGCCGCCGCCACGATGCTCGGCCAGTCGAAGTCGGTGCAGCAGGCCGAGATCGACGCACCCTGCGAACTCGTCGACTTCTGGAGGTTCAACGTCGCCTTCGCCCGCGAGATCCTCGCCGAACAGCCGGTGTCCTCGCCCGGGGTCTGGAACCGGCTCGATCACCGTCCGCTCGACGGATTCGTCTACGCGGTTACCCCGTTCAACTTCACCGCCATCGCCGCGAACCTGCCGACCGCGCCGATGCTGATGGGCAACACCGTGGTGTGGAAGCCCTCGCCCACACAGGCATACGCGGCCCAGTACACGATGGCCCTGCTCGAGGCCGCCGGCCTGCCGCCCGGGGTGATCAACCTCGTCCACGGCGACGGACGTGCCGTGTCGGATGTCGTTCTCGCGGACGAGAACCTGGCCGGCATCCACTTCACCGGGTCGACGCGGACGTTCCAGCACCTCTGGCGCGAGGTCGGCAACAACATCGAGAAGTACCGCAACTACCCGCGACTGGTCGGCGAGACCGGCGGCAAGGACTTCATCGTCGCGCATTCGTCCGCCGAACCGCACGCCCTCCGGACGGCGTTGATCCGCGGCGCCTTCGAATACCAGGGCCAGAAGTGTTCGGCCGCATCGCGCGCCTACATCGCCCGGTCCGTGTGGGACAAGATGGGCGACGACTTCCTCAGCGAGGCCGCCGAACTCAGCTACGGCGATGTGCGCGATCTGTCGAACTTCGGCGGCGCCCTCATCGACCGTCGTGCCTTCGACAAGAACGTCGTGGCGCTGCGCCGCGCCAAGTCTGCCCCATCGCTCACGGTCGCCGTCGGCGGTCAGGTCGACGACACGGTCGGATACTTCGTGCGCCCCACCGTGTTGCTGTCCGACGACCCACGGGACGAGGCGTTCTCCACGGAGTACTTCGGCCCGATCCTCGCGGTGTACGTCTACGACGACGCCGACTACGAGACGGTTCTCGACCTGGTCGACACCACGGCGAAGTATGCGCTCACCGGAGCGGTCATGGCGACCGATGTGGCCGCGGTCGCCCTCGCATCGGACCGGCTCCGCAACGCGGCCGGCAACTTCTACATCAACGACAAGCCGACCGGCGCCGTCGTCGGCCAGCAGCCGTTCGGCGGCGGTCGGGCGTCGGGCACCAATGACAAGGCGGGGTCGAAGCAGAACCTGTTGCGCTGGACGTCGACCCGCACCATCAAGGAGACGTTCAACCCGCCGACGACGTCCCGGTATCCGCACATGAGCACCGACTTCACGGGGGTCACCAGTTGAGCACGGTCTTCGACACCCTGTTGCGCCCGACGATCACCGCCGCGGCGCGCAGCGAACGGATCAAACAGATCTCGCAGCGCTGGTCGGTCACCGAGAAGGTCGTGCGACGGTTCGTGCCCGGTGAAACGCTCGACGACGTCCTCGCCGCCATCCGACGCGAGCTCGACGACGGACTGGCCGTGACGATCGACTTCCTCGGCGAGGCCACCACCGAGGAGTCCCAGGCCGATGCCACCGTCGCCGCATATGTGTCTCTGCTGGAAATGATGCGGGGCCTGGGTACGGCGCCCCCGGGTGCACTCGAGGTGTCACTGAAACTCACTGCGCTGGGTCAGCGTCTCCCGGAACACGGCGCCAAGATCGCCGAGGAGAACGCCCGAACCATCGCCGCGGCAGCGCATCGGGCCGGTGCACTGGTCACCATCGACGCCGAGGATCACACAACCGTCGACGAGCGTCTGGCCATCGTGCGCTCGCTGAGACGGGACTTCCCCGACGTCGGGACCGTGCTGCAGGCGTATCTCCGGCGCACCGAGGACGACTGCGCCGAGTTCGCAGCTTCGGGCGCCCGAATCCGGTTGTGCAAGGGCGCCTATGCCGAACCACCCGCGATCGCCTACCCCGACCGTCGTCAGATCGACGAGGCCTACCTGCGCTGCCTGCGAATCCTGATGAAGGGCAACGGTTATCCTATGGTCGCCAGCCACGACCCGACGATGATCGAAGCGGCGACGATCCTCGCGGCCGAGTTCGACCGCGCCCCCGACAGCTGGGAACACCAGATGCTCTACGGCATCCGCACCGACGAGCAGCGACGCCTCGTCGGGTCGGGAGCCCGCGTGCGCGTGTACATCCCGTACGGCACCGAATGGTACGGCTACTTCGTCCGACGCCTCGCCGAGAAACCGGCCAACCTCGGGTTCTTCCTGCGGGCGTTGGCGGGGTAGCGCGTCACAAAGGCTGGGCCCGCTTCACCTGGTCGGCGGCTCGGGTGGCGTCGAGTTCGACGTCGGTGATGATCGTGGCGGGACCGAGGTCCAGGGTCCCCGACGTCAACGGCTGGGCACGCAATCCGCCGCGACCGATGAGAGCTTTGCGCACGCCCTCTCCGGCGACGGTGTCCATCCACGAACACGGGTGCGCCGGACGCCCGCCGCGGAAGCGAATGGGCCCGGAACCGGTGTCGAGCTCGAACTCCCGGCCGCGCAGCGGATCGAGTTCGATGCCGCGGACGACGACGTTGCGTCGGGCGAGTACGGGATCGGCATTCCCGGCGTCGGCCGTCCAGGCCTCGATCGCCAGGAAGGTCACCGCCGCCTCGGTGTGGGCCTTCACGCCGAAGAATCGGTCGCCGCGAATCCCCTTGTCGGCGACGATCTCCACCGAGTCGGGAGTGAGGGTCTCGACCTCGTCGGCGGGACCGTCCTTGGGCCGCCCGAAGTATGCGTGCTTCGGGGACACCACGAAGGTGAGGATCTCGCAGGGGTACTCGAAGCCCATCAGTAACCGGTGAACGAGTCGGTGTGGATGCGCCACGGGCGCAATCTCGTTGCCGGGTCGAGGTGCCGGATCGTCGACGACGTGCGTTCGACGAATGCCGGTGGGCCCGAGACGTAGTAGTGCGCACCGTCGCTGTCCGCGCCGTCGATGTTCGCACCGACGAGCTCGGCCAGTCGGTCGGCATCGTCCACGCCGTCGGCGAGTTCAGGTGCGACCACCGTCATGACGCGCGCCCCCTTCGACCCTGCGTTCTCCAGCACGTCGCCGTAGACCGCCCGTCCCGGTTCGCGGAGTACATGCACCACGGTCAGGCCCGACAGATCGCCGGACAGCGAACGCATCATCGAGACGAACGGCGTGATCCCGACACCCGACGCGAGGAGCACGACCCTACCCTTGCCCGGGAACGCCCGCGGCAGGACGAAGTCGCCGCCGATCTCGTCGACCCAGGTCCGCCGGGCACGGCCGTCGATGAGCGCGGCCTTGAACGACGACGGCTCCCCCGCGACCGTGAAACCGAACTCGACCGGCACCTCCTTCGGCGCGGACACGAACGAGAAGACCCGCCGCGAGCCGGCCCACACCGGCGCCGACCACCGCGGCACACTCACACTCGACCACTGCCCCGCCCGGAACGACGGTGCGCCACCCGCGGGTTCGCCGCGCAGCGCATAGGTGCGGTCCGCCAACGGCGTCGTCTCGACGTCGAGCCGCACCCGGCGCGCAGTGCGCGTCGCCAGGCGCACGGCAAAGGCGTAGAGGCTGCCGACGAGCAACGCGACCTCCGGCACGAACGCCAGGGTGTACGAGTCGGTCACCTCGACCGTGTACTGGCAGTGCATCAGCACCCCGACCAGGGCCGTGTAGATCAGCCGATGCGGCTGTCGCGCCGGAGAGGTCAACGGTTCGGGCAGCATGATGGCCGCGACGAACAGCATCGGGGAGGACACGATCCACGTCGACAGATCCTGGCCGCCGCGAACCAGTTCGACCACCCCGATCGTCACCAGCGACGCGACGACGAACACCGCCACGAGGAGCCACTCGCGGATCAGGGTGACCACGGCCGCGCCGATGACGATCATCGGGATCAGCAGCGGCTCGGCCGCCACCCACCAGAACGGGAAACTCAGTCCCTCGACGCCGGCGTAGGCCAACGCGTAGCAGCCGACGGCACCGGCGACGGCCGGGTTCAGGATCAGCCGACGCCGCCAGGCCAGAACATATTTCGACGCCGCCGCGATCGCCGCCGCCGTTGCAATGGTCGCCATCGCGGTGTCCTCCGACCCGCCCGGTACCACGAAGAACAGGATCAGCCCGGTGATGAGCCAGGAGTCGGAGTTCGGCGGTACCCGCAAGATCGCAGCGAACAGATAGGTGGCCGCGCCGCTCACCCCGACCGCCACCAGCAGCCACGCCGCGAGTTCGTCGGGTCCGTAACCGAAATCGGCGTCGACCGCGGACACCACGAAGGCCGCGACTGCGAGCAGGACCAGCCCGCACAACACCGCCCGGTAAGGGGTGAGGTGTCGCCGCGCGGCATCGAACGGGGCGAGAAGCCGCGGGAGAACCGAGGTGGATCTCGTCGAAACCGCCGTCGTCACAGGAACAACTCCAATCCGGGGATCGCCGTGTGCTCGACACTCCCGTTGCGTCGGATGGTCACATGATGGAAGCCCTCGGCGTGATGGTCGAAGTCGCCGCGCAGGAATGCGGCCGGGGTGAAGAACAGCGCGGTCGCCAACCCGTCGGCCTCCATCGCCGACGGCGCGATCACCCACGTCGCCAGCACTTCCCACGCCGGCGAGGCGGTACGCGGGTCGACGATGTGATGCCAGTCCGCCCACACCCGGCGGTTGCTCGCCGACGCACAGATCGCCCCGGCGTCGAGGGTCACCACACCGATCGCCTTGTTCGGGTCCATCGGATGTTCCAGCGCCACCCGCAACGGGCGGGTCCGGGGAGAGACGACCATGTCACCGCCGGCGTCGACGACGAAGTCTTCGGTGGCCTGCGCGACGATCGTCGCCACCCGGTCGACCGCGAAACCCTTTCCCGCCGCGCCGACATCGAGCAGCGCGGGTCGGCGCAGTTCCAGCGCGGCGTCGTGCCCGGAGATCACCTCATCCCACGCCGGGACCGCGGACACCGAAGCCGCGGGCCGCAGTGTGTACTCCGCGTCGTACCCGGCATCGGCGAGCGTCTGCCCGACCAGCGGCGTGACCGCACCACGGGTCAGCCGGTACAGCCTTCGATACCAGTCGACGAGCGGCTGATCCGAGTCCGCGATCGGGTAGCGGCCTGCCGCCCGGGCCATGTCGGCGACCGTCGAGTCGTCGCGAAATCTGGACCACGCCAGGTCGATCCGATCGATCTCGGCGCGCACCGCGCCGACGACATCGGCGGACAGCGGCGCCGGTGTCGTGACCGTCCACCGGGTGCCGATCGCGTCGAACACCCAGTCATGAACGGCCGCAGGGGAATCCATGCCAGGAGAGGTCAAACCGGTCGGCCTCAGTTGATGGCTTCCTGTTTGATCTTCTCGATCGCCTCGTTGAAACCGCCCGAGGTCAGCGACGATCCGGAGACCTTGTCGACGTCGATGTCGTTGATGTTCTTGCCCACGACCACATCCGAGATCCCACCGGCGAACTTGCCCTGGTACTCCACCGACGGGCCCTTGGTCTGGCTCGTGTCGACCGACACCGCAGTGATGACGTCGTTCGACAGCGTGACGGTGACGCCGACCTTCTGGGGTCCGCCGGGCGAGATGTATCCGCCTTCCGCGGTGTACTCGCCGTCCTTGTACTGCTCGCCCGTCGCGCCCTCGGCCACCGTCGCGGTGGAGGTGTCGGCAGTGGTCGTGCTTCCGGAGCCGGAGTCGTCGGAGGAACAGGCCCCGGCGACGAGACCGACGGCGGCCATCGCCGCGACGACGCCGCCGGTGCGCAACAGAACCGACGAACGGCCCGACCCGGACAGCTCGGGATCAGACGGGACAGGGCTCGAAGTGGAGGTCATCGGCCCATTGTCCCTGATCGCCCGATGGCCCGCGCCTCGCCTCCGGTGACCTCTGTCGGTCAGCGACCGGCCGCGGCCACGCGTGCCTGGATGGCGTCGACGAACACGGTCCGGATGTCGGCGGCGTTCTCGGCGATGTAGGTGGTGCCGCCGGTGGCCTCGGCGATCTGCTTGAGCGCGTCGGAGTCCGCGTCGTCGGAGATGCCGATCGTCAGGACCAGGACGGGACGCGCCGGGTCCTCGAGTCGCTTCAGCTCGGCGAGCAGTTCGTCGAGACCGATGCTGTTCGGGTCCTCGTTCTGCCCGTCGGTCATGATGATGACGCTGTTGGAGTAGTTCGGGTCGTAGGTGTCCTGGACCTTCTTGAACGCGGCGAGCGTGGTGTCGTAGAGGCCGGTCCCGCCACCGAGATCCGACAGCCCCTCCTCGACCGCCTTGCCGAGCGCCTCACGGTGTGTACCGCCGCCCGAGCGAGCATCGAGTCGTCGGATGGGGGCCATCTCGACCCAGTCCTGGCCGTTGCCGCCCTTGTCGACGCTGAACGCCCAGCCGCCGATCATCGTGTTGTTGGGGAACAGCTTCAGACCGGTCTGCGAGGCGTCGATCAGCAATCCCGCGCGGGTGGTCCCGCCGGCCGGGGTCGCCATCGAACCCGAGGTGTCCTGTACGACGAGGGTGCGGATCGGCACGCCGAGAACCTGCCACTGACGCAGGGCCTTGTCGACCGACGACGGATCGCGCAGCTCGAGCTCCTTCACCGGCTCGCCGACCCCGTTTCCGTCGGCATCGCGGTAGCCGGCGTCGGACAACGCCTTGCGGCCGGCGTCGGAGTCGAGGGCCGCCACGAGCGCGGCACCGGCCTCGTCGGCGACCTGCTGGCGTGCGGCGGATGCGGTGTTCACGAGCGGGTACTCGAGCATGACGGTGCCCGCGGCCGGGATGGAGGACTTGAGCTTCGACCCCTGGTGGGTGCGCATGAACAGCTCGTACTGCTGCTCGGTCGTCACCACCGGCACACCCGAGGTGTTCGCCAGATTGAGACGGGTGCCCTCGTTGTCGTTGGTGAGACGCGCGTTGTTCTGCTGGATCGCCAGGACCGTCATGGCCTCGGTGAACTTCTCCTCCGGCAGTTCGCCGGCGTCGACGGCCGCGAGCGCACCGATGATCGGGGCGTCACCGGTGCTGGTGTCGACCGGGCTGCCGGTCCGCAGGTCGGGGAGCTTCATGACCTCGACCCACGTGTCGAGTTCGGGGACGTTCTCGCCGGCGACGACGGTCGGGGTCGAGGCGACGGAGGGTGCGACCAGGTCGAGGTCGCGACGGACCTGCGTCGTGACGCGGCGGGCCTGGACCTGCGAGTCGGCGACCCAGAGGTCGGGGGCCGCGGCGCCCTGCGTCAGCAGGCCGGGCACATCGGCGCCGGCGGCGGTCTGGACGTCGTAGTCGTAGCAGGAGTCCGCGGATGCCTGCCGTGCCACCTCACGCAGGGGGCCGGTCATCGCGTAGTCGGACGCAACGGCCACTCGGGTGCGGTCACCGCAGCCGCCGGAACCGGCCTGCCAGATGATCACGCCGGTGACCAGCGCGACGACCGCGACCAGGGCGATGATCGCCCACAGCCAACCCCCACGGCGACCGCTGCCGGCCTCGCGGTGCTCGAAGCCGAAGTCGTCGTCGGACCGGCTCGCGTCTCCCGCGGGTCCCCCGCTGCTCGCGGCAGCCCGGCCCCAATCGTTCCCGCCGCGGTCGGCATCTGAGCTGTGACGCCCCATAGTTTTCTCGTTCCCCTCTTGTGGCGGTGTTCTCGCACCGCCTGACGCATCGCTGTCACCCGCAGCCGCGTCGGCGCGGCGGCGGATGTGCCCCGCGCGACGTCACGCTCGGGTCAGCTGAAGACCTCTCGGAATTGCTGCAGCGACTTTCGTAGATCCCCCGCTACCGCCAGGGCCGCGGTCTTACCCACGGGCCCGATCAGCGGCAACCCACCCAGATCAACAGTGAAGGTTACTTCCGATCCGCTCGAAGTGGGAACGATGCCCAGATCGAGTTTGGCCTTCACACCGCCTTTGCCGCTCCCCTTCAGCCGTACGTGCGACACCGGGTCGAACTTCTCGACGACCCAGTCGAAGCGGATCCTGGTGCCCTTGACGACGACGACCGAAGCGATCTTTGTGCCCTTGGCCAGGTCCTCGGAGGCCGGGATCGGGCTGCGCCAGGAGTCGTGGATCAGCAGCCACTCGTCGTACCGGGACAGGTCCGACGCGGCCGCCCAGGTATCTTCCGGAGACAGTTCAACCTCGATGGAGTCACTCGTCTTCGCCATGGTCCCAGAGCCTAGTGTCCGCACCTCCGACTCTCCCGCGCCGGTCGCCGATCAGGCCCGGGCGCTGCTCGGTGCGCACCTGACCGGTCACGGCGTGACGATCCAGGTCACCGAGGTGGAGGCCTATGCCGGCCCCGACGATCCCGCGTCGCATGCATACACGCGAACGGCACGATCGGAGATCATGTACGGCCCGCCGGGCCGGTTGTACGTGTACCGCATCCACGGCCACCACTGCGCCAACATCGTGGTGAGGGGGACGGGACCTGCGGCGGCGGTCCTGATTCGGGCCGGCGAGGTGGTCGACGGGGTGGAGCTGGCACGTGCCCGACGCGGGGCCGCGCGCTCGACGCCGGTGTCCGACGACCGGCTCGCCAGCGGTCCCGGGAACCTGTGCCGCGCCCTCGGGATCACCATGGCCGACCTCGGCACCGATCTCGCCGATCCGGACATGCCTGTGACTCTCGACACATCTCGGCGCGGACCGCTCCCGGATCTGCCGGTAGCCGCCGGGCCGCGCGTCGGCGTTCGACGCGCGGCTGACCTGGCGTGGCGGTTCTTCTTCGACGGCCACCCGACGGTGTCGGGGTATCGCCGTCACCCGCGGGCGGGTGCCTGACCTGCTACCTACTGCGGGTTCTGCGGGTTTCGAGGTTGCGGACTCTGCTGGCCCGGCAACGCCTCCCCGGGGTTGGCGGGCGGCGTCTGTCCCTGAGTGCCCTGTCCCGGCGCGCCGACGGCCTTCCGCACTGCGTCCTGCGCCTTGTCGACCTGACCCGAGTACTTGTTCTTGGTGACCTTGTCGATCGCGTCGCCGCCCTTGTCGATCAGGGTCGGGTTCTTCTGCAGCGCGGCCCTGGCCTTGTTGACGAGTCCCTTGAGATCCATGACGTCTCCTGTGTCGACGAGCCGGACTTCTTCCGGCAACTCGCCGCAGAGTTTAGTCGCCGGCACGGCGTCGTCACACAGCCGACGCCTCGCCCACCTCAACCGAGTGTTCCGCGGGCGAACCGTGGCTCGCGATCCACCGCGGCACGATCCGCGAAACCGCTTCCACGAGCACGATTCCGACGGCCGCCGAGGTGAGTGCGACCGAGTTCATCGTCCAGTTCGACGAATCGAGGTGGAAGAGGTCCTGGGTGAACGGCCACGCGAAGATCAGCACGTAGGCACCGGCGGAGACGGCGAGCAGGAGAACCTTCCACCAGTTGTACGGCCGCGCGACCACGGCGAGGACGTAGACCGCGATCGCGATAAGCGTCATCAGCGACGCGGTGGCCGCCTGGGTCTGTGCCGGCGACAGGTCGACGGCGTCGCCGCCGACCTCCACTCCCGGACCGCCCGGATTGACGATCACGTAGGTGACGAAGGTGCACAGACCGACGATGATGCCGTTGGGTACTGCTTGCAGCAGGACCCGCCGCACGAAACCGCGGCGGGCGCGCTCGTTGTTGGGCGCCAGCGACAGCACGAAGGCGGGGATTCCGATGGTGAACCACGCCGAGATCGTCACGTGGATCGGCTGGAACGGGTAGCTCAGCGGATCCGAGTCGAACAGCCTGCCCAGCACGCCGCCGACACCGACGAACAGCGCCAGCAGCACCGCATACACCGTCTTGGTGAGGAACAGGTTGGAGACGCGTTCGATGTTGCCGATGACCCGGCGGCCTTCACCCACCACATAAGGCAGGGTGGCGAACTTGTTGTCCAGCAACACGATCTGGGCCACCGACCGGGCAGCCGAACTGCCCGACCCCATCGCGACGCCGATGTCGGCGTCCTTGAGTGCGAGCACATCGTTGACGCCGTCGCCGGTCATCGCCACGGTGTTGTCCCGCGACTGCAACGCCTTGACCATGGCGCGTTTCTGATCGGGACGGACGCGACCGAAGGTGATGCCGTGTTCGACGACGTCGGCCAGTTCGCCCTCCTCCTCGGGCAGCTTGCGCGCGTCGACGGAGGTGTCGGCCGAGCCGAGTCCGAGCGATTCGGCGACCGCACCGACGGAGCGGGCGTTGTCACCGGAGATCACCTTGACCGCGACGTGCTGCTGTTCGAAGTAGTCGATGGTGCCGCGCGCATCGGGTCGGACCCGCTGTTCGAGCACGACGAGCCCGACCGGGGTCACGGCGCCGGGGGCGACGACGCCGTCGGCGGGTTCGGTGTCGACGGGGACGTCGGTGCGTGCGAGCAGCAGCACGCGCAGTCCGGTGGCACCGATGTCGGAGGCCAGCTGGGCGGTGTCCCCCGCGGGGTCGAGCAACACGTCGGGTGCGCCGATCAGCCAGTTGCCCACGTCGGCGCCGGCCTCGTCGACGAACGAGATCCCGCTCCACTTGGTGGCCGAGGTGAACGGCTTGATCGCGGACACCGTCCACGACGGCGGGGTCGGGTATGCCTCGGCGACGGCGATCATGCTCGCGTTGGGGCGCGGATCGTGGGCGGCCAGCGCGGCGAGCACCTCACCGGCGAGCTCCGGCGAATCATTGCCGACGACGCGCAGTTCGGAGAGCCGCATGCCGTTCTCGGTGAGGGTGCCGGTCTTGTCGGCGCACACGACGTTGACGCGGGCCAGACCCTCGATCGCGGGGAGCTCGTTGACGAGGCATTGCCGCTGACCGAGGCGCACGACGCCGACGGCGAAGGCGATCGAGGTCATCAGGACCAGCCCCTCGGGGACCATCGGCACCAGCGCGGCGACCATGCCCAGCAGTGCCTGCTTGAGCCCGTTCTCGCTGATGAACAGCTGGTTGACGATGGTCAGGATGCCGGCGGGGATGAGCAGCCAGGTGATGACCCGCAGGATCTGGTCGATTCCCGAACGGAGTTCGGAGGAGACCAGGGTGAACTTCGAGGCCTCGGCCGCGAGCTGCGCGGCGTACGCATCGGCACCGACCTTGGTCGCCCGGTAGGCGCCGCCACCGGCGACCACGAAGCTGCCGGACATGACCTGCGCACCCGGGTCCTTGTCGATCGGATCGGCCTCACCGGTCAGCAGCGACTCGTCGACGTCGAGTGCGGTGGCCTCGATGACCTCGCCGTCGACGACGATCTGGTCGCCGGCGCCGATCTCGATGATGTCGTCGAGCACGACCTCGTCGGGTGCCACCTCCACGACCTCACCGTCGCGCCGGACCCGCGGCCGGGTCTGGCCGACGATGGCGAGCTTGTCGAGGGTGCGCTTGGCGCGGATCTCCTGGACGATGCCGATCGTCGAGTTGGCGATGATCAGCAGACCGAACAGACCGTTGATGAGCGAGCCGGTGAACGCGACGATGGCGAACAGGACACCGAGGATCGCGTTGATGCGCGTGAAGACGTTGGCGCGCACGATGTCCGCCACGCTTCGGCCCGAACGGTCGGGCATGGAGTTGACCTTGCCCTCGGCGACCCGCTGGGCCACCTCTGCCGCGCTGAGACCCGGCTCGATCGTCTCCGCCGTGGTGCTCACGCCGAAACCTCCCACCAACTCGGATGCGCCACACCGGTTCCGGTGCGGTGTTCGAGGTCGATCGAACCACCGGGCTGTGGGACGAGCACAGTCGGGTCGCCGTGGCGTGAGGCTGCGCGCAGCCGCGCGATCGGCTCACCCCAGGGGTGGCGGGCGAGATTGAAGGTGCCCCAGTGGATCGGGATCATCACCGAATCGGCCCCGGACCCCGGCGACACCATCCGGTGCACCGACAACGCTTCCTCGGGATTCACGTGGATGTCGGGCCACATGACGTCGTAGGCGCCGACGGCGATCAGCGTCAGGTCGAAGGGACCGAGCTTCGCTCCGAGATCCTCGAATCGTTCGGTGTGGCCGGTGTCGCCGGAGAAGAAGACCCGGTGGGTGTGACCGGCGATCGCCCAGCTCCCCCATTGCGTGAGGTTGCGTGCCAGCCAACGCCCGGAGAAGTGGCGTGCCGGGCCGCAGGTGAACCGCAGCTCACCACCACGGGTGGCGACGGCGATCTCGTCCCACCAATCCGCCTGCCGGATACGGTCTTCGGCGATCCCCCAGGCCATGAGGTGTGCGGCGACGCCGATTGTCGTGACGAACACGGCCTCGGGTTGGGTCGCCGCGATGGTGGTGACCGTGTCCATGTCGAGGTGGTCGTAGTGGTCGTGGCTGATCACCACGACGTCGATCGGGGGCAGCTGACGGGCCGACAGCGGGGCCGCGTGCATGCGCCCCGGGCCGACGAGCTGACTCGGCGAGCAGCGCCGGCTCAGGACCGGGTCGGTGATGATGCGCGCGCCGTCGATGTCGACGGTGGCGGTGGCGTGTCCGAGCCAGGTGACGGCGAGGGGCGACGGGGCGTCGAAGGTCGGGACGGTGACCATCACCGGCCGTCGGGGCCGGCCCGGGCGGCGTGCCATGTCGGCGAGTACCTGCCGGTCCGGGGTGATGGATCCTTCCGGCGGCTCGGGGTTGTCGAAGACCCCGTCTCGCAGGTGCGGGGATGTGCGGACGTGCGGCACGATCTCCTCGCGGGTGGCGCCGAGTGCACGTGCCGGGCCGAGACCACCGGCGGCGAGCCGTTCGGCCACCGCGTCGGCCATCATCACCCCGGCCGATGTCACCCGCCCGAGGACCCGCGAGGTCGCGTCGGGGCCGGTTCTTTCGGAGTTCGTGGTCACGTCCACACAGTAATCCGATCGGGTGGTGTTCGATGCGAAGCACGACGGCGTCGGTTCGGAAGCCTCTCACGGCGACCGTCGAGTTGTGAGCAACGGTAAACATCGGCACGTTTTTGGGTGATGAACCGCGCAAACACCGACAACGGCACTGGTAGGCTGCGGCGAACATTGTCCACCGCACATGCGCAGGCGCATGTTGGCCAAGGGGTTGACCGTCGTGCCACGGATGTCCGTCGAACAGCGTCGAAGCGCGCTCATCGAGTCGGCCTACCGCGTGATAGCCGATCACGGTGTGGAAGGTGCCACCACCCGCCGGATCTGCGCTCACGCCGGGATGCCACTCGCGAGTTTCCATTACGCGTTCGAGAGCCGCACAGCACTGCTGTGCGCGGTGATGGAGCAGGCGGTGCCCCACGACATCGAGCGGATGCTGCACACGGTGCTGCCGGCCGCCGAGTACGGCGACACCTTCACGCTCGAGGTGATCCGGGACAACATGGAGCGGCAGTTCCATGCGTTCTACGACCTGCTGAAGGCCGATCCCGGCCGGATGCAGGCGGGTATAGCGCTGGGCATCTACGCGCACAATCACCCGGAGCTACAGCAGGTCGGCCACGCCATGTACGGGGAGTTGTACCGGATCGCCACGGCCGGACTGCAGGCCATCACCGACCATGCCCCGGTGTCCTTCACCCGTCCGGTGGAGGAACTCGGCCCGTTCGTCATCGCCGCCACCAACGCGATCACGCTGACCTTCCTGAGCACCGGTGACGACAAGGTGATCAGCTCGATCATCACCGCGGTCTCCGACCAGCTCTTCACCTATGTCAGGCTCGACTGAGCGTCCCACCCATGGATCGTCGTCGATCGGGGAGTTCGACGACGGACTGTGGGTGAACGACCCCGAGCAGTACTGGGCGTCAATCGATTCCGCGGTACGCGAGGCCGGCCTCGACGCCCCGGTCCTCGCCCTCGACCGGGCAGCGCTCGAGCACAACGCGGCCGATCTGTTGCGGCGCTCCGCAGGTGTCCCGATCCGGATCGCCAGCAAGTCCCTCCGGGTGCGTTCGGTGATCGCCGACCTCGCCGGTCGTCCCGGCTTCCACGGTGTGCTCGCCTACGATCTCGCCGAAGCACACTGGCTGGCGACGACCTCGGACATCGACGACATCCTCATCGGCTATCCGAGCGTCCGCCGGGAAGCACTGGCGGCCTTCGTCTCCGACGAGGCGGCGACGAGTCGCGTGAGCCTGCTCGTCGACTCGATCGATCAGCTCGACATCATCGACGCCGTCGCCCCACCCGCCGCACGACGACCGATCCGCGTGGCCATCGACCTCGATGCGTCCTACCGGCTCCTCGGCGGTCGGGTCCACATCGGCGTCCGCCGATCCCCGGTCCATTCGCGACGCGACGTGCTCGACCTCGCCCGGGCCATCGTCGCGCGGAACGGTTTCGACCTGGTCGGGGTGATGTCGTACGAGGCGCAGGTCGCCGGCGTCGCCGACGCGGTGCCCGGGAAGGCCGTCGTCAACCGGGCGGTCGGGATGATGCAGCGCCGGTCGATGGCCGAGCTGCGTCGCCGGCGCGGCAAGGTCATCGGCGAGCTGCGGGAGATCGCCGACCTGGAATTCGTCAACGGCGGCGGCACCGGCTCCCTGGAGGAGACCGCCCGCGACCGGTCCGTCACCGACATCGCCGCGGGCAGCGGCCTTTTCGGTGGCCACCTGTTCGACGGGTACGCCCGGTTCCGCCCGGCACCCGCGCTGTCGTTCGGACTCGACGTCGTCCGTCGCCCCGCCCGCGGCATCGTCACCTGCGCCGGCGGTGGCTGGATCGCTTCCGGACCGCCCGCACCCGATCGCCTCCCGAAACCCGTGTGGCCGAGCGGACTCGAATTCGTCGGCACCGAGGCCGCCGGCGAGGTGCAGACCCCGCTGCGCGGCGAGGCTGCGCAGGGCATCGCGATCGGCGATCGAGTATGGTTCCGGCACACCAAGTCCGGCGAGGTCTGCGAACGTGCCCGGGAAGTCGCGATCATCGACCGCGACGACGCCGGTCACGCGGTGGTCGGCGAGGTCGTGCCCACCTACCGAGGCGAAGGGAAATGCTTTCTGTGAGCGGGACGTCGACCACCGCCGGGCACAGCTGGCGCAACTGGGGTGGCACCGCGTCGTGGACACCGAGCCGCGTGCTCCGTCCGACGAGTGTGGGCGCCATCGCCGACATCGTGCGGGAGACCGCCGAGCGGGGCGGCACGGTCAAGACCGTCGGCGCCGGACACAGCTTCTCCCCCATCGCCGTCGCCGACGACGTCCAGCTCGAACTGTCCGGTCTGCGCGGCCTGGCCGGCGCCGACGGCCACCGCGTGACGCTGCACGCGGGCACCCACCTGCACGAGATCCCCGCGCTGCTGGCACCGCGGGGTCTCGCGATGGCCAACCTCGGTGACGTCGACCGGCAGACCATCGCAGGCGCGACCTCCACCGGAACCCACGGCACCGGACTGGCGTTCGGCGGCATCAGCACGCAGGTCGCGGGCGTCACACTCGTGAACGGCGAGGGCGAGATCGTGACCATCGGTCCCGAGGATCCCGAACTCCGCGCTGCCGCCCTGGGTCTCGGCGCACTCGGGGTCGTCGTCGAGATCACGCTCGACTGCGTCGACAACTTCCGGCTGCATGCCGCCGAGGGCCCGGCCACCGCGGACGATGCGATCGCCGGGTTCCTCGACCGTGTCGCCTCGTCGGACCATCACGAGTTCTACCTTTTCCCACACACCAATTGCGCACTCGTGAAGACCAACACTCGGCTCGGGACGGATGCGCCGATCACCGGACCGTCGCGGTTCCGCCGGTACGTCGACGATGAGCTGTTGAGCAACAAGGTCTTTCGCGTGCTGTGCGAGGTCGGGGTCCGCGCGCCGCGCCTGATCCCCGCCATCAACCAGGTTGCCGGCCGCAGCCTGTCGTCCCGCGAACTCACCGACACGTCGACCAAGATCTTCGTCTCCGACCGTGATGTGCGCTTCCGCGAGATGGAGTACTCGATCCCCCTCGAGGACGTCCCGGCGGCTCTGAGCGAGATCCGCGCGCTGCTGGACCGCCGCAAGTACCGGGTCAGCTTCCCCATCGAGGTACGTGCCGCCGCGGCCGACGACCTGATGCTCTCCACCGCCACCGGACGGCGCAGCGGCTACATCGCCGTCCACCGCTACCACCGCGACGACCCGGCCGACTCCGCCGCGTACTTCGCCGACGTCGAAGCGATCCTCACCGGTTTCGGCGGACGCCCCCACTGGGGCAAGATGCACACCCGCGACGCGGAGTACCTGCGCAGCGTCTACCCGCGCTTCGACGAGTTCCGCGCGGTGCGAGACCGGTTCGACCCGTCGCGCGTGTTCGCGAACGACTACCTGCGGCGGGTGCTGGGCGACTAGCAGGCACCTCTGCACAGGTGTCGGCGTCGCCGCCACCAGCCCATCTGGCCCGGCCGGGCGCCATCTGGTCAACTGGAGTGCATGCGCGACATCCTGCCCGACCTGCTCGCCGTCCTCGACGGCGCCGACGCACGTCCCGTGGCGCTGTGTCGGGTCATCTCGACGTCCGGGTCGGCACCGCGCGAGGTCGGGGCGTCGATGGTCGTCACGGATGACGACACCGTCATCGGCTCGGTCTCCGGCGGATGCGTCGAATCGGCCCTGGTCCACACCGCACAGCAGGTGCTCGAGGACGGGCTCGCGGTCGTCGAGCAGTTCGGCATCGAGGACCCTCGTGATCCCGCGCCCGGCCTCACCTGCGGCGGCCAGATCGACGTCGTCGTCGAACGGATCGAACCCACGCCGGAACGACTGGGGCAACTCCGACGCCTCGCCGACGCACTCGCGGACGATGAACCGATCGCCGTCGCCACGACGCTGAACGCCCACCCGGACTGGTACGTCGCGACCGAGACCTCCCGGCCGCCGTGGCGACGGCTCGACCACGACGTCGCCGACATGCTCGAGACCGGTCGCACCGGCGTGATCGGCGTCGACGACTGCGAGGCCACCGATCCCGCTGCGCCGACCGAGGACCGGCCACGCACCTTCGTGCATACCTTCGCCCCGCCGGCACGTCTGATCCTGGTGGGCGCCAACGACTTCGTACGCGCACTCAGTTCGCTGGGTTCGACGCTCGGGATGCGGGTGACCGTCGTCGACGCGCGGCCCGTGTTCGCGACACCGGAACGCTTCCCCGACGCCGACGAGGTGATCGTCGGCTGGCCCGATCGCTATCTCGCCGAACAGATCCGGGACCGGCAGATCCGCTCGACCACAGCGCTGTGCGTGATGACCCACGACACCAAGTTCGACGTTCCGACACTCCGCACCGCCCTGCAGTCACGGACCTTCGGTTTCGTCGGCGCACTCGGGTCACGCCGGACCGCGGCGGATCGCGACGAACGCCTCCGCGCGGAGGGCGTCGACGAGACACAACTGTCGCGTCTGCGTTCACCCTTGGGACTCGATCTCGGCGGTCACACACCGGCCGAGGTTGCTGTTGCGATCGCGGCCCAGCTCATCGCGGAAAGGCATGGCGCCCAGGCCGTCCCGCTGCACCAGGGCACCGGGCCCATCCACCGGCGCTGAACCGGCCGAGTGCGCGTGTCAGTGCCCGACGAACTTCGGCGGCCGCTTCTCGTTGCGCGCGGCGCGCCCCTCGGCCATGTCGTCGCTCTGCCAGGCGCGCACCATCGCGGCGACCCGGTCCTCGGGTGCGGTGTCGCGGGCACCGTCGCCGTTGAGGACCAGCTTGTAGTGCTGCAGGGTGAGCGGCGCGAGGTCGGCGATGGTGGCCGCCCAGTGCTGGGCGTCGGCGAGATCGCCGATGCGGTTGGCGAATCCGAGGGTGTGGGCACGGTCGGCGTTCAGCGGGTCACAACCGATGAGCATGCCGCGCGCCTGTCCGGCACCGACCAGTGAGACGAGCCGACGGATGGTCCACTCGTCCACTGCGACACCGAGTTTGGCGGCCGGGATCGCGGCTATTGCATCGGGTGCCATCACGCGGAGGTCGGCTGCCATCGCCAGCTGGAGGCCACCGCCGATCGCGGAACCGTTGAGAGCGGCGATGACCGGAACCGGCGTCGACTCGATGCGGTGCAGCGTGGACACGAGCTTGTCGAGGAAGCCGGGGTCGTAGACCGGGCCGGACAGGTCGGCCCCCGCGCTGAACACCGGTCCGCGCCCGGTTATCACGATGGCCCGCGCACCGGCCTCGGTCGCGGCATCGAAGGCATCGGCCAGCCCGCTCAGCATCTCCTCGTTGAGGGCGTTACGCTTGTCGACCCGATCGAGCTCGATGGTGACAACGGCGCCGTCGGTGGTGGAGTGGATCATGGGGGCCAAGCCTACCGATGACACTGTCGGGCCGAGTCGTGACAGGGTGGTGAGGTGCCGAACACCACGCCGAGCAGCACCGCACCGGGCAGCGCCCTCCAAGTCGAAGGGACCGACTCGGACGCGGTCGACGTCGAGGCCCACTCGGACGTCCTGATCATCGGCGGCGGGCAGGCAGCCCTGTCGTCGGCCTACTTCCTGCACCGCTTCGGCCTCGGCGACCGGTATCAGATGCTCGACCACGCGCCCGGCCCCGGCGGCGCCTGGCAGTTCCGCTGGCCGACGCTGACCCTCGCCACCGCCAATCGGGTGCACGACCTCCCCGGGTGGGGCATCGTCGAAGCGCTCGGCCTCGACTGCGACCAGCTACCCGCGGCCACCGCGGTCCCCGAGTACTTCGGCCGCTACGAGGAGAAGTTCGGCCTGAACGTCCATCGGCCGGTACACGTTCGGGCGGTCCGACGGGAGGGCGAGGGGTTCGGTGTCGAGCTGGCCGACGGCCGCAACCTGACCACGAACGTCATCATCAACGCCACCGGCACGTGGGACCGGCCGTTCATCCCGCACATCCCCGGCGCCGCCGACTTTCGAGGGCGCCAGTTGCACACGCACGACTACACGTCACCGGCGGAGTTCGCCGGCAAGCGGGTCCTCGTGGTGGGTGCCGGGATCTCGGCGATTCAGCTGCTCATCGAGATCGCCCGCGAAGCGCCCGGCGTCGAGACGTTCTGGTGCTCGCGGCGCGAACCGGTCTTCAGCACCGAACCGTTCACGCCCGAGCAGGGACGAGAGGCCGTCGCACGCGTCGAGCGCCGTGTCCGCGCGGGACTGCCCCCGACGTCGGTTGTCTCGGTGACCGGCCTCGCCCTGACACCCGCGATCGACGCGGCCCAGCGCGACGGCATCCTGTCGTGGCGCCCGATGTTCACCCGCATCACCGAGACCGGCGTCTGTTGGGACTGCGGCCCCGCGGGTGGCGAGCATCTGGACCTGGACGTCATCTTCTGGAACACAGGCTTCCGCAGTTCACTCGATCACCTGGCGCCGCTGCGGCTGCGCGCACCGGGTGG
This sequence comes from Gordonia sp. C13, assembly GCF_023218005.1. Lineage (NCBI taxonomy): Bacteria > Bacillati > Actinomycetota > Actinomycetes > Mycobacteriales > Gordoniaceae > Gordonia > Gordonia sp. C13. Next base: position 137,641 of record NZ_JALPSY010000010.1, read on the forward strand.
CGGCATCACCATGACCGGTCGCCTCGCAACGGTCGTCGAGGCCGATCCCCGTATCCAGCTGATCGGGTACGGCCCGTCGGCGTCGACGATCGGGGCCAACCGAGCCGGCCGGGAAGCCGCGAGAGTGGCTGCCGACCTCCTGGAAGTCGCCTCTCACTGACCCGTCGCCACCACGACGGTGTGGCCGTCGGCGTTATTGGGGATTGACAGATTGTTGTGTTTTCCCAACACTTGGTGGCGTGAGTCCAATACGCCGTGGGGAAAAGCTTCCCATCTACAACCGCATCGGCGTCCTGCGTGCGGAACGGCAGATGTCGCGGGCCGAGCTCGCGACACTAGTCGGCATCAACGTCCAGTCCGTCGGCGCCCTCGAGCGGGGCGACAACTACCCCAGCCTCGACCTCGCCTTCCGCATCTGCGACGTCTTCGACCTTCCTGTCGAAGCCGTGTTCAGCCGAACCCCGTTCGGCGCCATGTCGGCCGAGCTCTACCGGCGTGACACGCGCCCGGCCCCGAACGACTCACCCAGCAACGACACCGGAGGTGACCGATGAACGACCCGAACTCGGCGTTCCCCGAGGCGGCGAAACCCGAGGTCTGGCGCCGTTACGAGAACTGGCGGGGGCGTCGACACGAAGAATTCAACGCCAAGCACGCCCATCGCCTGACCACCTGGCGTAACCAGCGCGCATACCGGCGACTGGTGATCACACTGCTGTGCGCGCTGGTCTTCATCATCGCCAGCTCGTTCCTGGCCTTCCAGTCGTCGGGATGGTTCCTGCTGCCGTTCGGCATCGGCCTGGTCTCGGTCATCACCATCCAGATCGCGCTGCGTATCGTCACCGGCTCCATCGCCGACGCGCCGGTGTCCGCGCTCGACGAGATCCAGCTGGCCCAACGCAATTCGGCGCGATCCTTCGGCTTCTTCGTGCTCTACGCGGTGATGTTCATCCCGTACTTCGTCCTCGTCGGGATCAGCATGCGCGACGAGGTGCCCGGCCAGTGGGTCTACGGCAGCGCCATCCTGCTGATCTCCCTGGTACTCACCGCGATCTGCGTGCCCAACATGCTGATCGCCTGGTGGATGGCCGATCCCGACCCGGAAGACCTGATCAAACCCCCACAGACACCCTCCGACACCGCCACCGGCGGAAAGGAACGTGACTCATGAACGCACCACTCATCGTCGACGGATTACACAAGCGCTACGGGGATCTGGTGGCTCTGCGCGACATGACCTTTCATGTCGAACCCGGCGAGATCTTCGGTTTCGTGGGCAGCAACGGCGCCGGCAAGTCGACCACCATGCGCATCATCCTCGGAGTTCTCTCCGCCGACGCCGGCGAGGTCCGGCTCGGCGAGCGCCCCATCGACCTCGACCTCCGTCGACGTATCGGATACATGCCCGAGGAACGCGGCCTCTATCCGAAGATGAAGGTCGGCGAGCAACTCACCTTCCTCGCGAAACTGCACGGCATGGACACTGCGGAGGCCGAGGAGTCGGTGGAACGATGGACCGAACGCCTCGGCGTCGGCAGTAGGTACGACGACAACGTCGCCGACCTCAGCCTCGGCAACCAGCAGCGCGTCCAACTCGCTGCCGCGCTCGTCCACGACCCCCAGGTGCTGGTGCTCGACGAGCCGTTCTCCGGTCTCGACCCGGTCGCCGTCGACGTCATGAGCGATGTGCTCAAAGAGAAGGCCGCGGAGGGTATCCCGGTCATCTTCTCCTCGCATCAGCTCGATCTGGTGCAACGACTGTGCGACCGAGTCGGCATCGTCGTGCGCGGCGAGATGCGTGCCCTGGGCACGGTCGAAGCCCTGCGTTCCCGCGACGGCATCACCCTCGAGGTCACCGGCCCGCGTGCCGACGTCGCCTGGGCCGACGCACTACCCGGTGTCCGCGAGGCCGCCTACGGCGAGACCACCCGACTCCTCGTCGACCCGGATGTGGTCGATGACCAGCAGATCCTGGCGGCAGCACTCGACCACGGTCCGGTCCACCGCTTCACGACGTCCACCCCGTCCCTCACCGACATGTTCCGAGAGGTCGTTTCGGCATGACCACACTGCACCACAGCCCCACCACGACACCGAACCCATCAGCCAAGGCCTCGGCCGCGCAGGCCATCCGGCTCGTCGCCGAACGCGAGATCACCACGCGGGCCAAGACCCGCTCGTTCGTCGTCAGCACCGCCCTGCTGATGGTCGTGATCATCGTCGGCGCCATCCTCATCAACCTGTTCGCCGGCGGTGAGGACGTCGAGAAGGTCGCGGTGGTCGGCCAACCGGCAGCGATCACCGAATCGATCGTCGCGGTCGGCGACTCCGCCGGTACATCCATCGCGACCGAGCCCGTGGACACCGTCGAGCAGGCCCGCGCCAAGGTCGCCGACGGTGACGTCGCGGCGGCACTCGTGCCGGGTGACAACCCCGGGTCGTACGTGATCCTGAGCAAGGACGGCGCCGACCCCGCTGTCGAAGGCCCCATCCGGACCGCGGTGTCGCAAGTAGGCCTCACCGACGCACTCGCGGCACGAGGCGTCGATGCGGCGTCGCTGCCCGCCGTGGACATCTCGGTGACGCAGCTCGACCCGGCGCGCCCGGATGAGGGAGAACGGCTTGTCATCGCCTTGGTCGGCGTCATCCTGCTGATCACGGCGATCATGATGGGCGGCACGATGGTGGCCGTCGGCGTCGTCGAGGAGAAGACCTCCCGGGTCGTCGAACTGCTGCTTGCAACGATCAAGCCGCTGCACCTGCTGTGGGGCAAGATCATCGGCATCGGTGCGGTCGCGCTCACTCAAGTCGTGTTGCTCGGTGCGACAGCACTGATCGCCGGCACCGCAACCGGAATCCTCACGCTGCCCGGAGCCGCGGTCGGCATGTTCGCGGCCGTCATCGCCTGGTTCGTGCTCGGTTTCCTGTTCTTCGCGTCCCTCTACGCCGCGACCGGCGCGATCGTGTCCCGCCAGGAGGAACTGAGCTCGGCATCGTTCCCGTTGACCGTTCTCGCGATGGGCGTGATGTACGCCGGCATCTTCGGTGTGCAGGCGCTCGACTCGACCCTCATCAAGACCCTCAGCTGGATTCCACCGTTCAGCGCGGCGCTCATGCCGATGCGGATCGCCAGCGGCGACACCAACACCCTCCAGATCGTGCTCACGTTCGTGCTCATGGCGGCTGTCTGTGCGCTCGCCACCTGGGTTGCAGCACGCATCTATCAGCGCTCGATCCTCCGTACCGGCTCCCGCCTGGGCTGGGGTGAGGTACTCAAGCTCGCTCGCTGACAGAGACGACGAATGCCCCGTGACCCGAAGGTAGCGGGGCATTCTCATTGTCTGTGGTGTGCCGGCCGGCTCGGGGATCTTGTAGAAGTTGTGGGTGCTATAGCCGCGGTGTTTCTACATTCTGGCGGGCCCGTGCTGGTGGTGGAATGCATTGTGGCCCTACACGAAC
>NZ_JALPSY010000011.1:0-137589 GCF_023218005.1 Gordonia sp. C13
GCCGGACGGTCAGCCGATCGCGGCCTCGTGTTCCGGTGCGGTGGTCTTCCTCGCCGCCGCGACGGGAGACAGTGCCAGGGCGATGGTGCCGGTCACGACCAGGTGAGACGGGATTTGGGCGTGGAGGGTTCGGCGGTGCCGGGACAGGTCGACGACGGTGATGTCGAGCATCGACCCCGTCGAGCCGGCGCCGGGGAACGCGACGTCGAGGATCGAGGAGTGGAGGGGTAGCGCGGCATCGATGGCCACGACCACGCGTCCATGGGCGACGACCACCGAGGTCATGCGGGTCACCAGCGTCGGATACCATTCCGACGGCTCGCACGAGGTCTGGCTGACGGGCAGTCCGTCGGAGCCGAGATAGAAGGCGACTTTGCGTCGAAGGGATTCCTCTCGCAACGAGAGATCGCCTGCGAGAATGTCGTCCCCGGCGGCGTTGAGCTGGGCTCCCCAGGTGGCTGCATCGAAGGTACTGGTCACTTCTGACCCCTCTCGGCGAAGGACTGCGTTCTCACAGTGTGACCGATCGGGGGACGTTCCGCACCTCGACGCGGCGGAAAAACGTTGACCAACAACAGAATTGAAGACCTGCCGAGGATTGCGCGCACACGCTGGCTCGGGCGCCGATCCGGCGCGAACGACGATCGGGTCCCCGACCGCGATCTCGTCGTGTGCCTCCGATCATGGCCCAACTCCCGCACCTGCGCACCTCGGACACGCCGTTGTCGATTGTTCGAGGGAACCGCGATACCGGCTAGCCGGTAGTCCCGTGCACCGGCCAGCCTCCGGTCGGGTTGGCGGTCAGCATCGACGACATCCGCCCGCCATCGGACGAGTCTTGGAGTCACCGATCCAAGGACTCTGCAGTGACACTGCGCGAGAGGGGCCCTCACCATGAACGACACATCGATCGACACCAGCGTTCCGCCGAGCGGACCGGGTTGGCGTCGAATGCGAAGCCGCCGGGTCCTGGTGGTTCCACCTGCGGCGATGCGCCGAGTGCGGCCACATCGGCTGCTGCGACGACTCGCTCAGCCGCCACGCCCGTCAGCACGCCGCCGAGACCGGACACCCGGTCATGCAGAGCTTCGAACCCGGGGAGAACTGGTTCTACAGCTTCCGAACCCGTCAGGTGTTCGACGGCCCGACGATGGTCGAACCCACCTCCCACCCAGCCGACCAGGGCGTGCGGGGCCCGGTCGGTCGTGTGCCCGACGACTGGGTCCGGCAGCTGAACCACGCCCACGCACGCTGACTTCCGAAACACTCTCGACCACCGCACTTCACGAATCACGGAGCCCCTCATGTCCACAACGCCGAATTCGCACGCCACCGACCTCGTCACCGTTTACGGTCGCAGCCAGTGCCGGCGAGCGTTCGAGCTACGCGACTTCCTCAGCCGGAGCGTCGTCCACTTCCAATGGGTCCCGATCGACAACGATGTCGACTGCACCCGGCGCTTCGGTCTTCCGCTCGACGAGACAGACCTTCCGATCGTCGACCTCTCTGACGGTTCACGGCTGCACTCGCCGACGGTCGCGGAGCTGGCGGACCAGCTCGGGTGGGTCCGGGAACCCAGGCTGCAGGAGTACGACGTCGCGATCTACGGCGCCGGGCCGGCGGGTCTGTCCGCCGCGGTCTACGCGGCTTCTGAGGGGTTGAGTGTCGCCGTCCTGGAGCGCGAGGCCGTCGGCGGGCAGGCCGGTTACAGCAGCCTCATCGAGAACTACCTCGGCTTCCCGAAGGGCATCCCCGGTGGCGAACTGACGGAACGTGCCCGCCAGCAGGCGGTCTCGTTCGGCGCCGAACTCCTCCTCATGCGCGACGGGATGCAGACCCGCTTCGCCGACGATCGGGTGTACACGACCCTGAACGACGGCACGACCGTCGTCTCACGGACTGCGGTGTGCACCACCGGAGTCGAGTGGCGACGCCTCGGAATCCCCGACGAAGAGCGCTATATGGGCTGCGGCCTGTTCTACGGGGCGGGGACCAGCGAGGCGTCGACGTGCTCCGACCTCGAGGTGTTCGTCGTCGGCGGCGGCAACTCGGCGGGCCAGGCGGTGATGAACCTGTCGGCGCACGCCAAGCGTGTCACCATGCTGGTTCGCGAGCCGTCCCTGCCGGCGACGCTGTCCGCCTATCTCGAGGAGCGGGTCATTCGGCAACCCAACGTCGAGATCAGGACGAACACCCGGGTGGTCGGCCTCGACCGAGCGCAGGGGCTGACATCGATCCGTCTCGAGGACACCAAGACCGGCGCCGTCGAGGATGCCGACACGGAACGACTCTTCGTGTGCATCGGCGGCGACCCCGCCACCGAATGGGCCGCCGGAACCCCGCTGGTGCGCGACGATCACGGATTCCTCATCACCGGACCCGATCTCGTGCGCACCCATCACGAGGCACACTGGCCGCTCGGGCGCGCCCCCTACTACATGGAGACCTCGGTTCCCGGCTTCTTCGCGGCGGGCGACGCCCGCCGGAACTCGGTGAAGCGCGTGGCATCCGCCGTGGGTGAAGGGGCGATGGCGGTCACCTTCGTCCACAGTTACCTCGCCTCGACCTAGCTGTGAACGCCGGTGTGGCTCCCGTCGGCGCGCCACGTCACCGTCGTCGGGACCTCGTCGTCCCAAGGCTGGCGGGTGACGAGGTCGGCGACCCGGACATACCCGCGTTCGAAGACGCCGGTCGCCGGATCGATCAGGCGGTACTCCTGGGTCTGGCGATGGATCGGCTGGGCGTCGAGCAGGACGATCCGGACCTCACCGGGCTCGAAATGGCAACGCCGCTGCAGTGATTCGATCAGCTGTTCGTTCGAGAGGTGACCGTCGCCGAAGTTCCAGCCCATGGCGGTACTGCAGATCCGCTCACCGTCGGTGAGCACGTACTGCTCCTCGGGAGTGCCGGCCATCGCGCGATGTGCGAGCGTGAACAGCGCCCGGCCGTGACTGTTGAAGGCGCGGAACGCATAACCCATGTAGAGCGGGATCTGGGCGGCTTCGGGGCTGCCGTAGAAGCGTTCGAGCTGGGCGGCGGGCATCGAGGCGATGGCGACGATGCCCGCCTCGATCTTTGCCGACGCCGACGGTTTGATGCACCACAACCCGGTGTCCCAGTTGCCCGCGTAGTACCGCATGCCCGGCAGGAACGACACCTTGCGCGGCATCAGGTTCCCGACGACGACGGTCGTCGCCGACACCGCGAACAGCAGGACGGGCCACGGGGATTCGAGATCGGTGAGGCCGATTCCCGGGTGTCCGACGAAGATCGCCAGGATGCCGAACATCATGAAGACGTTCCACTCCAGCGGGACGCCCATCGGGATCGACGACAGGATGCCGAAGTGGAAGACGAGCATGATCGCGGCGGCGATCCCACCGACCCATCCGCCATGCGAGAAGAACAGCACGATGGGGACGAGTCCCTCGACAGCGGTGGAGAAGTGAGCGATCCAGCGGGAGCGTCGTCCGGGGCGCAGGTCGTCGGGGAAGTTCTCGAAGAACTTGCGTTTGATCTTCGGCGATCGCCAGATCGGGTTGTTCGACATCATCGTCGCGATGACGAAGGGAAAGTGCTTGTTCAGCTTCGATGTTGCCGCACCCAACCAGATGCACAGGAACAGCAGCTTGGCGCCGATGATCATGTCCACGCCGCTGAACAGGAACGTCACCGTGAGCGCCCCGTACACCTCGCCGCGCGCCGCGAGGAAGACCGTCTTGTCGCGGAGCCCGATCGCGGCGAGGAGCGCGAGGGTCGTCCAGATCTGCCACAGCGGCAGCACGCCGACAGTCGTGTCGAGAGCGGGGACCGCGCCCGACCCGGGGCTGAACAGTGCGATCAGCACGACGACGATCAGCGCGCCGTAGAGCGCGACGTCGACCGGGGTTCGGGTGTCGTCCGCGGTCAGCGGGATGCGCGGCCACGGGGGCTGGCGGATCGTCTTCGGGCGCAACCAGTAGAGGATCGAACCGAAGGGTGGGAAGAAGCGGTTGTTCAGCGGACCGAACCCGCAGCCGAATCCCACGACCTCGAACAGCATCGTGTAGAGCACGATCTTCTGGAAGACGATCGGCTCGTTGTACCAGTCGGTGACCGCGAAGAACCCGTCGATGCCGGGCGTCGAGATGACGATCGCCCAGCCGATCAGGATGTAGGCGAGGATCTTTCCGACGTAGAACAGGTGCAAGGCGACCGGCGTCCCGAATCCGACCTCGGCCCAGTGTCGCGCCATCGGTCGGATCTTCTCCGCCCGCGTGCCCTGGCTCCAGGTCGGGAAATCGATGTCCGGTGTGGTCTGCTTCAGGAATCCCATCGATGCTGAACGTAACAAACAAGCGATTGCTTGGGGCCGGATCGGGCCTGGTCGGGCGCGTTCTTCGGCGTACGTACGCTCCGGTCACCGGTGAGCGGCGTCGTACCTCTCGCGGCTCGCGTGTACCTCGTCCATATGGGCCTCGGCCCAGGTCTTGATGGACGCCATGACGCCGTGCAGGGAGAGTCCGAGGTCGGTGAGTTCGTAGGTGACGGTGACCGGGACCGTGGGGGTCACGGTGCGCGTGAGAAGACCATCGCGTTCCATCGAGCGCAGCGTCTGCGTCAGCATCTTCTGACTGACCCCGGCCAGGCGTTGTGCCAGATGGGAATAGCGCATGGCCCGCGGGCCGCCGGGACAGTCGTTGCCAGGGGCAGGGCCGTCGCTGCCGAGCGCGGCGAGGATGAGCGCAACCCACTTGTTGGAGATGCGGTCGAGGAGCTGGCGGCTGGGGCACTGCGCGAGGAATGCGTCGTACTGTGCGCGGGCCTCGGCTCGTTTGTCGGCCGCGGTCTGTGTCGGCATGGCGGCACCCTTTCGTTCCGGTGAGTAACGCACTTCGAAGTGCGTACTTCCCATTGGAGAGTTGCTCTCTCATGGTGGTTCATAGGAGCGCCACACACAAGAAGGAGCACGCCATGAACACATATCGAGACACTTTTCGTGCCGCCGTCGTGACCGCACCGTCGGGACCCGATTCGATCGAGATCGTCGACGTCCCGGTGCGGCGACCCGCGGACGGCCAGGTGCGCGTCGCGGTCGCCGCTGCGTCGATCAATCCGGTCGACCTCGCGGTCTCGTCGGGGTTCTTCCACTCGGTGGGGGTGATCAGCGGCAACGCGGCCATCGGATTGGGGATGGACTTCGCAGGCACGGCCCTCGAGTCCGGTGCCGGCGTCGGCCTCGCCCCGGGAACCCGGGTGGCCGGTGTCCTGCCCGGCTTCGACCATCCGACCGGCGCCTACGCCGAAGAGGTCGTGGTCCCGGTCGATGCGGTGGCCGTCGTACCGGAATCCCTGGACCTCGTCGCGGCGTCGACTGTGCCCATCAACGCCCTTGCCGCCGAGCAGATCCTCGACCTGCTCGGCGAACCCGGACCCGGCAGCGACCGACTGCTCGTGACCGGTGCGGCCGGAGTGGTCGGTGGATACCTGCTGGTCCTGGCCCGGCGTCGAGGATGGGACGTCACCGGGCTGGCCCGACCGGCCGACGAGGAGTACGTCCGCGGCCTCGGCGCCGGCTTCCTCGACGGGCCGCAGGGCGGCTGGCCCGCGGTCGCCGACGCCGCGGCGATGCAGGAGGCCGCACTCGCGCTGGTGCGTGACGGTGGCCGGTTGGTCGGAGTGATGCCCGGTCGAGCGCCGGCCGCCGAACGTGGGATCACCGTCGAGGTGGTGGACTCGCATGCCGATGGTCGGCTCGGACGACTGTTGGAACTCGCCGCAGCGGGTGACCTGCCGATCCGGGTCGAGGGGACCCTGCCCCTCGATCAGGCTGCCGACGCTCAGAAGGCCGCGGCGAAGCCGGGCCGGCGGGGGCGGTGGGCGATCACGCCGTGACGATGTGCGGCGCCGGCGGATCGAAACCGGGGTTGTCGGGAAGGGGTGACTCACCCTTCGAGTCCCCGATCTCCTTCACCGTCTTCAGGCCGGAGAGCCTCGAGTCGCCGCGCCGCGCGAGCGAGTCGTCGTACCACTCGAACCACGGGTAGCCGTATTGCAGATACTCCTCGATCGTCGGAGGAGCGTGGTGCGGAGCGGTCCCGGTCAGTCCCTGCCAGTCGGCGCTGTTGACGATGCGCAGGACGGCCTCGCCGGTGGTGCCGGTGTCCCAGTTGGTCCGCGGTTCGATCGGCGTCGCGATCGACTGCGTGATCGATCCGCCGGCGCCCATGCCCATCGCGCCGGCCGCCCCGGGCGCTTCTGCGCACAGAACCATCATGTCGGGGTCGTCGAAGGGCGGCTCTTCGCGTCGAGCGGCGATCCGCTCGTTCCAGACCGACCCGCGCAGCGGCGTGACCTGGATGCGGAGGCTTCCGTCGTCGGCTCCGGTGAGCTGCTCCGCGGCCGTGTAACCGCCACCGAGAGGCATCGCGACGAACTGCCGGACGGTCTTCTCGTCCACGCGGAAGCCGTCGAGCCAAGGCTGCTCGGGGACCTCGAAGTAGTCCTCGCCCTGGAAGTCGACGGCATCGGAGAAGTCGTCCCCGGTGACCGCGTTGATACCGCCGACGGAGATCCGGACCAGGAACGGGTAGTCCTCGGGCGAGGAGAAGCTGAACCACGCGGCCTCGGCCTGCCACATCGGGAGCAGGACGTCGGAACCGGCCCAGGTGCGTGACCGGTGGGCCACGGATTCCGCGTTCGTCAGCGGGAAGGAGCCGATGCTCGGTGGCAGCCCGTAGGTGGTCTCGTCGTCGGGAACGCGGAGGGTGCGATGTACGCGGATGTGCAGCCGGGCGTCGGGGTGGACGTCGCGGAAGGCGAATTCCAACTGGTTCCGGGTGACGGTGGGGGACATGTGCGGCCTCCGGCTGGTGCTGATGTGTGTCGTCGACGGTAGAGGTTTGGTCCGACAATCCCCGGTGTCCGCGGACCTGCGTTCGAACGGGCGACGGGACCGGCGGCGAGTGGTTCACTGGAAGCATGGTGTTCGTCGCGGTGGCCGTCTTCGTGGTGGTGGTCGCGGTCGCGCTCGTCCTGCTGATGTCCACGGCGATCGGTGCCTTCTCGGCGATGTTCAGCGAGATGAGAGCCGACTCCGCTCGGCGGCGCGCCCGACGCGGTGATTCACCGGTGTCGACGGCAGGCCCCGTCGCGTCGAACTCGGCCGATCCGCTCGGGGAGCTTGCCGACGACATGCGGTTGGCGCAGGCCCGACGCTGGGCGTCGTGCCGGTCCGTGCAGAGCCGTCTCCCCGACCAGACGAACGAGACATCCGGATACGTCGCCCGCGCCCTGGACATCTGGGGTGGCGGCGACCTCGACCGGCTCAGAGGCGACCGCGTCGGACAGATCGTCTGGACGACGGCGATGGTCGCCGACAGCGTGACCCGTCACCCGGCCTGGAAGCTGGACTTCTTCGACCGCCATGCCGTCCGCGTCGATCTCGACGGCGAGGTCGCCTCGATCGCCACCGCCGCCGCCGGACTGCGCGACCAACTCGACATCCTCGGTGATTCACCCAAGGGCCACCTCGGCGTCGACGACGAGGTGATCGCCACCTTCACGGAGAAGTCGCGGGTGCTGTCCGGGCGACTCGACGGCCTCGTCGCACGCGTGGAGGCGTTCGCCGACTACGAGCAGATCGTCGCCCGCATCCAGCAGCGCCAGGAGAAACAGGCCTGGCTCGACCGGGTCAGTGCGATAGACGAATTCGAGCACGTCGTCGACGCCGAGTGGGACCGCGCCGAGAGCGACCGCGTCCGCAACATGGCCGACGAATCCGAGGTCCTGGCCTCGATCTACCTGGATGAGATCGCCCCACTGGCGAAGTCGCTCAAGCGGAGTGACGCGGCATAGGGCTCGTCACGAAGGGGCGATGACCACCTGGAACAGGACTTCCTTCCGGACCTGGAAGCCCAGCTGCTCGTAGAGGCGGATCGCGTTCACGTTGGTCGCCTCCGCATGCAGGATCGGCGTTGCACCCCGATCCCCAATCCCCTGTGCGAGCGCGAGAACCAACCGTGACGCGAGGCCCTGTCCGCGGTGATCGGGATCGGTGCACACGGCGCTGATCTCGGTGTGTCTTAGGAGGGTGAGTCGTTCGCCGCCCATCGCGATCAGGCGGCCGTTACGTCGAATCCCGAGGTAGGTGCCCATCTCGATGGTGCGCTTACGGAACGGCCCGGGACGGGTGCGCCGAACGAGGTCGGTCATCTCCGGGACGTCGTCGGCGGTCAGTCGGATGACGGCATCGTCGGGTCTCGCGGGTACTCCGGCGTCGACCATCTGTACCCCGGGCAGGTGCATCTTCGACTGCCAGCCGGCAGGCGGGGTGTCGGCGACGACCGGGAGGAACAGAGCACCTCCCGGGCCGACCAATCGGGCGGCGTCGGCCCAGTCCTCGGCGGTCGGGCCGTCCGGGAGGGCGGCCATCGGGCACACATCGGGGTGGTATCGCAGGGCGGTGCCGACTCTTTCGGCGAACCGCGCATGCGGGCCGGTCAGGGCAGCCCGGGCCGGGTTGTCGAGGGGTGTGTAGCCGGAACGCTCTGTCCCGCCCGCGGATTCGTCGACGCTTCCGGCCACACGGCGACGATACCCGGCGATGCGGTCCGGTCCGAGTTCCCGCGGGTCTGTTTCCCTCTCGCTCAGCAGACTTGGTGAGCGGAAGGGAGACACGCGGGCGGGACGGAAACACGCACGCAGGAATCGGGCCACGCAGGACACATGGACGGTGCCGGCCTTACCATCGGGCGATCAACGGCGCTGGTCACGACGTTCCGCGGAACGTCACCGGCGGAATCGGGGCGAGAAGGAGCCGCGCGTGGCGACGAGTGAGCGTGCCCCCGACGTCGGCGCCGACCGTGAGACGACGCGCAATCTCACCTTGATGCTCGTGCTGACGTTCGCGACCGGCGTGGTCGACGTGGGCGGTTTCCTCGGCTTCGACACCGTGTTCCTCGGCAACATGACCGGCAACGTCCTGATCCTCGGAATGGGTGCGGCCGGCGCCGACGGGCTGCCGGTCCTCGCGCTGTCCCTGGCGCTGGTCGCGTTCATCGTCGGCGCCGGGATCGCGAGCCTCTTCCTACGAGCAGGCCGCCGCGGATGGAGTCCGCGATTGACCGCCGTGCTGGCGGTATCGGCGTCGCTGGTCGCCGGTACCTCGGTCCTCGTCTGGCTGCAACCGACCGAGCACCTGGCGGCGATGTTCGCCATCGTGATGACGGCGGGTGCGATGGGGATGCAGGCCGCAGCCGCGCGCAACGTCGGTGTCGCGGACGTGACCACCGTCGTCGTCACGTCGACGATCGCCGCCTGGGCGATCGACATGTTCGCCCGCCCCAGCCGGGCCACGATCCTGAACCGCCGGCTCGCGGCGATCGTCACGATCCTGGTGGGCGCCCTGGTCGGTGCGCTGCTGGTGAAGGTTGCGCTCTGGTCGGTATTCGCCTTGGCCGCGATCGTCAGCGCCGTCGTGGTGGTGTGCGGGCATGTACTTGCGTCGGCGGGTGCCGGCGGGGCTACCCGAGCCAGTTGATGTCGACGCGGATGAGGGTCGTGACGTCGTTGCGTCCCTGCCAGATCGGCGTACCGGTCGGCTGCGTCGAATACAGTCCGTGTCCGGCAGCGAGCACTCGCTCGTACTGACTGGGCCAGTTGATCTCGGCGGCGAGACCGTCGAGCGTCGCCCGGCCTCGGTCGAGGGCGCGTTTGACGTGGGTGGGTGCGGGCAACCGGTCTGACTTGCTCGAGTTGCAGCCCTGGCACGCAAGAACGAGATTCGCCAGCCCGTCGATGCCGACCCGCGACCACGGTAGAACGTGGTCGACGTGGCGTTGGCGGTGAAGCTTTGTGTCGCAGTAGAAACAGGCCGGCCCGAATCGGTCGGTGAGGGCGTCGCCGGCTCTCTGCAAAGACACACGATCCGCACCGAACAGGTGGTGGGCGAGGTCGGGACCCTCGTCGAGGAGGTTCTTGTTCATCCGTCGGACGTCATCGACCCACGCCAACTGGAAGGCCGGCTTCAGCAATGGTGCGAGACGGGCAAGAGTCACGCATACGCCGGGGAACAACGTGAGTTTGTTGCCTTGGTCGGAGACCCGTTGCGCCGAGTCGGTACCCATCCAGGAGTCGTCGTACAGGAAGCGATCCTGTTCGTCGCCCGAGGTCAGGTTCTGCAACAGCTTCAACGGGTACCGCACCAGTGTCTTTTTGACGACGGCGTGGGTCGCTTTGTAGTGCTCCGACTCGTAGGCGACAACGAGATCGAGGCCCGGAGTCCGATGAGCCGTGACCTTGGCGCGCAGATCTGTAACCGCGGCGAAGATGACTCCGCGCCCGTCGGTGGATTGTCGCAGCAGATGGCCGTCGAGGGGACGCATCTGGCGCCAGTACAGCTCGATGACTCGGCTGGTGAGGTCGTCGAGGTCGATGTCGACCGCGGCCGTCGCGTCGTCCGGGACGGACTCGACTGCCAGATCGAGGAGAGCCATCAGAACGGCGAGCTTGTAAGTCGCCGTACGCCGGCCACCCTCCAGGATCGCCACCAATTTCTGACCGAGCGCGAGCGGGTCAGTGGGAGGCAGCACGATCGCGATTGTATGCCGGGCTGGTTGGGAACCGGTTGACAAACGACCGTCGCTCTAGCTGCTCCCGAACAGCAGGGCACCGAGGAACATCGTGCCGATGAATGCTCCGCCGATCACGGCACTACCGAATGCCATTTCGGCGCTACCGGCGTCGCTGCTTCCTCCGCCGGCGCCACCCGAACTGTCCGCGATACCGCCGTGTCGTGAACATGCACCCTGACGGGTCTTCGCGTGACTGTATGTACCGTCTTTGCACCGAATGCCGGTCGCAGACCCGTCGGGGCCGGGTGTGCACGATCCTTGGGAGTTCCGGTAGTAGTCAGAGCCGCAGCTGTAGTCGACCTCGTGCAGGTGAGGCGTATCGGCGTACGCAGCTGAACTGCCTGCTGTGCTGCCGAGCAGCGCGCCAATCGTCATGGCCAGGACTGCGCCGACGCCCACAAGGACACGCTTGACTCTGTTCTTCTGCACTGCAGCATACTTGGGTACGAGCTGTGCGCTGCCGCGACGGCCCCACGGAGTGTTGTCGTAATCCACCCGATTGGACGACAGCGGCGTGGCGTGAGACCGAATCTCGTCGATTACCGGCCGAGTGAATACTCGGCAATCCTGAATTGCGTCTTGTCGCGGAAACCGGCACAAATCGCAACGTGGTCCAAACCCATACAAAGAAACGGTCGGCGAATGCGCTATTGCGCACTCGCCGAACGTCTTTCAGGTCCCGGCCGAACGGTCGCCGAGCCCGAGGTTCGGGGAAATCAGCGCAGGACGATGTCGACCGGCACTGCGCTGCCGAGGGTGTGGCCGACGGGAGAGCTGGCCTGGACCTTCGCGTGCAGTTCGTCGAGCTTCTCGCGCGGGGCGTCGGAGTCGATGGTGACGTTCGCGGTGATCGAGCTGAAGCCGGCGTGACCCTCGGCGAGTCCGAGGAAGACACGAAGATCGAGGTCGCCCTTGAGATCGATGCGGAGGTCCTTGAGTTCGATGCCGGCCACCGTGGCATTGGCTGCGTAACCGACCGCGAGGCAGTTGCCGAGCGCACCGAGGAGTTGTTCGACGGGGTTGGGTGCGGTGTCGCCACCGCCGAGCGCGGCCGGCTCGTCGGACCCTATCGGCGAGAAGTTCCGGACACGGGCCTCGGACGCGAACGCACCGTTCCACTGAACATGTGCAGCCCAGGTCGTCTGCGCCTTGGAGTCGTCGACCTGGATGGCTTCGACGAGCTGACCGACAGCTGCGATGTCGACGTCGTTCAGGCGGGTGGCGGTCTTGGTCATGGTGCTCCTTCGGGCGAACGATGCAGTGGCATCGAACGTAACGAGCAACGGAGGGCGAGACAGCGTTCAGCACCACGCTGATCCGAACTGTCGGAAATCAGGACGCCGCGTGATCGATCACGGCTATGGGATACCGCGAGGCGTGATGGGCGGCGCGGGTCACCGAGGTGGTCCAGACCGGGAAGGTGGTTCCGGCGCGGGGGCGGGTGATGACCAGCAGAGACGCCTGCGGCACCGCCTCGGCGAGGGATCGATGTGGATCGCCGTTGACGAGCTGGATGTTGACGGGGAGCGCAGGATACTGCTGTCGCCACGGCTTCAGGAGGGCGTCGGCCCGCGCGTACACATCCGAGATGTGTTCTGGCGCAGCGTCGTCGGGGATGGCGCAGATGATGGTCACCGATTGACCGATCTCGTGGGCACGCGCGAACGCGGTATTGATGGCGTGGTCCGACGGCGCGTCGACGTCGACGGCGGCGACCACCGGGCCGTCGAAGCTCAGATTTCCGAAAGGCACTGTGACCACCGGGCATTTCGACCGTGCGGTGAGGGTCGCGCTGACGCTTCCGGCGGTGAGTCGTTCCAGCCAGCTCGCCCGATGATGCCCCAGCACCAGGAGGTCGACGTGTTGGGACACCTGCAGTAGCAGCGGAACCGGTAGCTCGGGCTTGACCAGGGTGTCGACGTGCAGATCCGGATGCTGGGCGCGGAGGGACTCGGCGACCGCGTCGGCTCGGGTGAGCGCGGCGTCGCGGATGTTCTCGATGTCGAACTCGGCGAGGCTCTGGGCGGCACCCGCGGGTGCGTATCCGCTGACGAGCAGCAGTCGCCCGCCGCGTCGGAGAGCGGCCGCCGCACCCCATCGTGCGGCGGCCTCCGCCTCCGGGCTGTGGTCGAGCCCGACCGCGACCGTGCTCATCGCGGCTGGGTGTCCTCGGTCGAGGCGAGTGCCGCGGCGGCGGCCTCGGCCCGACGTTCTGCATCGCTGCTCATCGTCTTCAGCGCGACCTCCTTGATAAAGCAGATGGCGACGAGGCTGAGTGCCGCCATGACGCCGGCGACCAGGAAGATCCTCGCCGTGCCATCACCGTAGGCGCCGCGGACGATGTCGGCGATCGGACCGGGCAACTCGTTGAGGTTCGCCAGCCCGGCCTGCGAGCCGCCGGTCTGCCCCGCGTCGATACCGACCGCGCTCAGGCCCTTGGCGATGAGATCGGTGACGTGGTTGGACAGGATCGCACCCAGCACCGACACACCCGAGGCGCCGCCGAGCGACCGGAAGAATGTGACCGTCGAGGTGGCCGCACCCAGATTGGCGGGGCTGACGTTGTTCTGGACCGCGAGCACCAGGTTCTGCATGGTCATACCCATGCCGACACCGAGGACGAACAGGTACACGCCCAGGATCACCATGTTGGTGTGTGCGTCGATCGTGGCGAGCAGTCCGAAGCCGACGGTCATCAGCGCCGCACCGGCGACCAGGTAGGCCTTCCAGCGTCCGAAGCGGGTGATCATCTGGCCGGAGATCGTGGCCGAGACCATCGAGCCGATGATCATCGGCAGAGTCAGCAGGCCGGCCGCGGTCGGCGAGTAGCCGCGCGCGATCTGGAAGTACTGACCCAGGAACACCGCACCGCCGAAGAGCGCGACACCAACCGCGACGCTCGCCAGCGTGGCCAGCGTCGTCGTGCGGTCACGGAACAGATGCAGCGGGATGATGGGGCTGCTCACACGCGACTCGACGAACACCGCGGCGGCCAGCAGAACAACTCCCAGCGCGACGAGGCCGTACGACGTCGCCGACGCCCAGTCGAAGCTCTTGCCGGCGAGGGTCACCCAGATCAGCAGGGTGCTGACGCCGGAGGCGATGAGGAGCGCGCCGCCGTAGTCGATGCTGACCTTCTTGCGGACCACGGGGAGGTTCAGAGTGCGCTGGATGACCATCAGGGCGACGACGGCGAGGGGCACACAGACGTAGAAGGTCCAGCGCCAGCCGAGCCAGCTGGTGTCAACGATCAGCCCGCCGATCAGCGGACCCGCGACGGTGGCGACCGACATCACCGCAGCCATCGGCCCCTGGTAGCGGCCACGTTCGCGGGGGCTGAACATGGTTGCGACCACGATGACGACCAGCGCCTGCAGGCCGCCCAGGCCGAGGCCCTGGATGACGCGGTAGCCGATCAGCATGTCGACGGACTGCGAGGTACCGGCCAGGATCGACCCGATGGTGAAGAGCGCCAGCGACATCTGCACCAGCAGTTTCTTGCTCACCAGGTCCGAGAACTTGCCCCAGATCGGTGTGGTGGCGGTCGACGCCAGCAGGGTCGCGGTGACCACCCACGTGTACTGGTCCTGTGTGCCGTGCAGATCGGTGATGATCGTGGGCAGGGCATTGGACACGATGGTCGACGACAGGAACGCGACGAACATACCCAGCAGGAGGCCGACGAGCGCCTCGATCCGCTGGCGGTGTGTCATCGGGATGTCTTCGACGTCCGCCGGCCCGGTGGCGGGTGCGCTCATACTTCGATACCTCCGCGAGACGCGTCCTCGTACTGACCGGAGGTCGCGCACGGGACGGCACATTGTTGAATGCTGCAACTAGGGCAGATGTGAAAGTTGTAACACGCAACTATCGAAGATTGTTCCGGCTGTGGCCGACGCCTCAGTCGCGGACGGTTCGGAACTGTCTCGTGACGTCTCGCCGTGTGATTCCGGACGGTGTCGCCGGCGCGCGATAGCCTTCGCCAGACAGGCATCGACGACGCGAGGTTTGGCCCATGACGAACACGCTGGGTACGGCTGACAGAAGGCGGTATCCGTCATGCCTGCGGTGATCCCCGAGAACCCGCGGTTCGCGGCGGCCAGCGAAGAAGTGGTCTTCGACGCGCTGAACGCGCAACTCCTGGACGAGGATCTGATCGTCGTCGGGCAGCGGGTCACCGACCACTCGAAGGATCACGAGATCGACTTCGTCGTCGCGATCGAAGGGTCCGGGGTCGTGTGTGTCGAGGTCAAGGGTGGCGAGGTGTGGCACGACGGCGAATCGTGGTGGCAGGAGCGCGTCGGGCAGGGGCCGAAGCGGATCGACCCGGTCGCACAGGTCAGGGACGGCTGCTACGCGCTGCGCGATTTCGTCGAACACGATCCCCGCTGGACGCAGGGGCGCGTGCGATGGGATCACGTGGTGGTCTTCCCGCATTCGGAGGTCGATTCGAGCTTCGCACTCCCCGAGTGCCCGCGATGGAAGGTCGTCGACCGCACCCAGCTCCACCAGCTCATGCCGCTCATCCGGAATGTACTGCTGCAGAAGGACGTCGACTGGCCGGGCATCGACGCCGACGGGATCATCCAGCTGCGGATCGCGCTCAGCGGCAGGGGGTTACCGCAGCGCGATGTGGTCGCCCGTGCTCTGGAGAACGAGAGCGTCGCCGACACGCTCACCTCCCACCAGGCGGTGATCCTCCGTGCGATCCACCAGCTCAATCGCGTCGAGGTGCGCGGCGGTGCGGGCAGCGGCAAGACCTTCCTCGCCGTCGAGCAGGCACGACGCCTCGCCAAAGACGGTCAGCGGGTTGCCTTCGTCTGCTACTCGCATGGGTTGGCGTCGTTTCTCCGACGACTCACCGCGACGTGGCCACGCAAGGAACGGCCCGCGTATGTCGGCGAGTTCCATGAACTGGGCATCCAATGGGGCGCGCCCACCGGTCCCGACGAGCAGGAACGAACCCAAGCGGCGCAGGACTTCTGGGAACACGAGCTTCCGCAGCAGATGTACGAGCTCGCGCAGGGGCTCGCGCCGGGAAAGCGCTTCGACTCGATAGTCGTCGACGAGGCACAGGACTTCGCCGACGACTGGTGGAAACCGATGCTCGCGTGCCTGCGCGACCCCGAGTCCGGCGGCATCTACGTGTTCAGCGACGAAGCGCAGCGTGTCTTCGCCCGACAGGGGTCGCCGCCGGTGGACCTGGTGCCGCTGGTCCTCGACCACAACCTCCGCAACACCAAGCAGATCGCCGAGACCTTCAAACCGCTTGTGGGACAGCGAATGCAGTTGCACGGTGGCAACGGACCGGCCGTGACCTTCGTGCCGTGCGCGGCAGCCGACGCGCTCGACGCCGCCGACGACCAGATCGACCCGCTGCTCGACAAGGGATGGCGGCCCGAGGACATCGCGCTGCTGACCACCGGGAGCCGCCACTCCGAACAGAAAGCGCGCCAGGCCGAGGGCACCCGGGAGTACTGGGAGTCGTTCTGGGACGGTGAGCAGGTCTTCTACGGTCACGTCCTCGGTTTCAAGGGACTGGAACGACGCGTCGTCGTGCTGGCGCTCAATGAGACGAAGACCTGGGATCGGTCTCGCGAACGCCTCTACGTCGGATTGTCCCGCGCCCGTGATGAACTGGTGGTCTGTGGTGATCCCGAGTTCGTTCGGGAGGTCGGTGGACCCCAGGTCGCTCGCCAACTCGGCATCGCCGACACGGAACCGCAGTGATGGCAACGGGAGTATGGAGATCAGGCATGGCAGCGGTGGACGACGTACTCACGGAACTGGAATCCCTCGGTTCCGAGCAGACACGCAAGACCTACCGCCGGCACGGGGTCGGCGACAACCAGTTCGGTGTCAGCTACTCCGCGCTCGGGAAGCTCAAGAAGCGGATCAAGACCGACCACGAACTCGCTCTCGGACTGTGGGACAGCGGGAATCATGATGCGCGCCTTCTGGCCTCCATGATCGCCGATCCCGAGAAGTCCGACCCGACGCTCCTCGACACCTGGGCGCACGGCGTCGACAACTACACGCTCTCCGACGCGGTGTCCGGGTACGCGTCGTCGACCCTGCTGGCGAAGGACACCGCCGAGCGTTGGATCGAATCGGACCACGAGTTCGTCGCCGCGATGGGATGGGGGATCCTCGCCACCATCGCGACGAAGGACGGGAAGCTGCCGGACTCCTACTTTCGACAACTGCTCTCGCGGATCGAACGCGACATCGCGAACGGCCAGAACCGCGAGCGGTACTCGATGAACACCGCGCTCATCGCGATCGGGGTACGGAACGACGCTCTCGAATCGGAGGCGTTGGCTGTGGCTGCCCGGATCGGCACCGTCGTCGTCGACCACGGCGACACCAGCTGCAAGACGCCGGACGCCGCGGCCTACATCGCGAAGACGAAAGAACACCGCGCGCGGAAGCGCTGACCCACTCGGACTCTCAGGACCGAGTGGGCAGGCCTCCGACCAGGACATTTGCCCCAGTTGCGGCCCGTTGTCTCGCGTACAGGGACCTTGGTCCCGACCATAAGTGGACTTATGTCCCGCGGCTGTAGGGACCTAGTTACCCGAAGTGGAGAGATCTGAACCCACCACGTCTCTGACCGTTTGGTCTGGCTGAAGGCCTCCCTACGCTCCGCAGGCATGAATGCCAGACGCGCCCTCTGTGCGGGCCTCGCAGCAGTCGCTGTCTTCGTCGGTGGGGCCGGCGTACTGACCCCGGCGGCCACTGCTTTACCCGCAAGTCGCTGTGCCCCCGCCTCGACCCCTGAGACGAAGCAGCGGCTCTCGGAACTGACCGACACGTCCGAGATCAAGACCTTCGACGATGCGCGCTCCACGATCAGCGACCTACGCAAGGAGCTCAGCAAATCGAACAACTATCTCGGCACGTTCCCGATCGCCTTCGACAACATCCTCGAACTCGTCGGACCCAGCATCGAATCCGGAATCTATGAACATCCGGAGTGGGCGTCGGATCTCGCGGTGGAGGTCGTCCGCCTGTACGTCGGGAACCTTCACGAATACGTCACCGGCGGTGAGCCGCAGGCGCATTGGGCGCAGGCCTTCGCTCTTACGGCCGCGTGCGACCGCAGTCCCGGACGGGTCCTGCTCGGGCAGATCTTCGCCCATCTCCTCGTCGACTTCCCCTACGCCCTGGAGAACATCGACACGACGGCCGGCCACACCCGGGACTTCTACACCTTCGGCGGTGCGCTCGTCGACGCCACACCGACGATCGTCAAAGACGTCAAGCGCACCTACGGTGTCGACCTCGGCCCGCTCTTCACCGCGTGGTTCGTCGGAGACCTGATCGGCGACAGCCAGGCCCCGACGCTCCTCTTCCAGTCGACCCGGACCGCTGCGCTCGTCAACAGTTTCGGCTTGCAGAACCCGGCAACCCGTGGCGTGACCGTGGCCGAGATCAATGCACTGTTCCAGACGGCAAATGTCGCGCTCGACGTGATGGAGAAGCTCGGCCAGATCTGAGAGAAGAACGCGAGCCGGTGACAACCGGTCACCGGCTCGCGTCTTGGTTCTCGAAGAGAAGAACTACCAGGAGATCTCGATCTCGATCTCGGATTCGTCCTCACCACGCTCGAACTCGACCTTCAGATTCACCTGCGCGGGGATGTCGATGCGCACGGTCTTGTCGTTCTCGACGTACGACACCTCGTTGTGCCGGGCGATCGCGTCGGCGAGGTCGTGAAGCCGTTGCGCCGCCTCTTCGCGGGTCAGCGTGGTCTTGGTCTCGTGCTCGAACAGTTCGTCGCTCATACGTTCATCTGAGCGGATCGGGATGGGCC
This sequence comes from Gordonia sp. C13, assembly GCF_023218005.1. Taxonomy (NCBI): domain Bacteria; kingdom Bacillati; phylum Actinomycetota; class Actinomycetes; order Mycobacteriales; family Gordoniaceae; genus Gordonia; species Gordonia sp. C13. The sequence goes on from NZ_JALPSY010000011.1 coordinate 18,430, forward strand.
GGTCAAGCGTGCCGCATCGACAGGTCGACGGACGGACATCCGGTCGTCACCCGCAGTTCTCCGGCGCGTCGAACCGTTGAGCAAATCTGACCCGAGTGACCTCAGTGCCCTTTCTCTCCCAGCATCTCTCCCTCCGCACGGTCCTACGCACCGCCGGGGCGGGGGCCCTCCTGATCCCGGTCGGAGCCGCGGCCGCATGCGGATCGCCGGACTCGGGTTCCGGTGCAGGTCTGATCAGGTCGCGTCCGACGCTCACCCACGGCGTCGCCGCCGGCGAGGTCACCAGCAGTGGCGCACTGGTGTGGGCACGATCGGACCGGACGGCGACGATGATCGTCGAGACCGCCTCGTCTGAGTCGTTCCGGGGTGCTCGACGCATCCGCGGACCTGTGGTGACGCCGGGTACCGACGGCACCGGTCGCGTTCGTGTCGCCGGCCTCGAACCCGGGCAGACCGTTCATTACCGTGTGACCCTCGAAGGTGAGGACGGCGCAGTCGGTGAACCGGTCGCCGGGACCTTCACCACTGCCCCGGTTCAGGCGCGAGACATCACCTTTCAGTGGTCGGGCGACGTCGCGGGACAGGGGTGGGGCATCAACCCCGACCTCGGCGGGATGCCGATCTTCGCCACGATGGCCGAGCGCAACCCGCTCTTCTTCATCCACTCCGGTGATGCCATCTACGCCGATGGGCCCATCAGCGCGACCCAGGAACAGAACAACGGCGAGATCTATCGGAACGTGACCAGTGCGGCGAAACAGCAAGTCGCCCAGAGCGTTGACGATTACCGGGGCAATTACGCCTACAACCTCACCGATGAGCACTTTCGACGGTTCGTCGCGTCGGTGCCCCAACTCGTGCAATGGGACGACCACGAGGTCGTCAACAACTGGTTCCCGGGCGAGAACCTCGCCGGTCAGGGGCGCGATGGTTACACCGAGACCGACGTCGATGTTCTGGCCCGCAATGCGCGACAGGCCTGGCAGGAGTGGCAACCCGTCGATGCGTCGAGGTCGAAGCGCCTGTACCGCAAGGTCTCCTATGGGCCCCTGCTCGACGTCTTCCTCCTCGACATGCGCACACACAAAGACCCCAATCCCGATGCGTGGTCGAGGGTCAATGTCGACGGTGTGCTCGGGGCGGAACAGACCCAGTGGCTGATCGACGGGCTGAAGGGGTCGACGGCGACCTGGAAGGTTGTTGCCAACGACCTCCCGCTGAGCATCGTCGTCGCCGACAAGAACACGACGCCCGAGAACGGCCCGACGGCGATGGAGGCTGTGGGCCAGGGCGATCCGGGTGCACCCCTCGGACGCGAGATCGCATTCTCACGCATCCTGTCGCAGACGAAGAACGTGCCGAACATCGTGTACCTCACCGCAGACGTGCACTACACGGCGGCGATCTCCTATGAACCCGATCGCGCTGCTTTCAAGGACTTCTCGCCGTTCTGGGAGTTCGTTGCCGGGCCGCTGCACGCGGGTGCGTTCCCGCAGAGCCCATTGGACGAGACCTTCGGCGCGAAATACGAGTTCGTGCATGCGCCCACCGAGGAGAACGTGTCCCCGGCCGAGGGATACCAACACTTCGGCGAGGTGTCGATCGACGGAAGGACTCGCGTGCTGTCCGTCCAGCTCGCCGACGCCTCGGGAAGGGCTCTGTACACGAAGCAATTGGCGCCGGCGAGATAGGCGCGGCGTCGACGCGGGACGGACGCCGTCAGTTGGTCAGCGGCCGCAGGAATTCCCCGCTGACCTGAACCGCGGGCCCCGACGACCCGCCGCCGACGACCAGCGTCGCGAAGGCGAGGTCGCCGACGATGCCGGCGAACCAGCCGTGCGGGTTCTTGTTGTCGCCGTACTCGGCGGTGCCGGTCTTGCCGCCGAGGCCGGGGACATCTTGGAGCGAGGTGGCGGTTCCGCGGGTGACGGTGTCGCGCATCATGCTTCGCAGCGCACGGACCACGTCACCGGGGATCGGCTGGGAGTCGGTGTCACCGGTGGTCGCCTGTCCCTCGACCAGCGTCGGGGTGACGGTCTCGCCCCGAGCGAGACTCGCCTCGGCCAGCGCCAGTCCGAACGGGCTGACCGTGACCGTGCCCTGGCCGATGCCGTTCTCGACACGAAGCGCGGGGGAATCGGCCTTCGGCACAGAACCGGTCACGGTCGTCAGCCCGGGCACGGTGTAGTCGGCGCCGATGCCGAACTTGCGGGCCATCGAGGTCAACGCGTCGGCGGGGAGTTTGTTGGCCAGCGCGCCCATGGAGGTGTTGCACGATCGGGCGAATGCCGTTGGCAGAGGGACGGTCCCGAGATCAAAGTCGTTCTCGTTGGGGATCGTCCGGCCCTCGATGGTCGCGCGACCCGGACACGGGATCTGCGATGTCGGCTGCACCCCGCCCGACGCCAGGGCCGCAGCGGTGGTGATGGTCTTGAAGGTCGATCCCGGCGGGTACAACCCACTGAGGGACACTGCGCCGGACTTGTCGGCGGCGTCGTTCTGGGCGACGGCGACGATCCCGCCGGTCGACGGGGTGATCGCGACGATCATCGCGGGGCGTCGTTCTCCGTCGACGGCCCGCTGTGCCTGGGCCTGGATGTCGCGGTCGAGCGAGGTGCGGACCGGAGACGTCTGACCGGGCTGCGCCGAGTCCACGAGATGCGTTGGTGCGCCGTCCCGGTCGACGATCTGGATCGACCAACCGGCGGTGGTGTCGATCGCCTTGCGCCAGATGTCCTCGAGTCCTGCCATAGCCGGGGAGTGGAGTGCCTTGGTCGCGCTGAGGAGTGCGCCCTGCTCGGTGGTCGTGACACCGGGGATCTCGCCGATACTGCGTTGGACGCGTTTGAGATCGCTTTCCCGCAACCTGATCACCGTCTGGCTCGGGGCGTTGTTGCCCTCGAACAGTTTGCGGATGGTCGCCGTCGTGATCGACGGCTCGACCGGACGCAACGCGCGAGCCAGCTGACCGGCCGACGCGAGCTGTGCCCGTTCGAGATTGATCAGCGTCACGGGCTGCCAGGTCATCAGCGGTCGGGCGTTGGTGTCGAGCACGGGAGTACGGTAGGCGCGATCGTCGCTGTAGGAGAAGGACTGTCCCTCGCGGAGTTGCCGGTGCATGACCGACGGCTGCCACCGAATGCGCCAACCCGAATCCGTCTCGGCGAGAACAACCGACGTCTGGTAGGCGGTGTTGGTGTCCCGGATCTGCCACTGATGGTCGAGAGTGCCGGTGACCTTCTTGTCATCGACGAGGTCGGGGGTGACCGACAGCTTCGGGGTGGAACCCATGCCGTCGAAGATCGACTTGATGGTCACGCGCGCCGCGACCGGATCGTCGGTGAGGTCGGCGGCAGCGTCGGCGTCGCCCCGCTGGAGCGCCTCCGCGAACGACTGCAAGGTGTCCTCCGGCGAGTCCTGGGTCAGGAAACACCCGGACAGCGTGCCGACCAGCACGGTTAGAACACTGAGGACGACCAACCACCGACGCATGTGGCCAGACAACCGACCCGGGGGCGTCCACGCAAAGTCGCGACGCGCAATGACCCGATAGCGATCCGCTATCGCGCCAGGTCGAGTGGCTACTCGGCGGGGACGCGGAGCTGAGTCACGAATGTCCGGGCCGCCTCGCCGATGGCGCGGTCGACCTGCGGCAATGATTGCTCCGACCGGGCGCTCAGGGTGAAGACGGCGACCGCGACCGGAAGTTCTCCGGGGAACTCGACGACGCCGATCTCATTGCGGATCGCGACCAGGGTCCCGGTCTTGCCCGCCACGGTGACCCGCCGGAAGGGAAAGCCCGACGCCAGGCGGGCGGTGAAGACCTGGCGGCGCATCGTGTCCCTGATGAACGCGCACATCTCCGGCGACGCAGCGCGATCGGTCCAGACCGCGGACAACAGCGCCGTGCAGTCCCGGGGCGTCGAGGAACTCGAGTAGGCGGCGTCGTAAGCGCTCACCGATGGGTCGCTGTCCGGGTCGGCGAGGGCGGCGAAAGCCTCTGCCACCGTGCTGGTTCCGGTCTCGCGCTGGAGTCGTTCGTGTAGTTCTGCGACGCCGCCGACGATCCGCGTGCGCTCGGCGCCGAGGGAGACGAGATCCTCACGTACGCGGTCGAGGCCGAGCTCGTCGAGGAGGACGTCGGCAGCGACGTTGTCCGAGACGGTCATCATCGAGATGGCGAGGTCGCGCCGGCTCAGCGTGACCGGGTCGCCGAAGGCGGCCAGCCCCGTCGGGCCCTGCGCCCATAGCGTCGGGTCGACCGTGATCGAGGAGGCGAGGTCGATGTCACCGCGATCGGCACTGCGACACAACGAGATCAGGACGGCGAGCTTGTAGACCGAGGCCAGGACGACCGGTGCGTCGGCGTCGAAGGAGTACTCGATCTGCGGTGAGCCGATCGTCATGGCATGTACCCAGCCGGAGCAGCCGGCGTCGGCGAGGGTTTCGGCGACCTCGCGATCGACTCGCTCCCGCACGTGGTCGGGGAGTGTGGCCGGGGCGCTCAACCGGACGCCTTGCTGATCTTCCAGAGTGCCGCCGTCGTCACGTCGGCCACCTCGGCGAGCGCCGCTTCCCGGTAGACGACCCGAAGCCGGAGTGCGGTGGTGTCACGCCCGAGAGGCAGGCATCGGACGGCATCGAGTGACGCGAGACGTTCTGCGTCGGCGGTCAAGCCGAATGCGCCACCGCCGGCGACGGCCGCCACCAGGTGCTCGGCAGACGAGACGGGAAGGACGTGTGGGTCGAGTCCGGATTCGCGGAGACGATCGATCAGCTGGTCGTGTGCGGGCGGGTTGGCTGCTCGTGGCGGATGGCAGAGGTCGAGTCCCGCGAGCTGGCGGAGCCGCGGCCGCGTCGCGGTGGTGACCGGATGACCGGCCGGCACGACCACCTGGCGTCGGAAGACGACGACCGGCCCGGCCGTGAGCGTGCCGGTGACGCAGGGGGCATCGACGATGGCGAGGTCGAGGGTTCCTGCCGACACCTGCTCGACGAGACCCACCGTCGTGGCACTCACCATCTCCTGGCCGGAGGACACGTCGCCGAGGCGTTGTGCGACAGCGGCAACGGCGCCGGCCCCGGCGAGAGGGACTGCACCCCAACGCAACACCTCGGTCCCGTCATGAAGGCGTCGTGCCTCGCCGAGGAACCGCGCGGCGTCGTCGATCAGGAGTCGCGCGCGGGGTAGGAGATCACGGCCGGCGTCGGTGAGTTCGGCGCCGCGAGAGGTACGTCGGATGAGTTGGACCCCGAGCTCCTTCTCCAGGCGGCGCAACCCCTGCGAGACCGGCGGCTGTGTCATCTCCAGTCGGGCGGCAGCGTCCCCGAAGTGGCCTTCCTCGGCGACGGCGACGAAGAATCGCAGGTGCCTGACGAGATCCACGGCCCTCAGCTCGGGCGAATGGACCGGAGTTCGGTCTCGAGGTTGCGCCGAGCCGGCGATTCCCAGTTTTCATACCCGAAGTCTGTGTTGAAGAGCCGATCAAGGCTGAGCAGTTGTTCGAGGACCCGGCTGCGTCCCGCGTAGTAGAGCGTGTCCTCGAACTGGGAGTATTCGTCTCTTACGTCTGCGCAGTACTTCGAGTATCGCTGCGAGTCGCTCGCTAAGATCGCCAGGTCCGCATCGCACAATGCTGACGCATTCACATCGTTCGTATCGACGCGGTGTTCGGCAGTGGCACGGACCAGGCGTGCGACTTCTTGCGCGCACGACCTACCGGCGAGCATACGGAGGGCAAGGTCGGCGGATTGGTCCTCGTTGTCGGCCGCGCCGACTTCGTAGATTGCATCGTGGAACCAGGCCGCCAGAGTTACCGCCTCGTCGTCGAAGCTCGTACCCGCGGACCGGAGGTTGTCCAGCGAGGACAAGACACTGAGTAAGTGGTCGAGATTGTGGTACTTACGGTGCTGCTCACGCCATCTAGCGATAAGTAGCGCTCGCTCGTCTTGGGTTAGATACCGGGTTCGAAGTGGCGCGTCAGTCATGAAACTCGCCTTTTGGTAGTCGGGGCCGCGCGGATTCCGGCCATCCTTGAGGGGGAGTCGTTATGGTCCAGTTGCCCGGCACCCGGCTGAAATCCATCCACCGGCCACGACCGAGGTAGAGTGAGTACGCCTCTTCATCGGGGAAATCACCCATCCGAATGTAGATGGCGGATCCACCCGTTGCGCCGATATACCAGGTGCGGTCCTCCGGGTCGGCTACAAAGTCGATGCGCGTGGACATTACATATTCAAGATCGGAAACCTCGGACGCCCGGCTAACCACTTTCTCTCCTCAGTCGTCGAATCGGGCTGAACTCACCGTTTCGATGAGCTCAGACCATACGGAACGTTGTTGGGAAATCGTCGTACCGGTGCACTGTAGTAAGTAGGCAACATTTGCGCGTTGGTACACTTCGTACTTATTGACGGAATACAACCACCGGCCCGCCGGATCCTGATAATTTCCAGCCTGGATGCTGGCGCCTTGGGTTCGCGAAGTGATCGGATACCGGTCTGCGCGCTGTTCAACCCAATTTGGAAGTGATCGTGCTTCTATAAAGGCGTGGTCGAACAAATCGTTGACGTCGACTGTCGAATCGACCACGAACCTCGTCAACACGACCGCCACATTGTCCCTGAATCCGGTCTCATGGTCCTGTTCCGCCGTGAACAATGCGAACAGTCCTAGGTGGGCGCCTGATTGGTCCGGGTGGAACCTGGCTGGGTCGACGTCGAGCTGGACGACGCCGGCAATGGTCCGTGAGTCCACCACCCGGGCGTGGGATACGGCCATACGATGAAGTCGTTCGTACAAGGACCATTCGTTGATCAATCGAACAAACCGCCAATCTGCTTTCCGAAACTACCGCCGATGATGCCCCCGGCAACCCCGCCGACCACCACGCCGATTCCTATTCCAATCGGGCCTCCGAACGTGCCGGCCATCGCGCCGTACTCCGCTCCCGCCCAAGCTCCTCCGATCGCGCCGATGCCGCCACCAGTCGCTTCGGGAACGCTCGCTTCACCTGAACTCACCTCGTTGTAGCCGTTGTACACTTCGAAAGCCAGCGCAGCGGGTAGAGCGACCTTCGCGGCCATCCTGGTCGCGGTTCCCGCGAACCGCTCAGGAACTACCTCCGCTGGGCCTGCTCGAGGTGAAGACCTGGACTCAACTTCTCTGAGGTCCGGCAGAATCGGCTTCTCTGGGTCAACTCCCAAGCTTGCATTCACTGAGCCCCGGCTAGTCGACGAGGACCGAATGATGTCTTCAAGTGCTTGCTCTCGGGTCATTCCATACTTTTGAGCCTTGTGTTCGACGAGTTGTTCCATCGTCTTGTTCGGCTCGGCACGGAAAAGCTCGGCTGCTCGCGCCTGATCAGCCATGAGAGTTCTGGCTTTAGTGCGTATTTCGTTCCGGAGTTCTTGAGCTATGAGTGCGCGTTGCTCGGTGGGCATGTCGGACTTTGCGAGGGTGTCGTTCAGTACCTTCAGTCTCCGCTCCGCCTCCGCGTAGTAATTGCGCGTCTCCGCATCTGTCAGGGATGCATCTGGGTAGTTGGGCAGACCCAAAGAAGCAATGCCGAAGACGCCCGCGTAGGTGCCGTCGAAGGCGCTGGGTGGAATGAGTTCTGGCCTCAGTTCACCATCTGCAGCCCGAATTGCTGCCGCCAAGTCGTCATCGGCGGCCTCTGCGTTGATGAGCAGTTGATTTACGCGAAGTTGGAGGGCGACTCGATTGCCCTCCCTTTTTTGGTTGTCCTCCTTGGTCAACACAGTCTGCAGGGTCGACCTGACAGTTCCGTTATCGTCGATGGCAAAGTGATCTAAGAATGCATCAGCACGGATCTTGGCCAGTGCTTCCTTTATAGTTTCGATCTTTTGTGCTGCTGCCCGGGCTGCGTCGGCGATAACCGAAACCTGGTTGCCGTGAACGTCGAAGTCGACTCGCGTCCGTCCTACTGACCGCTTGGCTGCTGCTGCTGCATCGCCATCCCAAGTCGAGAAGGTGTCCAGGTTCTTGAGGTTGGATGACTGGGTGCTGCAGTGATCAGCTTGGCCTGCGCAAACGCTGAACACCGCTTCGATGTCTGCGACATTCCACCGGTCAACGTCTGAAAGGGAGATCACAGATTCAACGGTGGGTGATCGTCCTGGGCGCTGGCGAGGGGTGGTTCAGCGGCATCTGCTGAACCGAGCGTTGCACCAGCGGCCGTGTCCTGCACATCATAAGTGCTAGCTGCGTGGACGAACCCGTTTGCATTCTCGCCAAGCCTGGTCGTCACCGCTCGAGCTGAAGCCTGTAGGGCATCGAGCTTCTCGGAGAGTGCCTTGGCCGAGGCGCCGACCCAGCCGGTTTCGGCAGCCTCGGCCATCCGGCGAAATCCGACTTTGAACGTGTCAGATGACTCGACGTGCCAACCGCTGAGCTGGTGACCGCCATACCGCAACTCAACGAGATCAACCGCTACTTTGTCGCTCACGCTTCCCCCCGAAGACGAGTCGTCACCACCACACAGTTTCATGCCGCAGTGTAGTGCGCCGTTGGGGCCGATGTCAGAGCGCGGCCAGCTGCTGTGGACAAGTCCCGAACAGCCAACGAGGTGGCTGGGCCCGGGTCTTGGCTGCGGCTCTCGTTCCGGATGCTGGCGGCGCCCATGAAGGCTTGGTCGGCGGCTCGTCGTCCAGACTCACCACGGATGGACAAACCCACCAGGTCGCGGGGTGGTGGAAGTGGCGAAAAAGGGTGGGTTTGCGTAGCCGGTCAGCGGAGGAAGGTCGCGGCGGCGTCGGCGAGATCGAGGAGCGGTTGCGGGAAGACGCCGAGCACGACGGTGACGAGCGTGCACAGGGCGATGCCCGTGGTGGTGAGGATGCTCGGCTTCACGACGTGCGGTGCGTCCCGAGTAGGGACGTCGTCGAAGAACATGGCGACGATGATGCGGATGTAGACGTAGGCGGCGATCGCGCTGCTGATGACGCCGATGACCACCAGGACTCCACCACCGTTGCCGGCGACCGCGGCGAAGACGTCGAACTTGGCGATGAAGCCGCTGGTCAGCGGGATGCCCGCGAAGGACAGCAGGTAGACCGCGAACATGGCGCCGACCAAGGGATACCGCCGGCCCAGACCCGACCACTGGGTGAGGTCGGTGGCCTCGCGGCCGGACAGGTGCGGATTGCGGACCGTCGCCGCGGCGCCGTGGATCGCGGCGGTGCGTGCCGATGTACTCGTGTCCGTATCGGGTTCCCGGATGACCGCCACCATCGCGAAGGCGCCGAGCGTGGTGAACGCGTAGGCCGCCAGGTAGAAGAGGGTCGCGCCGAGACCTGCGTCGTCGAAGGCGATCAGACCGAGCAGGATGAAACCGGCGTGCGCGATCGACGAGTAGGCGAGCATCCGCTTCACGTCGTTCTGGGTCACGGCCATCACCGACGCGATGACCATCGACGCGATCGCGACCGCCCACAGCGCCGGCGCCCACTGGTCGCGCAGCGCACCGAAACCGACGTAGAAGACGCGGAGCAGCGCGCCGAACGCGGCGACCTTGGTGGCCGAGGCCATGAACGCGGTGACCGGGGTCGGGGCACCCTGGTAGACGTCGGGAATCCACGAATGGAACGGCACCGCCCCGACTTTGAACAACAGGCCGACCGCCAGCATGGCGAGACCGATCAGTGCCAGCGTGGTGTCCCCGCCGGTCCCGGCGATGTCGGTGATCGACGCACCGATCGTCGACAGGTTCAGCGACCCCGTCGCGCCGTAGACGAACGCGGCACCGAACAGGAAGAAGGCCGACGAGAAGGCGCCCAGCAGGAAGTACTTCAGCGATGCTTCCTGCGAGATCAGCCGACGACGCCGCGCCAGTCCGCACAGCAGATAGAGCGGCAGCGAGAAGACCTCCAGCGCAATGAACATGGTGAGCAGATCGCCGCACGCGGGGAACAGCATCATGCCGCCGACCGCGAGCAGGGCCAGCGGGAACACCTCGGTCGTCACGGCACCGGCTCGGGTCGCCTCGAACTCGGCGTCGGTGTTGGGCACGGACGCGCCGGACGGGGTGAACATGTCCGCGTCGACACCACCGCCGTTGAGACCTGTTCTGCCGGACTGGTCGTCGCCGACCCCGGCCCCGGCCAGGGTGCGCATGGTGACCGGCGCGACGACCCGTTCGAGTCGCCGTTCGGCCATGAAACCGACCGCGACGATCGCGATGATCAGCAGGAGGCCCTGAAGATACAACGTCGGGCGGTCCATCACGACGGCCCCCGACATCGCGAACTGGCCGTTCGCGCCGTCTGTTGTCTGCCCGGCCGTGACGGTGGCCAACGCCGCGAGAGCGACGACGAGCCCGCCCAGCGAAAGTGCCAGTTGCAGTGAGTACCTCACCCGGCGCGGGGCGAATGCCTCGACGAGGACCCCGATGACTCCCGCACCGAACACGATCAGCATGGGGGACAGCGCCGCGTACTCGACGCTCGGGGCCTCGATCGCGGCCAGCGGGGTCGTGACGAGAGAGGTGGTCATCGGTGGGCCTCCGCATCGGTGGTCGCGCCGGCGGGCCGGCCATGGGCGGGGTCCGCGACCGCGGGTTCGGGATCGGTGACCCCGACCGTGGTCAACGTGCTCTGCACGGCCGGATCGATCAGGTCGATCATCGGTTTCGGATACACACCCAGGGCGATGAGCAGGGCGAGCAGCGGTACGACGACGGCCAGTTCGCGGCCCGCGAGGTCGCGTATCGGCGACCGCTGCTCGTCGTCGGACCTCGCCGGCCCGCCCATCATCCGCTGGTAGGTCCACAGAATGTAGACGGCGGAGAGCACCAGGGCCGAACACGCGAGGACAGCGGCGATCGGATAGCGCGTGAATGTGCCGATGAGGACCAGGAACTCGCTGATGAACGGGGCGAGTCCGGGTAGCGACAGAGTCGCCAGACCCGCGACGAGGAAGGTCCCGGCAAGGACCGGGGCGACCTTCTGGACACCGCCGTAGTCGGCGATCAGGCGGCTGCCCCGCCGCGACACCAGGAACCCGGCGATGAGGAACAGTGCGGCGGTGGAGAGTCCGTGATTGACCATGTACAGCGCCGAACCGGTCTGGCCCTGATCGGTCATCACGAAGATGCCCAGGATGATGAAACCGAAGTGGGAGATCGACGTGTAGGCGATCAGGCGCATGACGTCGGTCTGACCGATGGCCAGGACCGCGCCGTAGACGATGCTGACGACCGCGAGCCCGCAGATCAGTGGAGCGAAATGCTGGCTCGCATCCGGGAACAGCTGCAGGCAGAACCGCAGCATCGCGAAGGTCCCGACCTTGTCGATGACGGCCATCATCAGCACTGCCGATGTCGGGGTGGCGGCAACCGCGGCATCGGGGAGCCACGAATGCAGCGGCCACAGCGGGGCTTTGACCGCGAACGCGAACATGAAGCCGAGGAACAGCAGTTTCGCCAGGCCGGTGGTGTCGTCGATCTGACCGCTCGACACCGCGGCCACGATGTCGCCGAGCGCGAAGGTCCCACCGCCGTCTGCGCCGACACCGTTCTGCGCGGACACCACGTACAGGCCGACCACCGCGGCCAGTAACAGCAGACCGCCGAACAGGTTGTACAGCAGGAACTTCACCGCCGCGCCGGAGCGGTTGGGGCCGGTACCGAAGCCGCCGATGAGGAAGTACATCGGGATGAGCATGGCCTCGAAGAAGATGTAGAAGAGCAGGATGTCCAGGGCGACGAAGCTCATCAGCACCATCGCCTCGGTGGCGAGGAACAGTGCGAGGTAGATGTGCGGGCCCTTCTGCGCCCGTCCGCCTGAGTGATCCAGGGACCCGTCGGAGTCGGCGTCGTGCCAACCGGCGAGCAGGAGCAACGGCAGGAGAGCGGCGGTCAGCAGGATGAGGACCAACCCGATTCCGTCCAGTCCCAACGCATATCGGGTTCCCAGGGCCGGAATCCAGCTCACGTCCTCGGTGAATTGGTAGCGCTCGCCGGCGGGATCGAAACCGACCGCGAGGCCGACGGCCAGGACGAGGACGCCGACGGTGATCGCGAAGGCGAACCAGCGTGCCGCCGCGGGCCGATTGACCGGGATGGCGAGGACGAGAGCCGCGCCCACCGCGGGGGCCAGCCAGAGGATCGTCAGCCAGGGGATGTTCACAGCACGTTCACCGCCATCACGAGTGCGACGATCAGGGTCGTCCCGGCGAACATCGACAGTGCGTAGGACCGCACATAACCGTTCTGCCAGCCACGTATTCGACGCGACGTGCGGGTCACGGTTTCCCCGACCACGCTCGTCAACCCGTCGACGCCGTCGGACTCCACCGCGACGAGGCCGGCCGTGATCCGCTGTCCGGGTCGCATCAGCAACTCTTCGTTGATCGCGTCGCCGTACAGATCACGTCGTGCCGCGACGGTCAGCACCGACACGTCGTCGGGTGCGATGGCGGGGACGGGCCGGGTGGCGTACTGCCGGTAGGCGACCGCGACGCCGGCCGCGACGACGACGAGAATGATCGCGGTCATCGCCCACACCGGGATCAGGTGGTGGGCGGTGTGCTCGCCGACCACGGGTTCGAGCCAGTGCTCGAGTGAACCGCCGATCGCGAGCAGTCCGCCGGAGACCACCGAACCCAGCGCGATGAGGACCATCGGCCCGGTCATCACCCGGGGTGACTCGTGCGGATGCGGCGCTGGGGCGTCGGTGCCGTCGTGCCAGCGCTTCTCGCCGAAGAACGTCAGCAGCATCACGCGGGTCATGTAGAAGGCGGTGATGCCCGCGCCGAGAAGCGCTGCACCGCCGAGGATCAGGCCCTTCGCACCACCCGCCCCGAAGGCGGCCTCTATGATGTGGTCCTTGGAGTAGAAGCCTGCGAATGGTGGGACGCCGATGATCGCGAGGTAGCCGACCCCGAACGTCACGAAGGTGACGGGCATCAGTGTGCGGAGTCCGCCGTACCGTCGCATGTCGGTTTCGTCATTCATCCCGTGCATCACCGATCCGGCGCCCAGGAACAGGCCGGCCTTGAAGAAACCGTGGGTGAGCAGGTGCAGGATCGCGAATGCGTAGCCGGCCGGGCCGAGTCCGGCGGCGAGCACCATGTAACCGATCTGGCTCATCGTCGACGCCGCGAGCGCCTTCTTGATGTCGTCCTTGGCGCAACCGATGATCGCGCCGAACAGCAGCGTCACGGCACCGACGACCACGACCCCGACCTGCGCGGTGGGCGCCAGGTCGAAGATCGGGCCGGAGCGCACGATCAGGTAAACGCCTGCGGTCACCATCGTGGCCGCGTGGATCAGCGCGGACACCGGGGTCGGACCCTCCATGGCGTCGCCGAGCCACGACTGCAGCGGCACCTGGGCAGACTTGCCGCAGGCGGCGAGCAGGAGCACGAAACCCAGTGCGGTGAGGGTTCCTTCGCCGGCCTGCGGGGCGCCGTCGAAGACCGCGGTGAACGCCACCGACCCGAAGGTGGCGAACATGATCATCAGGGCGACGGCGAGCCCGATGTCGCCGACGCGGTTGACCACGAAGGCCTTCTTGGCCGCGGTCGCTGCGGTCGGTTTGAACTGCCAGAAGCCGATCAGCAGATACGACGCCAGACCGACACCCTCCCAGCCGAGGTACAGGCCGAGATAGTTGTCGGCGAGGACGAGGACGAGCATCGCCGCGAGAAACAGGTTGAGGTAGCCGAAGAACCGTCGACGATCGGGGTCGGCGGCCATGTAGCCGATCGAGTAGACGTGGATCAGCGATCCGACGCCGGTGATCAGCAGGACGAAGCACATCGACAACTGGTCCAGGCGGAAACCGAAGTCCACCTGCAGTTCTCCGACCGGAACCCAACTGAAGAGGGTGTCGGTCACCCCGCGGTCATCGGCGGGACGGGACACCATCCCGGCGAACATCACCAGCCCGACCACGAACGACGCGATCGCTGCGGCAGTACCGAGCAGGTGGCCCCAGCGGTCGGTGGTCCGACCACCGAGGAGGAGGATCACCGCACCGGCGAGCGGTAGTGCGGGCACCAGCCAGAGCAGTGACGCGGTCAGTTCGGCGTTCACCAATCCTCCTCTACCGCTTCAGCAGATCCGCGTCGTCGACCGACGCCGAACGGCGCGATCGGAAGATGGTCATGATGATGGCGAGACCCACGACCACCTCGGCCGCGGCGACGACCATCGTGAAGAAGGCGATCACCTGCCCGTCGAAGGACTGGTTCATCCGGGCGAACGTGACGAAGGCGAGGTTCGCGGCGTTGAGCATCAGCTCGATGCACATGAAGACGACGATCGCGTTGCGTCGCAACAGCACTCCGGCGGCGCCGATGGTGAACAGCAGTGCCGAGAGGTAGAGGTAGTTCTCCGGGTTCATGAGCGGCCCCCTGAATCCTGGTCTGCCGGATTCTCCGGGGCCTCCGTGTTCTTCTGGCGCAGGGTGCGGGCGGCCAGGATGGCGTTCACCGAGAGATCGGATGGACTGCCGTCGGGGAGTCGTGCCGGGACGTCGACCGCGTTGTGCCGGGCGTAGACACCGGGACTCGGGAGCGGGGTGATGTTGATGCCGGTGCGGAATCGCGCCTGCGACAGCTCCTTCTGGGTGAGGCGTGGACCGAACTTCTCGCGGTGGGCCAGGACCATCGCGCCGAGGGTCGCGGCGATGAGGAGCGCACCGGTCAGCTCGAACGCCCACAGATACCGGACGAAGATGAGTTCGGCGATGGCCTCGATGCCGTAGTTGGTGTCGTCGGCGAGGGCGCCGGGCGCGGTCGCGCCGGAGGTGACCGCGATGGTGGCGTTGCCGATGCCGGCGATCATCAGGACGCCGAAGCCGAGACCGATGAGCATCGCGGCGACACGTTGCCCTCGCAGGGTCTCTTTGAGGGAGTCCGAGGAGTCGACGCCGACGAGCATGAGGACGAAGAGGAACAGCATCATCACCGCGCCGGTGTAGACGACGACCTGCACGACGCCGAGGAACACCGCACCCTGCGCCACGTAGAAGACCGCCAGCACGATCATCGTGGTGGCCAGGAAGATCGCGGAGTAGACCGCCTTGGTGGCGAAGACGACGCCGAGCGCGCCGGCCACCGCGATCACTCCGAGGACCCAGAACTGCACGGCCTCACCGGTCGAGGTGCGGACCACCTCGTCGGCCAGGATCGCGGTCACCGGCCCGGGCGTCATGGTCGCGGCTCCCGGGCGCCCTCGCGCACCGTCGGTGTCGGGAGAGGTGTGACCCGGCCGTCGGAGGTGATCTCGCCGCGGTAGTAGTTCTCCTCGGTCGAACCGGGCGCCATGGCGTGCGGCGGCGGTTCGACGCCCGGTGGCAGAGGCGCCAGAAGCCGGTCCTTCTCGTAGATGAGGTCGGCGCGGTTGTCGTCGGCGAGCTCGTAGTCGTTGGTCATCGTCAGCGCACGGGTCGGGCAGGCTTCGATGCAGAGTCCGCACCCGATGCAACGCAGGTAGTTGATTTGATAGACGCGGCCGTATCGCTCACCGGGCGAATACCGTTCGTCCGGCGTGTTGTCGGCTCCCTCGACGTAGATGGCGTCGGCGGGGCAGGCCCACGCACAGAGCTCACAGCCGATGCACTTCTCCAGCCCGTCGGGATGACGGTTCAGTTGGTGCCGGCCGTGATAGCGGGGCGCGGTCGGCCGTTTTTCCTCTGGATACTGCTCGGTGATGCTCGGCTGGAACATGCCACCGAAGGTGACGCGTAATCCACTGACCGGCTTGAGGAAATCAGGCATCGGTGGTCTCCCTGCTCGGCTTCTCTTCGGCGGGAAGGGGCGGCTCGGGATCGATCCGGACGGGCTGGGATCTCGAATCCGTCGAGGGCATCGGCGGCACGGGGAAGCCGCCGGCCATGGGGTCGAACTCGGTCGGGCTCTGTGGTTCGGACGAGGCGTCCGGCACATCCGGTACCCGCATCATCCGCCAGATCGCGTAGCCGATGAGTGCGGTCACGGCGAGACCGGCGCCCGCCGAGACGAGTGCCCGGATGAGGCCGGCGTCGTCGCCGCCGATGGAGGCGCGGATGATCGCCACGACCATCACCCACGTCAGCGAGATCGGGATGAGCACCTTCCAGCCCAGGTTCATGAACTGGTCGTAACGCAACCGCGGCAGGCTCGTCCGGAGCCAGATGAACACGAACAGGAACGCCCAGACCTTGATGGTGAACCAGAGGATGGGCCACCACCCGGAGTTCGCCCAGTCGAAGGCGCTCAGCGGCCATGGCGCCTGCCAGCCGCCCAGGAACATCGTGGTGGCCAGGGCGGAGACCGTCACCATGTTGATGTACTCGGCCAGCATGAACATCGCGAACTTCAGCGATGAGTACTCGGTGTGAAAACCGCCGACCAGCTCGCCCTCGGCCTCCGGCAGGTCGAACGGAGCACGGTTCGTTTCACCGACCATCGAGATCGCGTAGATCACGAACGACGGCAGCAGCAGGAGGAAGTACCAGTGGTGCTCCTGCGCCGCAACGATTCCCGAGGTCGACATCGTCCCGGCGTCGAGGAACACCGCGGCGAAGGTGAGGCCCATCGCGATCTCGTAGGAGATCACCTGGGCGGTGGAGCGGAGTCCGCCCAGGAGGGGATAGGTCGAACCGGACGACCAACCGGCCAGCACGATCCCGTACACGCCGACCGAGGTCACGGCCAGGACGTAGAGCACCCCGACCGGCAGATCGGTGAGCTGCAACGGGGTTTGGTGACCGAACACCGACACCATCGGTCCGAACGGGATCACCGCGAACGCCATCACCGCGGGGACGACCGCGATGATCGGTGCGAGGAGGTAGATCACCTTGTCGACGCCGGACGGGATGATGCCTTCCTTCAGTGCGAGTTTCACACCGTCGGCGAGACTCTGGAGGATTCCGCGGGGCCCGACGCGGTTCGGCCCGATCCGGGACTGCATGCGCGCCATGATCTTGCGCTCGAGCAGGATCGCGACCAACGGGTTGACGACGAGGAACGCGAAGACGGCGACCGCCTTGACGACGACGAGCCAGATGGGGTCGTGGCCGAAGTCGGCGAGGTCGGGGTAGTCGATGGCGAGAGCGGTCATCGCACACCTCCCGCGACATCCGCCGACGAGGCCGGCGCCAGCGCGACGAGATCACCCGCGCGGGCCCGGAGGTCGGCGTGCACTCGGGAACCGGGCGAGTTGAGCGGAACCCACACGACGCGGTCGGGCATGTCGGCGTACTCGACGGGCAAGGCGATCTCGCCGTCGGCGGTGCTGATCCGGACTCGCCCGCCGACCGCGACGCCGGCCTCGGCGGCGGTCGTCGGCGACATCCGTGCCACCGGCAGACGTGCGGTCCCGGCGAGGTGCGGCTCGCCGTCCTGCAGACGTCCGAGGTCGAGCAGCAGGTGCCAGGTGGCCAGGACGGCCTGACCGGCCGCCGGTGCGCGCTGGGAACGTTCATGAGCGACGAGGGCCGGGCGCTCACCTGCCCACGCTCCGATGCGGCGCAGATCCATATGGATGGTCTGCGGCCCATCACAGCGCAGGTCGACGCCGAGACGCCGTGCGAGCGCATCCAGGACCCGATGGTCGGGAACGTGTCCGGACTCGGTCAGCGCGGCGGTGAAGCTGCGCGGACGGCCCTCCCAGTCGACGAACGTGCCCTCCTTCTCGGCGACCGTCGCCACCGGGAACACCACGTCGGCGTGCGGGATCACCGTCGAGTGCCGCTGTTCGAGACTCACGACGAAGGGTGCGGCGGCGAGTGCGTCGCGCGCAGCCGCGGGATCGGGGAGATCGTCGAGGTCGACGCCTGCGACGATCAGTGACAGCCCGTGGTAGCGGGCCGCGTCGAGGATGCCGGTGGTGTCGCGACCGGGCAGGGTCGGGATGCCAGAACCCCACACCTCCGAAACAGCGTCGCGCGCCGCGGTGTCGGTGATCGGCCGTCCGCCCGGCAACAACCCGGCGAGAGCGCCGACCTCGAGTGCGCCCCGCTCCCCGGCACGCCGCGGGATCCAGGCGAGGCGGGCGCCCGTGCGGTCGGCGAGGTCGGCGGCGGCCTGCAGGCCACCCGGGACGCCGGCCAGTCGCTCCCCGACGACGATGACCGAACCCGCTTCGCCCAGATGGTCGGCCACCTCGTCGGAGGCGAGGATCTCCGGCTCGGCGCCCGGCGCGACGGGGAACAGTCGAGCATCGAGTTTCTGCGCCCCGCGGCTCGCGAACGGGGCCAAGGTGGCCACCCGCTGCCGGTTCGTCCGCACCGCCCGGCGAAGACGGAGGAAGACGATCGGGGATTCCTCCTCGGGTTCGAAACCCGCGAGGAGTACCGCCGGTGCGTCGGACAGGTCGCCATAGGTGGTCTCGAGACCTCGTCCGGCCACCCGGGCGGCGAGGAAGGACGCCTCCTCGGTGCTGTGGACGCGGGCGCGGAAATCGATGTCGTCCGTCTTCAGCACCGTGCGGGCGAACCGCGCGTAGGCGTAGGCGTCCTCCACGGTGAGGCGTCCACCGGCCAACACGCCGACATGCCCACTGGCCGCCGAGATTCCCTCGGCGGCAACGCGGATGGCGTCGGCCCACGACGCCTCCCGTAGTTCACCGTGCCGGTCGCGGACCAATGGAGAGGTCAGGCGGTCGGACTCGGTCGCGTACGCGAAAGCCCACCGCCCCTTGTCACAGTTCCACTCGGAATTGACCTCGGGGTCGTCCCCGGCGAGGCGTCGGAGCACTTTGCCGCGCCGATGGTCGGTGCGCTGGGCGCATCCGCTCGCACAGTGCTCACAGACACTCGGCGTCGAGACGAGATCGAAAGGCCGTGCACGGAAACGATACTGGGCACCGGTCAACGCGCCGACCGGACAGATCTGGACGGTGTTGCCGGAGAAGTACGAGTCGAACGGTTCGTCCTCATAGATGCTGACCTGCTGCAGCGCACCACGATCCGCCAGCTCGATGAGCGGATCGCCGGCGACCTGCGTGGAGAAGCGCGTGCACCGGGCACAGAGGACGCATCGCTCGCGGTCGAGCAGAACCTCCGACGACAGCGGGACCGGCTTGGTGAACGTGCGTTTGACGCCGTCGAACCGGGACTCGCTGCGACCGGCCGACATGGCCTGGTTCTGCAGCGGGCACTCACCACCCTTGTCGCACACCGGACAGTCGAGTGGATGATTGATCAGCAGCAGCTCCATCACGCCGCGCTGCGCATCCGCGGCGATCTGCGAACTGAGTTGGGTCCGGACCACCATCCCGTCGGTGGCCGTGGTGGTGCACGACGCCAGGGGCTTCCGCTGGCCCTCGACCTCCACGAGGCACTGGCGGCAGGCGCCGACCGGGTCGAGCAACGGGTGATCGCAGAAGCGGGGGATGGTGATCCCGATCTGCTCGGCAGCGCGGATCAGCAAGGTGCCCTTCGGCACCCGCAGCTCGACGCCGTCGATGGTGATGCCCACGAGATTGTCGGCCTGGGTCGTCGGATCACTGCCGTGGGTGAGGGTCATCGGGCATCTCCCGTCGGCTCGGAACCCAGGACGGTCGACAGCGAGTGGTCGAACGGGCAACCGTGATCGAGGTGGGCGAGGTATTCGTCTCGGAAGTACTGCAGCGACGACACGATCGGGCTCCCCGCGCCGTCGCCGAGCGCGCAGAACGACTTCCCGACGATGCTGTTGGTGACATCGGAAAGGGTGTCGAGGTCGGCGGCGGTGCCGCCCTCGTGCTCGAGCCGATGGAGCAGCTGCACCAGCCAGTAGGTGCCCTCCCGGCACGGCGTGCACTTACCGCACGACTCGTGCGCGTAGAACTCGGTCCAGCGCAGCACCGCACCGACGACGCAGGTTGTCTCGTCGAAGATCTGAAGAGCCTTGGTGCCCAACATCGATCCCGCGGCGCCGACCCCTTCGTAGTCGAGGGGGACGTCGAGATGCTCCGGTGTCAGCAGCGGCGTCGACGATCCGCCCGGGGTCCAGAACTTGAGTTCGTGCCCGGCGCGGACACCGCCGGCGCGTTCGAGGAGTTGCCGCAGGGTGATCCCGAGCGGCGCCTCGTACTGACCGGGATGGGTGACGTGGCCGGACAGGGAGTACAAGGTGAACCCCGGCGACTTCTCGGTGCCCATCGACCGGAACCAGTCGACGCCGTTCCGGATGATCGACGGCACGCTGGCGATGGATTCGACGTTGTTGACCACGGTCGGGCTCGCGTAGAGGCCGGCGACCGCCGGGAAGGGCGGGCGGAGGCGCGGCTGGCCCCGACGACCCTCGAGTGAGTCGAGCAGCGCCGTCTCCTCACCGCAGATGTAGGCGCCCGCCCCGGCGTGCACCACCAGGTCGAGGTCGAAGCCCGAGCCCAGAATGTTCTTCCCGAGATAGCCTGCGGCATGAGCCTCGTCCACGGCGGCACGCAGCCGTCGCAGGACCGATGCGACTTCCCCGCGGACGTAGATGAACGCGCGGTGTGCGCGGATCGCATACGCCGCGATGATGACCCCCTCGACGAGGGTGTGCGGCGTCGCGAGCATGAGGGGCATGTCCTTGCAGGTGCCGGGTTCGGATTCGTCGGCGTTGACCACGAGGTAATGCGGGATCGACGGCTCGACACCGGACTTCTCCTGCGGGATGAACGACCACTTCATGCCGACCGGGAAGCCGGCGCCGCCGCGTCCCCGCAACCCGGAGGCCTTCACCATCTCGATGACGTCGTCGGGTGGGGCTTCGAGCGCGGTCCGCAGACCGCGGTACCCGTTGTGGCGCAAGTAGTTCTGCAGAGACCAGGACTCGGGCTCGTCCCAGTGCCGGGACAGCACTGGGGGTTCCGGTGGGTCGGGTTCGGCAGGTTCGCTCGTCGCCTGGTCAGCCGGTAGAAGGGGATCGGCCGACGAGGGTGCGGCCCCGGCGAGTTCGAGCTCGGTCTGGCGGAAGGAGCACACGCGCCCGGTGCCGCGGGCGGGTTCGACCGAGACACCGGCACGGAGGTCCTCGATGAGTTCGATCGTCGACTCCGGGGTCTGGTTGTCGAAGAACTCCCAGTTCACCATCACCACCGGTGCGAAATCACATGCGGCGTTGCACTCGACGTGTTCCACCGTGATGCGCTCGTCGGCGGTGGTGTCACCGGGGCGAACACCGAGGTGGTCGCAGACCGCGCGGAGGATGTCGTCGCCGCCGAGGGTGGCGCAGAGCGTGTTGGTGCAGACCCCGACGAGGTACTCGCCGGTCGGCGATCGGCGGTACATCGAGTAGAAGGTGGCCACCGAAGCGACCTGGGCGGCGGTCAGATCCAGCTGCGCGGCGCAGAACTCGATGCCCGCGCGGGTGATGTATCCGTCCTCGGACTGCACCAGATGGAGCAGGGGGAGAAGGGCCGACCGCGACTGTGGGTAGCGCGCGATGATCGGCGCCGACTGCTCGGCGAGGCGTTCGGTGACCTCGGCCGGGTAGGCGGAGGGGCCGCCGAAGGTGATGGTCGGCGCCGGAATGCCCTGGGCCGGCGCGGCATCTTCGGTGGGCGGCGAGGTGGACAGCTCCACGAACACGGGATCGGTCATCGGTCCACGCCTCCCATCACCGGGTCGATACTGGCGACGGCCGTGATGACGTCGGCGACCATGCCGCCCTCGCACATCGCGGCCACCGCTTGCAGATTCGTGAACGACGGATCGCGGAAGTGGACCCGATAGGGTCGGGTGCCGCCGTCGCTGACCATGTGGACTCCGAGCTCACCGCGCGGGGACTCGACCGCGACGTAGCACTGTCCGGCCGGCACCCGCATGCCCTCGGTGACCAGTTTGAAGTGATGGATGAGCGCCTCCATCGACGTCCCCATGATCCGGGCGATGTGCTCGGGGGAGTTGCCGAGACCGTCGGGGCCGAGGGCCAGATCGGCCGGCCAGGCCAGCTTGCGGTCGGCGACCATGACCGGACCGGGCCGGAGCCTCTCGAGGCACTGTTCGACGATGCGGATCGACTCGCGCATCTCCTTGACGCGGATCAGGTAGCGGCCGTACGAGTCACAGGTGTCGGCGGTGATGACGTCGAAGTCATAGGTCTCGTACCCGCAGTACGGCTGCGTCTTTCGCAGATCGTGCGGATAGCCGGTGGACCGCAGCACCGGTCCGGTGATGCCGAGAGCCATGCAACCCGTCAGGTCGAGGTATCCGACGTTCTGGGTGCGCGCCTTCCAGATGTAGTTGTCGTTCAGCAGGTCTCCGAGCTCGTCCAGACGACCGGGTAGCTGGGCGATGACCTTGGCCACCTGTTCCGGCCCGTCGGGCGGCAGATCCTGCGCGACGCCACCCGGTCGGATGTAGGCGTGGTTCATTCGCAGGCCGGTGATGAGTTCGAAGAGGTCGAGGATCAGTTCCCGTTCGCGGAAGCCGAGGAACATCGCGGTGACGGCACCGAGCTCCATTCCGCCGGTGGCCAGGGCCACGAGATGGCTGCTGATCCGGTTCAGCTCCATCAGCATGACGCGGATGACGGTGGCCCGTTCGGGGACGTCGTCGGTGATCCCGAGGAGCTTCTCGACGCCCAGGCAGTAGGCGGTCTCGTTGAAGAACGGCGACAGATAGTCCATTCGAGTCACGAACGTGACGCCCTGCGTCCAGTTGCGGTACTCGAGGTTCTTCTCGATCCCGGTGTGCAGGTAGCCGATTCCGCAGCGCGCCTCGGTGACCGTCTCGCCCTCGATCTCCAGGATGAGGCGGAGCACGCCGTGGGTCGACGGGTGCTGGGGACCCATGTTCACGACGATGCGTTCGTCGCCGGGTTGCTGTTCGGCGCGAGTGCGGACGTCGGAGACGATGGAGTCCCAGTCCTGTCCGGAGACGGTGTAGATGCGGGTCGGGGTCTCCTCCTCGCGGGGCGTCGCGGCGCGGGATTTCGACGATCCGGTGGCTGTGTCGGTCATCAGCTGTACGACCTCCTCCGGTCCGGTGGGTCGACGCGGGTTCCCTTGTACTCGATGGGTACTCCGCCGAGCGGGTAGTCCTTGCGCTGCGGATGGCCCTCCCAGTCGTCGGGCATCTCGATGCGGGTCAGCGAACGGTGGCCGTCGAAGACGATGCCGAAGAAGTCGTAGGTCTCGCGTTCGTGCCAGTCGTTGGTGGGGTAGATGTCGCAGATGCTCGGGATGTGCGGATCGGTGTCGGGCGCCGACACCTCGAGGCGCACGCGCCGGTTGTGGGTCAGGGAGGCGAGGGGATAGACGGCGTGCAGTTCCCGGTCGGCGTCCCCGGGATAGTGGACCCCGTTGACGCCCAGGCACAGTTCGAAGCGCAACGCGGGTGCGTTGCGCAGGGTCAGCGCAACCGTGCGGAGGTGTTCCCGCGCGACGTGGATGGTCATCTCGTCGCGGAAGACGACCACCTTCTCCACCGCCGCGTCGTAGGACTCTCCGAGTTCGGCCTGCAAAAGATCGGCGACCTCGTCGAAGTAGCTGCCATAAGGTCGAGAAGAGCTGGGCGGCAAGGTGATCGGATCGATCAGACCGCCGTATCCGGAAGTGTCACCGGTGCCCGGTGCGCCGAACAGTCCGTGCCGGACGCCGATGACCTCGGGATCGGGCGGTTTCGGGTCGGGCATGCCGAGGTCGGTCATCGCAGCAACCCCTTCATCTCGATGGTCGGAGTGGCCTGCAGGGCAGCGCGTTCCGCCGCCCAGATGGCCTCCTCGCGGTTCACCCCGAGCGGCATCTCCTGGATCTTCTCGTGCAGCTTGAGGATCGCGTTCAGCAACATCTCTGGTCGGGGAGGGCAACCCGGGAGATAGATGTCGACCGGCACGACGTGGTCGACGCCCTGGACGATCGCGTAGTTGTTGAACATCCCGCCGGACGAGGCGCAGACCCCCATTGCCAGAACCCATTTGGGTTCGACCATCTGGTCGTAGATCTGCCGGAGCACCGGGGCCATCTTCTGGCTCACGCGGCCGGCGACGATCATCAGGTCGGCCTGCCGCGGAGACGCCCGGAACGCCTCCATGCCGAATCGGGCGAGGTCGTAGCGACCCGACGTCGTGGACATCATCTCGATTGCGCAGCAGGCGAGTCCGAAGGTGGCCGGCCACAGCGAACCCTTGCGCATGAAACCGGCGAGATCCTCGACGGTGCTCAGCAGGAAACCGCTGGGGAGTTTCTCCTCGAGTCCCATGACTGACCTCCTTGCAGACGGTTACCGGTTGAAAAGTCCTCAGTCCCAGCTCAGTCCGCCGCGACGCCATTCGTAGGCGTAGGCGACGGAGACATTGACGATGAACAACAGCATGGCCGCGAGGCCGAACCAGCCGAAGGAGTCGAAGGCGACGGCCCAGGGGTAGAGGAAGACGATCTCGATGTCGAAGATGATGAACAGCATCGCGGTGAGGTAGTACTTGACCGGCACCCGCTGGACCGGGCCGCTGAACGTGGGGCCCTCGCCCCCGCGACGGGAGGCAGGAGTCAGGAGGCTCTGGCCGACCGGCTCGATGCCACACTCGTACGCCTCGAGTTTGGCGCGGTTGTACCGTTTCGGGCCGATCGCGACGCCGATGAAGACGCTGAAAACGGCAAACGCCACGCCGATTGCCCCGAGGATCATGATCGGGACGTAGGCGTTCAAAGCGTGGACTCCTCCTCGCTCCGGGCGGCCGAAACGCCTGGTGGGCGGTTCCGGCTCGGCGATTGTCCTGCCCGTGCCAGGGGTTCGGTCAGAACCTCCCGACGCGGTTGTGAGCTACAACACAAGCCTAGGTGGTCGTCCCGCGGGAGTCACCCGTTTCAGGCAGTTCGGCGTTTCTCGACCATCTCGACGAAGGCCTCCGGGAGGGCGATCGGATCGACCGGGAGTGTGGCGACGGCATCGGCCCGCGACCATTCGGCGAGCCAGCGGTCGTCGGCGCGACCGAGCAGCACGAGCACCGGCGGGCTCGGGTCCAGTTCGTCCTTCATCTGCTTGGCGATCCCCATCCCACCGGCCGGAGAGGCCTCGCCGTCGGCGATCACCGCATCGACGACGCCGGCGTCGAGCTGGGCGAACACCATTGGAGCCGTGGCGACTTCGATGAAGCTGAGCTCCGGGATGTCCTGGGACGGCCGGGTACCGAGCGCGCCGATGACCTGGGCCCGGGTATCGGAATCGTCGGAATAGACCAGCACGCGCAGCGACCGGGCAGCCTGGGTGTGGGTCACGCGTGCGATGCTACCGCCGTTCGACGTCCGGTTCGGGTGACTTGGGCCCGCGCGTCGGACGTCGCGGTCGTTCAGTGCTCGGTCGAGAAGCCGACGCGGCGCCGGTGGACCTCGAGCGCGAAGGTGACGAGCTGATCGATGAGATCGGCGTAGGGCACGCCGGTGGCCTCCCACAGCTTCGGGTACATCGAACCGGGGGTGAACCCGGGGATGGTGTTGACCTCGTTGAGCAGCCACCCGCGACCGTCGGCCTCGTAGAAGAAGTCCACCCGGGCCATGCCGGTACAGCGCATCGCCGTGAAGGTCCGGGCCGCGAGCTCCCTGGCCTCCGCGAGCGCGGCGTCGGGCAGGGCGGCCGGGATGACGAGCTTCGCCGCGCCGGTGACGTACTTGTCCTCGTAGTCGTAGAACTCGCTGCCGGGTTCGATCTCGCCGGGCACCGACGTCTCGGGTGCCGTGTCGCCGAGGACGGCCACCTCGATCTCGCGACCGGTGACGGCCTCCTCGATGATCACCACGTTGTCGTAGCGCAGGGCCAGGTTGATCGCGGCGTCCAGCTCGCGTTCGTCGTGCGCCTTGGAGATGCCGACCGACGATCCGAGGTTCGCGGGCTTGACGAACACCGGTAGTCCGAGGTCTTCGACAACCCGGGAGACGATGGTGTCCGGGTCGTCGACGCCGTCGCGGAACTCCACCCATTTGCACTGCGGGATGCCGGCCTGGGCGGCGACGATCTTCGCCATCGCCTTGTCCATGCACAGCGCCGACGAGAGCACCCCGGCGCCGACGTACGGCAGCTTGAACAGCTCGAGCATCCCCTGGATGGTGCCGTCCTCGCCGTGCGGACCGTGCAGCAGCGGCAACACGACGGTAATGGCCTCATCGGCGTGACCACGGAGTTCGGTCAGCGGGTCGACGACGCTGCCCGCCACCTCCAGGACGTCCGGGAGCGGGGTGCCTTCGGCGATCGCGGCCATGGCCTTGTCGTTGCGCAGCCAGGTGCCGTCCTTGGCGATCCCGATGGGGACAAGGTCGTATTTTGCCCGGTCAGCGGCGGCGAGAACGTGCGCGGCTGTGACCCGTGACACATCATGTTCGGCGGAGACCCCGCCATAGAGGACCACAAGACGCAGGAGCCGCGAAGACATGCATGTCACGATACGGCCCCCGGCAACCGAGTTCTCGGGGTGGAGTGGCCGGTTGTGGGTTTCGACACGGCTCCTCGCTGCGCTCGTCGCCTGCTCAACCGGCGAGGGATGGCCCTCTGCCGGCCGAGTAGCGACGACCGAACGCAGTGAGGCCGCCGCGTATCGAGGTCAGCACCGTGACGGCTCGGGAAGCCGGTCGACGGCCGTCGGCTAGCGTGAGGTCGTGCATTTCTTGGCGAGTGAGGTCGCAGCGTCCGTCGGCGGCGAGTTGATCGGTCCCGACGTGCAGATCGACGGGGCGAGCATCGACTCGCGCAACGTCCGGCCGGGGCAGCTGTTCGTGCCGATCGTCGCCGAGCGGGACGGTCACGACTTCATCCCGTCGGCCCTCGAGGGCGGCGCGGCGGCCTACTTCACCTCCCGCGACGAGGTCGCACGCGGCACTGCCATCCGCGTCGCCGACACCGCCCTCGCCCTCGCCGACCTCGGTCGCGCGGTCCGCCGCCGCATCCCCGACCGCGTCGTCGGCATCACCGGCTCGGTCGGCAAGACCTCCACCAAGGATCTCCTCGCCGGCGTCCTGCAGACCACCTACCGCACCGCGGCGAGCGAGAAGTCCTTCAACAACGAACTGGGCCTCCCGCTGACCCTGGCCGGTGCAGCCGACGGCGTCGAGGCCGTGGTCCTCGAGATGGGTGCACGGGGGATCGGCCACATCGACCTGCTGTGCTCCATCGCGAGCCCGACCGTCGGTGTGATCACGCGCGTCGAAGGCGTCCACCTCGAGTTGTTCGGGGACATCGAATCGGTGGCCCGCGCGAAGGGTGAGCTGGTCGAGTCCCTCCCGGCCGACGGGATCGCCGTTCTGAACGCCGACCACCGGTACGTCGCGGCGATGGCGGATCGCACCTCGGCGCGGGTGCTGCGGTACGGCCTGTCGCCGGATGCCGACGTGTACGCGTCGGACATCGTCGTCGACGACGAGCTGCGAGCATCCTTCCGGCTGCACACGCCGTGGGGTTCGACCGACGTGCGACTCGGCGCGCGAGGGGAGCATCAGGTTCCCAACGCGCTCGCGGCCGCTGCGGCCGGCGGCGGTCTCGGAGTGTCCGTCGAGGACATCGCGAACGGCATGTCGGCCGCCGAATTGTCCGGTCTGCGAATGGAACTCGCCAAGACCGCGGACGGCACGATCGTGCTCAACGATGCCTACAACGCGAACCCGACGTCGATGTCGGCGGCTCTGAAGTCGCTTGCCGCGCTGCCGGCCGGGCGGCGGGTTGCCGTTCTCGGCACCATGGCGGAACTCGGATCGGATTCCCCGGCCCAGCACCACGCGATCGCGCTCGAGGCGCACGAGCTCGGCATCGAGGTCATCGCGGTCGACGAACCGAACTACGGCGACACCGCGCGCCACACCTCCGGCGTCGACGAGGCGGTTGCCGCGCTCGGCGACCTCGCCGGAGGAGATGCGGTGCTGGTGAAGGGAAGTCGCGTTGCCGCGCTGGAGCGGGTGGCACAGGCTCTGCTGAGCTGAGTTCGGCCTCAGCCGGGCGTCACGAGGTCGGTGATCCCCAGTCCTCCACGGCGTCGGCCTCGGCGGCCGCCCGGGCACGATACTCGCTCGGCCCGATTCCGAGTTCGGCCCGGAATCGGTTGCGCATCGTGGGACTCGACGGGAAACCGGAGACCCTCGCCACCTCGGAGACCGCCATGTCCGGACGCGTCCGGAGGAGTTCGCAGGCGGTCTTGAGTCTGCGGTCGGCGATGCGTGCGGCCAACGAGTCCTCGGTGTCCTCGAAGTGCCGGTACAGCTGACGGCGGCTGATGTGCAGGTAGCGGGCGATCGCGTTCGGGGTGAACGACGGGTCGCGATGGTGACGCTCGATGAGGTCGGAGACCGCCTCCCGCACGAACAGGGCGTTGTCGGTGATCTGTCGGTTGTCGTAGTCGAGCTGTCCGAGCGCAGCGCGAACCAATTCGATGGCGGCCATCTCCGTGTCCGGGTCGGGTTCGGTCACGCCGACCGCGGTGTCGGACGCGAACTGCAGGATGAACGACGCGGTGGCCCGCGCCAGCAGGGTGTGGGAGGCGACCGGTCGTCGGGCCTGCTCTGCGACCCTGCGCTGGTTTCCGAGGAGTTCGAGCGGGATCACCAGGCCCGCAGGGTCGTTGATCTCGAAGGTCCGCTCGAGATAGGGCGATGCGTTGCTGACGAAGGCGAGTTGCCCGGGGCCATAGGCGAAGTCGCGTGACCCCTGGCGGATGATGTGCCTGCCCTCCAGGGTGTGCACCCCGATGACCAGGTCCTCGGAGGGTTGTTGCTCGATGAGGCGCGGGTTGCGCGACAGCTGGAGTGGGGTGTGCAGGCTGCAGAACGTGCCGATCATCGAGAGCTGACGTGCGAACATCAGCGAGTCGAATGAACCGGGGTCGTCGGTCTGCACCTCGACGTGCTGTCCGAAGTGGCGCATGCCGTCGGGGCCGGTGAGTCGGATGGGTTCGGCCTGGGTGTTGCTGCGGTGCACGCCGACTCGGCGCTCCCACGTCTCGATCACCTTCGGCGGCAGGGCTGCCGGCGAGACGTCGTCCCGGAACAGCTCGGTCATCCCCGGCTCCCCGGTGCCGGAGCGCCCTCGCCGGGGTTCGGTTGTGTCCGTGATCCGGTCATGCGGACTCACCCGAGGAGTTCCGGTCCGAGGCCGGGAGGACCACGAGGGATGCCAGGAAGAAGCAGATCGCGCCGATGAAGGTGCCCCAGTTGGCCATTGCCGTGTCGACCGTGACCCCGGCCTTGGACACATACGCGCCCACCGCGGCGACGCCGAAGGCGATACATCCGAGGAGGTTGATCTGAACCGACCACCAGCCGATCGAACCCGGATCGAAGAACTTGTGTGCGTGTCGGTAGCCGCGAACGGCCAGGAAGCCGCTGACGAGGAAGAGGATCGATCCGCCGGCGTCGGGCGACCAGACGAGGTCCCGTTGGGAGGGAATCGAATGCGCGGTGACTGCCGCGGTGGTGCTCACGTTGAACAGGATCGTGCCCAGCGACTGGGTCGACGCCGCGAGCCAGTCGGCGCGCACCATGATGCCGCTGCCGTAGTCGACCTTGGTCGTCACGGGGCCACTCAGGATCAGCTGGATCAGCCCGGCGGCGGTGAAGAACCACGCACCGATGAAGCAGCACAGATTGACGGCCGACGCTCCGGCCCAGCTGCCGAAGCCCGGCGCCGCACTCAACGCGAAGAGTGCGGACCCGATCATGAAGCTCCAACACTGTTTGTTCAGGGTCGGGATGAAGAACGTGCTGCGCCTGGGGGCTGACGCGGCAATACTCATTGTCTACCTGTCTGTGTATGCGACGATGCGTCCCCGGCCTGGAAGGGGATGCCAGGCCGGGGACACGTCGGGGGGTCGCGGAAGACCTACGCGATCAGTGGTGGAAGTGCGAGCGCTCGCCCTCGACCGGCATGGGGCCCTCGAGACGATCGAGGAAGTCGACCTCGGTCTGGATGTCGGCGATGAGTGCACGAGCGAGGTCGTGGCTCAGCCCTGCGCGGACGACGATGCGCTGCACGGTCAGGTCGGCGAGGTCGTCGGCCATCGGGTAGGCCGGGACCAGCCAGCCCTTCATGCGCAGGCGATCCGACAGGTCGTAGAGGTTCCAGTTGTCGGTGTGACCCGACTTCAGGCGCCAGGCGAAGACCGGGATGGTGTCGCCCTTGCTGACGAGTTCGAAGGCGTCGATCTTGGCGATCTCCGACGACAGCCACTGCGCGACGTCGAGCGAACCCTGCTGGACCTGGCGGTAGCCCTCACGGACGAGGCGCAGGAACTGGTAGTACTGCAGCAGCACCTGGGCGCCGGGGCGCGAGAAGTTCAGTGCCAGGGTGGGCATGTCGCCACCGAGGTAGCTGCAGTGGAAGACCATGCTCTCCGGCAGGGCCTCGGTGTCGCGCCAGACGATCCAGCCGACACCCGGGTACACGAGGCCGAACTTGTGACCCGAGGTGTTGATCGAGGAGACGCGGTCGACGCGGAAGTCCCACTCGAGGTCGGGCTGGCAGAACGGAGCGATCATCGCACCCGATGCGCCGTCGACGTGGATCTTCACGTCGAGGCCGGTGTTCGCCTGGATCTCGTCGAGCTTGGCGGCGATCTGCTTCACCGGCTCGTACATGCCGGTGTAGGTCTGGCCCATGATGGCGACGACGCCGATGGTGTTCTCGTCGACATACTTCTCGAGCTCATGGCCGTCGAGGACCATGTGCTCGGGGCTGATCGGCACCCAGCGGGGCTCGACCTCGAAGTAGTTGCAGAACTTCTCCCAGCAGACCTGAACGGCGGTGGACAGCACCAGGTTCGGGGTCTCGGTGGACTTGCCTTCGGCCTTGCGGCGGGCCTGCCAGTGACGCTTGAGGGCCAGGCCGCCGAGCATGCAGGCCTCCGACGAACCGATGGTCGAGGTGCCGATGGCGTTCTCGACGTTCGGGTTGTGCCACAGGTCGGCGAGGATCTTCCAGCAGCGGTCCTCGATGGCGGCCGTCTGCGGGTACTCGTCCTTGTCGATCATGTTCTTGTCGACGGTCTCGGCGTAGAGCTTCTTCGCCTCGTCGTCCATCCAGGTCGACACGAAGGTCGCGAGGTTCAGGCGAGCGTTGCCGTCGAGCATCGCCTCGTCGTGCACGATCTGGTACGCGGTCTCGGGCAGCAGCATGTCGTCGGCCATCGCGAACTTCGGCAGATCGGTGGCCTCGCCCGGACGGGTGAAGACGGTGCGCAGGTTCAGGTTGTCACCGATGTTGGTTGTGGTGCGGGCTTGCGAGTTCGACTTGGGTGTCATGTATTCCTCCTGGTGTTCAGATGCTAAGGCGCTCAATACCGAAAATGGGGACGGTTGAAGCGATCTACTCGAGGTAGACGACAGTCACGGGGGCTTGCCTGTCTCGACCTCCCTAGACTTCCACCGGCGGATACAAACGGTCCATCGTGTACTGGCGGTTTCGGCGGGCGGCCCACGACGAGATGGCCAGGCAGCCCAGCGTGATTCCGCTGAGGATGCCGATGGCGAGCCACAGTCGGTAGTCGATGCCGCCGACCGTGAGTTGTCGGAGGCCCTCCACCGTGTAGGTCATCGGGTCCACGTAGTGGATGTACTGGAACGGCGTGGCCGTGGTCGGCACGGGATAGATACCACCCGCAGAGACCAGCTGGACCATCAGGAATGCCAGTGTCACAACACGTCCGACCGCGACGTCGAAGACCGCGTTGAACATCTGGATCATCGCCATGAAGGTCGCGACCACGAGCAGCAGGTACAGGAACGTGGCTATCGGGTACTCGGCACGCAGCCCGACCGCGAAGGTGACCACCGTGTACAGGACGGTCGCCTGGATGAAGCCGATGGCGAAAGCGGGTGTGTACGAGGCCAATACGACGCGCAGCGACGAGAAGCCCTGGACGATCGGGCGGGACTGCAACGGCATCAACAACATCCAGGTGATGATGCCGCCGACGAACAGTGCCAGGGACATGAAGAACGGTGCGAAGCCGGTACCGAAGGTCGGGGCCTCGTGTGTGTAGTCCTCTTGCAGTGCGACGGGCTGTGCCAACGTCTTGGCGATCTCCGTCTTCTCCTTGTTGGTCCAGGAGGGAATGGCCTTGACGCCCTCGTCGAGGCCCGATGCGAGCTCATTCGAACCGGCGGCGAGTTTCTCCGTGCCGCTGGCGAGTTCGTCGGCGCCGGCACTCAGCTCACCGAGACCGGTGCTGAGTTCGGCCGATCCGCTCTTCAGTTCGTTGGCGGCGCCGCGAGCAGCGAGGATGTCGTTGCGCAGTCCGCCGTCCTCGACCAGGGTGAGGCCGAGCCGGAGGGGGCTGCTCGGGTTGCCGAGCTGCTGGGAGAGTAGGGCGGCGTCGTTGTTCAGCTGCGTGAGCTGATTGTTCGCGTCGGGGCCGAGCCCGTTGGTACGCAGGAACTGTCGCGCCGGGTTGAGGGCCTCGGCGAGACCGCGCATCGCGGGATCCGTGGACGCGCTGAGCTGGTTGATGACCGACTCCAGGCCCTGACTTGCCCGGGACTGCTGGTTCGCGGCGGTGCTGAGTTCGTTCGATGCTGCGCCGGCGTTGCGGGCCAGGCGATCTGCGGCCGCGTTCACCTCGGCGGCGGTGATGCCGGTCTGGTCGCCGTTACCGATCGCCGCGAGCAGCGGGTCGGTCGCGCGGATCAGCGCGGAGTCGAGTTCACCGAGACCGCCCGCGAGTTCGGCGGCACCGTTCTTCGCGGTCACGAGGTTGGTGGCGATCTCCTGGGCGCCCGTGTTGGCGGACTTGAGACCTGCTGCCAGTTCGTTGGCACCGTCGGCAGCCTCGGTCAGCTTGGGCGTGAGATCGCCGACCTCGTTGAGGACGATCTCGAAGGTCTGGGCACCCACCTGCGCGCTGACCTTGTTGACGACCTGCTGGGCGGCGTCCTGGCCGATGATCGTCGCCAGGTAGTTGTTGGCGTCGTTGTAGGTGAATACCAGCGGTGCCGAGCGCGGGTGGTCGCTCGTGGGTGAGGCGATCGCCTTGCTGAAGTCGGCGGGCAGCGTGATCGAGAAGTAGTACTTGCCGTGCGCGACGCCGTCGGCGGCCTCGGCGGCGGAGACCTCGTGCAGGTCGAGCTGCTTGGACTCGATCAGTCCGGCGGCCACCTGGGAGCCGGCGTCTAGCTTCTGCCCCTCGACGACCGCGCCGGTGTCCTCGTTGACGAGTGCGACCGGGATCTTGTCGGCGGCGGCGAACGGATTCCAGAACGCCCACAGGTACATCGCGCCGTAGAGGAGAGGCATGAGCATGATGACCACGAGCGCCAGCCGGGGCATCCGGCCCCGGTAGTAACGCTTGATGTCGCTGCCCGGCGAGAATGCGGCAAACATGTTCCTACGTCCGATCTTCGTGCTCGAGGCCGACGAACTGGCCATCTGTGAGGTTGTCGACGGGGATGACGTCGCGGACGCCGCCGGCCGGGGACACGGCGTTGATGTCGGCGGTGATCACCGTCTGGGCGCGGCCCAGGTCGACCAGCCGGTCCATGAGATGGACCTGGTTCTCGCGACGGGTCAGGTTGTCCACCCCGCCGACGACCAGCAGCGGCGGGCGCCGCAGGTTGCCCACGGCGATCCGGAAGAGAGCCGCGGTCAGCTCGGGGAGCTCCTCGACGAACGATTCCATCGCGGGCAGGGGATAGGGCCCGAAGACGGGCCGACAGATGCGTTCTAGGTCTTCCTCGCGTGCGGGCGTGACCCACTTGTACCAAGGCGCCGACCACCGGATCTGCTCGGTGATGACGTCGCTGACCCGGATGGTCTGCTCGATCTCGTCGACCTCGTCGATCCACGCGACGGCGGCGTTCTTGAACAGATGGTGGGCGTCGTTCGACCGGTCGAAGGCGACGAGTTCACCCTTGGTCGGCTTCATGCGACCTGCGAGAGTGAGGAGCAGTGCGGTGCGGCCTCGACCTTCCGGTCCGGCGAGGACGGTGACCCCGCCGGACCGGATCTGGAAATCGACCGGGCCGTAGATGTGGCCCCAGGAGGCATCCACGGAGAGTCCGTGGGCTTCGATCAGTGTCGCGTCAGAGGGGGTGCCGCCAGGCTCCGGGGCGTCACGCATCGCTGCCGCCCGATCCGAAGACCACATCGTCCAACTTTCTGTTGTCGCGTCGGCATAACCGACTTGCCTGCCGTACCGCCGGGAAGCAGTACGGCAGGCTGGGGGTTAACTCAGAGGTTCGAGAAGATCCGTGCGGAGACACCCTGGACGATCGAGTCCGCGCCGTCGGCCAGTTCCAGCGACGTGTCGGCGAATACCCGGGATTTCGTGCTGAGTATGCGACCGTGAACAGTCACTTTGCTGGACATACTTGGGAACTTAGCCCACGCATATCGGGCATTTCAACGCGAACGTGCAGGTCGAGGCGGCGGAACGTGGCACAAAAACTACCCCGACACCCTGTAACGGTCGCCGGGATTTGATTCTGGTGGTGTCCTACCTCCTACGAGCAGCGCGTTTTGTAGTGATCGGCGCCATTCCTCATGATGTGACCAGAGTCGCACATCTCGTGGGCTTCGGCTCTGCTTTCTGGGGGAACGAAATAGTCCGTTCAGGGAATCAGCCAAAATGGCACGAAAATGCGGTTACCGGCGAGTAGCGCCGAACTCGGCGATAACATCAGGCGTCGATACGACTCGAGAATCCGCCGGAAGGCCGTCCGGCGGTTATCGGTGGCACGCATTCTCTGCTGCTTCCATCCGTCGCCGAGAACCGATCGGATGGGGCTGTCATGAATCTCTTTCATGACCGACCTCGCCCATGCGCACGCCGTACCCCCTTTCCACCGTTCCGAACCTGCGAGACCTCGGCGGGTGGACGACCGCCGACGGACGCCGGGTGCGGTCCGGTCTGGTCTTCCGGTCCACGGAGCTCCACCGGCTGGCCGGTGACGACCTCACCAAGTTCGACGCATTGGGCATCACGGCCGTCTACGACCTCCGTACGGCCGCCGAGCGTTCGGCCGCGCCGGACCCGGCCCTGCCCGGTGTCGAGGAGGTGCCCCTGGACGTGCTGGCCGACTCGTCGACCGCCATCCCGGTGCGGCACTGTTCCACTGCACGACCGGCAAGGACCGGACCGGTTGGGCGGCCGCAACCTTCCTCACGGTGCTCGGCGTCGGCCGGGACGAGGTGTTCGAGGACTACCTCCTCACCAACGACGAGCTCATCCCGGCACTGCATCCGGTCTTCGCCGCGTTCCAGGCGGCGGGCGGCGACCCCGAGGTGTTGAAGCCGATCCTCGGCGTCCAGCGGAACTACCTCGAGGGGGCTTTCGAGGAGATGACCGCGCAGTTCGGCGACATCGAGGGCTACTTCCGCGACGGCCTGGGACTGGATCCGGCTGTGCCGGAGCTACTTCGGAAGCGCTACCTGGACGAATGAGCGGAGGCCGGGCGGCATCGTGATCAGAGGTGTTTCTCGGCGTTGGCCCGGATGACCTCGCGCAGATAGACGGCGAGCCCGGGCGCCTGTTCGTCGTAGTGCGCGGTGAAACGCGGGTCGGCGACGTACATGTCGGCGAGCCCGACGTGCATCTCGTGGGTGCAGTCGTAGAACCGGCCGATCTGTGCGCGGTGCTCCTCGGCGAGGGCATCGGCTTCGGCGGAACCGGGTGTGAGTCCGCGGAGCATCGCGTCGGCGAGGCGCCGTTCGAGGTCATCGGCGTCGGCCTTGATCTGCCGCCAGTCCTCCTTCGAGAACCGGGCGACGCGCTTGCGGCTCTCCTGCCACGCGTCGGTCTCGCCCCACCGTTCCTCGGCCTCCGCCGCGTACTCCTCGCCGAGCCAGTCGTCGCCGAAGATCTCGCGTTGCTCGGCCGCGGACAGCTGGATCCCCTGCTTCTTCGACATCATCATCTCCTCCACCGCTGCGACCATCCGGTGCAAGTGATCGATCCGGTCGGTGAGCAGCTCGTGCTGCGCGCGGAGCTGATGCAGTTCGTCGGCATCGGGATCGTCGAGCAGGGTCGCTATCCGCCCGAGTGAAAAGCCCAGCTCGCGATAGGTGAGGACACGGTAGAGCCGTGCGACGTCGGCGTCGCCGTAGACGCGGTATCCCGCAGGCGTGCGGCGCGACGGCGTCACCAGACCGATCTGGTCGTAGTGGTGCAGTGTGCGGACACTGACTCCGACCATCCCCGCGACGACGCCAACGGTCAGGTCCGACGCAGGAGTGCGGAGCGGGTGGTGCTTCTCTTCACTCACATGAGCAACCTTGGGGTCTGACGTCGCGTGAGGGTCAAGCGAGTTGGGGTCAGGGAGCGAAACCGATGACAGTCGTGTCCTTCTGGCAGGCGGCGAGCACGCCCTGTAGCGCCGACGGCCCGCAGGTCCAGCCGCTCACCGACTGCTGCGTGCCGGTGACGATCTTGGGGCCGTATTCGTCGGCGATCGACTTCGCCTTGTCGCAGTCGACGTCGCCGGCGAGGACCAGAACACGCAGCGCGCCGTCGGGGCCGGGGATGCTGCCGCAGGTGGTGCCGGGGCCGCCCTGAGTCGATTCGTCCGCGTCGGCACCAGAGGTGACCGAGTTGGGACGGGCCGACGCGGGCTTGCGACCCGGGACGACGGGTGCGGAGGTCGACGGGGCGTCGGCGGGTTGCTCCGCCGAAGCGACAGCGCCGTTCCCGCCGCTCGCGGAGGTGTCGGTGACATCCTGTTCCGAACCGCACGCGGACAGTGTGAACAGGGCCAACGACAGGCCGAGTGCGGTGGTGGCGACCCTGGCCCCGGAGGCGATGGCGCGGCGCGTTCTGCACGACATGGTCCCCACCGTATCGAATGCCGGAACGCCGGAGCGATAGGTCGTCGAGGGCGCAGACGGGGCCGACGGCGGCGTCGTCGGTTTGGGTGGAGGCCACCGACCTGGGAGGATGCACCGGTGAGCAGTACCGGAACCGAAGTCGCCGACCCCGCCTACACCGTCGGCACCACCCTGCCCGGCACCCGCGGCCGCACCGGGGTGATCAGCACCCCGCACGGCGCGATCCAGACCCCCGCCTTCGTGCCGGTGGGTACCAAGGCGACGGTGAAGACCGTTCTGCCCGAGTCGGTGGCCGAGTTGGGTGCGCAGGCCGTCCTCGCGAACGCGTACCACCTGTACCTGCAGCCGGGCCCCGAGATCATCGATCAGGCCGGCGGGCTCGGTGCCTTCATGAACTGGTCGGGCCCGACCTACACCGACAGCGGCGGATTCCAGGTCATGTCGCTCGGCGCCGGCTTCAAGAAGGTCATCGCGATGGAGGTCAGCCCCGACGACTCGCTCATCGCCGAGGGCAAGGAACGTCTGTCGCGAGTCGACGACGACGGGGTGACCTTCAAGTCGCACCTCGACGGTTCGTCGCATCGCTTCACCCCCGAGGTGTCGATGCAGATTCAGCACCAGCTCGGTGCCGACATCATCTTCGCCTTCGACGAGCTCACCACGTTGATGAACACCCGTGCGTACCAGGAGAATTCGCTGGAGCGTACCCGGCTGTGGGCAATCCGGTGCCTGGCCGAGCACAACAGACTGAGTGTCGAGCGTGCACATCGGCCCCAGCAGGCGTTGTGGGGTGTGATCCAGGGTGCCCAGTACGAGGATCTGCGGCGCAAGGCGTCCCGCGATCTCGTCGCGCTGAGCGAGGCCGATCGCGAGGCCGGCGGCAAGGGCTTCGGCGGTTACGGCATCGGCGGCGCGCTCGAGAAGCACAACCTGGGCACCATCGTCGGCTGGGTCAACGACGAACTGCCCGAGGACGCGCCCAAGCACCTGCTGGGCATCAGCGAACCCGACGACATCTTCACCGCCATCGAGAACGGTGTGGACACCTTCGACTGCGTATCGCCGACGCGCGTCGCCCGCAACGGTGCGATCTACTCGCTCGACGGTCGATACAACATCACGAATGCGCAGTACCGCAACGACTTCCGGCAGCTCGATCCCGAGATCGAGAACTACACCTCGCAGTACAGCCGCGCCTACCTGCATCACCTGTTCAAGGCGAAGGAGGGTCTCGGCCCGACGCTGGCGACCCTGCACAACGTGTCGTTCATCGTCACGCTCGTCGACCGCGCCCGACAGGCGATCGAGAACGGCACGTACATCGAGTACCGCGACGAGTTCCTGCGGCGCTACTACGGTTCGACGCGGGACTGACGAGTCGGCGACCGGCGTGTGGTGGGTCACGTGCCGGAACCGTGCGGATCGGTGATTCGTTGTGAGCGCAACGCAACGAGGTTGCGAACACCCCCTAACACTCGGCACCCTGTAGGGGTATTCGAGTACCAGCGAGAGAGACGATGAGACGCGCAAAGCGCCGAAAACGCCGACGACACCCGTCCGCACCCTGTTCCGAACCGGACCCTGACCCGCGTTCCGGACCCGCAGCCCACTGCGAGATCCTTCCCGGCGTCCCAGGCGTCGACGCTGATCGGATGGCGACATGCTGACCGTTCTCGGAATCTTCCTGGGCATTCTGGTGGTCCTCGCGATCACCGCCGTCACCGGCTACTTCGTGGCCCAGGAATTCGGCTTCATGGCGGTCGACCGGTCCCGTCTGAAGGCGCGCGCCGAATCCGGTGACGCTGCCGCCAAGCGCGCACTCTCCGTCACCCGACGCACCTCGTTCATGCTGTCCGGGGCTCAGCTCGGCATCACCGTCACCGGCCTGCTCGTCGGTTACGTCGCCGAACCGCTGATCGGTTCGGGCGTCGGTGACCTGCTGGGCAACGTCGGCATCCCCGTGGGTGTCGGCGTCGTTATCGGCACGATCATCGCGATCCTGTTCTCCACCGTGGTGCAGATGGTCTTCGGAGAGCTGTTCCCCAAGAACCTCGCGATCGCCCGACCTGAACCGGTCGCGCTGTGGCTCGCCCGGTCGACCACCATCTATCTGGCCGTCTTCGGCTGGCTGATCGCGCTGTTCGACAAGGCATCGAACCTGTTGCTGCGCGCCCTGCGTATCGAGCCGGTCCACGACGTCGAGCACTCGGCCTCGGTCCGCGACCTCGAACACATCGTCGCCGAGTCCCGCGACGCCGGTGAACTGCCCGAGGACCTGTCGGTGCTGCTCGACCGCGTGCTGGAATTCCCCACGCGCACAGCTGAACACGCGATGATCCCGCGTCCGCACACCGATCAGGTCGATGCGTCGCTGCCCGCGTCCGAGGTGCTCGCGCTGATGAGCACCGGGCACACCCGGTACCCGGTCGCCGGTGACGACGACGAGGTGCTCGGCGTCGTCCATCTCCCCGACCTCCTCGAATGGTCGTACGCACTGAAAAAGGAACCCTCGAAGGCCGTTCCGTCGGCCACTGCGGGTGATCTCTGCCGCCGCGCCGTCGTGGTGCCGTCGACCCTGCCGTTGCCGGAGGTCCTGGAGAACCTCGCCGCCGCCCATGAGGAGATGGCCATCGTCATCGACGAGTACGGCGGTTTCGCCGGCGTCGTGACCGCCGAGGACATTGCCGAGGAACTGGTCGGCGAGATCGACGACGAACACGACC
This sequence comes from Gordonia sp. C13, assembly GCF_023218005.1. NCBI lineage: Bacteria > Bacillati > Actinomycetota > Actinomycetes > Mycobacteriales > Gordoniaceae > Gordonia > Gordonia sp. C13. The sequence continues at coordinate 57,804 of NZ_JALPSY010000011.1, forward strand.
CGGAGACCTCCGCGGCGATCGAGAAGACCGCCGACGGCTGGTGCGTCCGAGGTGACGCCCACGTCGACGAGGTGTCCCGTGCCATCGGATGGGAACTGCCCGAAGGGGATTACGAGACGATCGCCGGGCTGGTGATCGCCGAGTTCGTGGGACTGCCCGAGGTCGGGGAGACCGTCGAGATCACGATCGACCCCGATCCGGCCTCGCTCCTCGACGACGACGAAGCGCCACCCCGCGTGGTGTACGTCGAGGTGCTCGAGGTGGACAAGCATGTGCCGGCTCTGGTGTCGATGTCACTCGGGACCGAAGTGAGCACCGACGCAACGGCTTCGGACGCCGGACGGGAGGCCGACAATGGATAACCCGTGGGTCGTCGGGGTGATCACCGTCTTGTTGATCGCGGCGAGTGCCTTCTTCGTCGCCGTCGAGTTCGCGCTGATCGCGGCCCGACGCCACCGGCTGGAGGACGAGGCCGCGACGAGTAGCAGTGCCCGCGCCGCCCTGCGCAGCGCATCGGAGTTGTCCGTGCTGCTCGCGGGTTCGCAGCTCGGCATCACCGTCTGCACGCTCGCGCTCGGTTCGATCACGAAACCTGCTGTCCACCACTGGCTCACGCCGCTGTTCGAGACCTGGGGCCTGCCGTACTGGTCCGCCGACATCGTCGGCTTCGTGCTGGCGCTCATCATCGTGACGTTCCTGCACCTGGTGGTCGGCGAGATGGCCCCGAAGTCGTGGGCGATCGCGCACCCGGAGCGGTCGGCGATCGTGTTGGCCCTGCCGATGCGAGCCTTCATGTGGCTCACACGGCCGATCATCGTGCAGCTCAACCACCTGGCGAACTGGTGCCTCCGGCGGGTCGGCGTCGAACCGGTGGACCAGGTGGCCACCGGACAGGACAGCGACGCGCTGCGACACCTGGTCGAGCACTCGGCGACGGTCGGGACACTCGACGAGCGCTATCACGCGCATCTGACCAGCGCACTCGAACTCGAATCGCTGACGCTCGGCGACGTCGTCACGCCCAGTGACACGTTGGGCGCGGTGCTGCCGACCGCGAGTGCCGACGAGATCCAGACGGCCGGACGGATTTCGGGACACCTCCGGCTGCTGGTGCGCGACGCCGACCGTGGACCGGTGCACGGCGTCGTGCACGTGCGCGACAGCCTGCGCGCGGAGCCGGGTGCCACAGCCGCCGATCTCATGCGCCCGGTGCTGCGGATCGAATCCGGGCAACCGGTCTACGAGGCGCTCGCCGCCATGCGTGAACGCCGCGCCCACCTCGCGCTGGTCACCGACTCCGGTCGGGCCATCGGGCTGATCACGCTCAACGACCTGCTGCAGAGATTGCTGGCGACGACCGCCTAACCGTCAGGACGACCACTCCGTGGGCCCCAGCAGCCAGGGTTCGCGGGGGAGGGCATCGGGGTCGAAACGGCTTGCGAGCGTGTGGAGATCGACGGTTTCGCCGGGGCCTGCGAAGCCCAGCGAGCGCGCGATGTGCGAGAGGACGGTGCCGGCCGGAACACCGCCTGCTGCGAGGTCGGCGAGGGTCACCGCACCGTCGCGCTTGGAGAGCCGGACGCCGTCGGTGTTGAGCACCATCGGCACATGGGCGTAGGTCGGCGGGGTCTCGCCGAGCAACGTGGCGAGGTAGGCCTGGCGGGGAGCCGACGACAGCAGGTCGTCGCCGCGCACGACCTGATCGACGCCCTGCGCGGCGTCGTCGACGACGACGGCCAGGTTGTAGGCGGGGGTGCCGTCGTTGCGCTGGATGACGAAGTCGTCGACCATCCCGGTGAAGGTCCCGTGGAGCAGGTCGGTCACGGTGAACTCGGTGGTATCGGCCCGGATGCGGATCGCGGGCGGTCGGCCGGCGGCGATCTTCTCGGCGCGCTCGGCGTCGGTGAGGTTCCGGCAGGTGCCGGGGTAGGCGCCCTGCGGTGCGTGGGGAGCCGACGGGGCCTCGAGGATCTCGCGTCGCGTACAGAAGCATTCGAAGGTCCGACCGCCCTCGCGGAGACGATCGATGATCTCGCGGTAGATGTCCCGTCGCCCGGTCTGGTAGACGACGGGGGTCTCCCAGTCCATCCCGAGTGAGGCGAGGTCGGCGAGTTGCCGGGCGTCGGCGCCGGCGACCGCGCGGTCGAGATCCTCCATGCGGATGAGGAACCGGCGCCCCGTCGTGCGGGCGAAGAGCCAGGCCAATATGGCGGTCCGCAGGTTGCCGACGTGGAGGTCGCCCGACGGGGACGGCGCATACCGGCCCGCTGCGTGCTGTGTCGACATCGCGTCGAGGTTACCGCGTCGTGTCGACGACCGACGATGAGAACCGGGCTCGACGGCGGTCTGTCCCAGCGCCAGACCCGACGGTCATCCCGGAGTTCCGGGCGGATCGTTGCCAGCGCCCGGAGAAGTGAGGAACAGTGAAGCCATGGATCTTCCCGTCATGCCGCCCGTAGCCCCGATGCTGGCCAAGGCGGTCACCGCTGTGCCACAGCAGCCCGACGGTGAGACGGCGTGGTCGTACGAACCGAAGTGGGATGGTTTCCGCGCGCTGATCTTCCGTGACGGGGACGAGGTGGTGATCGGTTCCCGAGGCGGGAAAGACCTGGCCAGGTACTTCCCGGAGATCGTGGCCGCGGCGAAGGCCGAGCTGCCGGACAAGGTCGTCCTCGACGGCGAGATCGGGGTGCCCGCACTCATCGGCAACACGCATCGGCTCGACTGGGATTCGCTGGCCCAGCGCATCCACCCCGCCGAGTCGAGGGTCAACATGCTCGCCGAGAAGACACCCGCGATCTTCATCGGCTTCGACGCACTCGCGCTGGAATCGACGTCGGTCAAGGACGAACCGTTCGAGGTCCGTCGAGAGGCGTTGCTGCGTGCGGTCGGACCCGGCGGCCGCGATCGGCGAATGCACGTCAGCCGGGTCACCGGCGACCCCTCGGTCGCCGAGGATTGGTTCTCCGCCTTCGAGGGCGCCGGCCTCGATGGCGTCGTCGCCAAGCGACTCGACGGCCTCTACGTGGAGAACAAGCGCGAGATGCTGAAGATCAAACACAAGCGGACCGCGGACTGCGTGATCTTCGGTTACCGAATCCACAAGTCCGGCAGGGGGATCGGCTCTATGCTGCTCGGGCTCTACGGCGACGACGGCGAGCTGCACATGGTCGGGGGAGCGGGTGCGTTCTCCGACGCCAAACGTGTTGAACTGCAAGAGATGTTCGAGCCGATGCGTCTCGACCCGGACAAGCCGTCGCCGGGTGAACCCACCCGCTGGCGGTCGGAGAAGTCGGGGGAGTGGATTCCTATTCGTCCCGAACTGGTCGCGGAGTTCGCCTACGACCAGATGGAGAACCAGCGTTTCCGCCACACCGTGAAGTTCCTCCGCTGGCGCCCCGACCGGGACCCGGAGAGCTGCGGTTACGACCAGCTAGAGGTTCCGCTCACCTACGACCTGCACGACGTCCTCGAAGGGGAATGACCATGGCATCACGTTCTCCCGCAGAAGAGCTCGACGTCGACGGGGTCGCCGTCCGTCTCAGCAACCCGGACAAGATCTACTTCCCCGAGCTCGGCGAGAACGGCGGCCGTAAGCGGGATCTCGTCGGTTACTACCGGACGCTCGCGCTCGGCGTCGACGACAGCGGTGACGGGCCGCTCATGCGCGCGACGCGCGACCGGCCGACGTTTCTGCAACGCTTCCCCGACGGTGTCGAGGGGGAGGAGATCTACCAGAAGCACATCGCGAAGAAGCGGCCCGAGCACGTGCAGTCCACGCCGATCGTGTTCCCGTCCAAACGAACCGGGGACGCCATCCGCCCGACGATGCCGGCCGATCTGGTGTGGGCGGCGAACCTGGGGACGGTCACGTTCCACACCTGGCCGACCCTGCACCCGGACAACGACCATCCCGACCAGCTCCGCATCGACCTCGACCCGCAACCCGGCACGACCTTCGACGACGTCCGGAACGTGGCGATCGACGGGCTGAAACCACTGCTCGACGAGCTCGGCTTCACCGGCTTCGTGAAGACCTCGGGTGGGCGCGGGATTCACGTCTACGTCCCCATCGAGCCGCTGTGGGATTTCATCGCCACGCGGCGCTGTGTCATCGCGATCGCCCGTGAACTGGAACGCCGCGACCCGGACCGGGTCACCACCTCGTGGTGGAAAGAGGAACGCGGGGAACGGATCTTCATCGACTACAACCAGAATGCCCGCGACCGCACGATGGCCTCGCCCTACTCCGTCCGCCGCAGCGCGATCGGCCGGGTCTCGACCCCGGTGACGTGGGACGAACTGGCCGATGTCGATCCCGACGACTGCACTATGGCCACCGTCCCGAAGTTGCTGGAGGATCGCGGTGATCCGTGGGCCGACATCGCCGATCACCGCCGCGGCATCGAGAACCTGCTCGAGATGGTCCAGGAGGACGACGCGAACGGGCTGGCGGACATGCCCTATCCGCCCAGCTACCCGAAGATGCCCGGCGAGCCGCCACGTGTGCAGCCGAGCAAGAAGGTCGCCGAGCACTGGGACGAGAAGGGTAGCCGGATCGGGGACTGACGCTCCCTGGGATCCGATCCGTATGACGTTGTGCCCGCTTTCCGAGTTCGACGTCATACGGAAGATTCGCGGGTCAGCCGCGCAGCGCCTCGGCGGCCCACTCGGCAAAGGTCTGCCAACCGACACCGGGGAACCGGCGGTGCAGTGCGGGGATGTCGACCTCGTAACCGCGATCGCCCAGGAAGCAGAACATGGCACTCATGTCGGGTGACGGGATACGTTCGGGATCATAGGATTCCGCGCTCACCCTGATCCCGAGGACGTCGCCGGCGATCTGTGCCATCTCCACCGGCGTCGGCTGGTCGGAGGCGAGGTCGATGCGTTCACCGGTATACGCGCCCGGATCCCGGAACAGCGTCGCGACGAACCTGCCGAGATCGCGGCGCGAGAGTTGTTGCAGCGGTTTGTCCGCGGGCATCGCGATCGGCATCACGCCGGCGGCGAGGGCGTCGGACCCGGCGAGCAGGTTGTCGTAGAAGTAGGCCGGTCCGACGATCGTGTGCGGGATGTCGGTGGCGGCGAGCATCCGTTCGACCTCGAACTTGGAGTCGAAGTGCGGGACGCCGGTGTCGCGGTCGGCGGAGGCGACCGACGAGAAGACAAGGTAGGGGAGTGCGGCCGCGGTTGCCGCCTCGATCAGCGCGGTGCCCTGGGCGACCTCGGCGCCGACGCCAGACTCGAACGGCGTCGTCAGCGCGAAGGCGCCCGCCGCCCCGGTGAACGCATCGGTGAGGCCTACGCCACTCACGAGGTCGCCGACGGTGAGTTCGACACCACGGTCGGCGAGCGCCGCAGCCTTCGACGACACGGCGTCGCGGACGACCGCGCGCACCGCGAAACCGGCGTCGAGCAGCGCGTCGAGGACGGCGCCGCCCTGTCCACCGGTTGCTCCGATCACGACGATGGGAGAGGAATCGGACATGACCCCGACCCTAGTGCCGACCGAGCGCCTGGCAAGCGGGTTTGGGTGTGGGAGCGCCCGGCGGCTATCATCTCGACGTTGGAGGATTCGCCTAGTGGCCTATGGCGCTCGCCTGGAACGCGGGTTGGGTTAACAGCCCTCAGGGGTTCGAATCCCCTATCCTCCGCCATCGAAGGTCCGTGGTGCACAACCCCGCAAGGGAGTCGCACCGCGGACCTTCGTCGTATCCCCGGGTGCCGAACACCCGCATCGCCTGCGCAGACCGGGGCCGCCGAGGGGTGGTGACCACCCGGTGTCACCCCTCTGTGAACCCTCGCTACACTGGACGACGGATCCCGCGCGGCGTGCATCCTGTGAACTCCCCCAGGGCCGGAAGGCAGCAAGGGTCAACGGGCTCTCTCGGGTGCGCGGGGTCCCCTATATCCCAGATTCATATTTCAGGTCTGCGGCGTCGGACACCCGCACCGGCGTCGTGCCGCGGAAGGTCCAGACGTTGAATTACCACTCGATGAGTGCCGACCAACTACGTGACACCCAGGCGGATCTGAAGAAGCGTTATGACGAGCTGGCCGCTCTGGGTCTGAAACTCGATCTCACCCGCGGCAAGCCCGCTCCCGAACAGCTCGATCTCTCCAACGCACTGCTGTCGCTCCCCGGCGACGAGTACCGCGACGGCAAGGGCACCGACACCCGCAACTACGGCGGGCTCAACGGCCTGCCCGAGCTGCGTGAGATCTTCGGCGAGCTGCTCGCCGTCGATCCGGCGAACCTGATCGCGTTCGGGAACTCGAGCCTCGAGCTCATGCACGACCTCACCGTCTTCGGCCTGCTGCACGGCACCGCCGACTCCGACGAGCCGTGGGGCCGTCAGAAGATCAAGTTCCTGTGCCCGGCCCCCGGATACGACCGTCACTTCGCGATCACCGAGAGCTTCGGCATCGAGATGATCCCGGTCCCGATGCTTCCCGACGGCCCCGACGTGCGCCTCTGCGCCGAGCTCGTCGCCAACGACCCGAGCATCAAGGGTCTGTGGGCGGTACCCACCTACTCCAACCCGACCGGCGTCACCTTCTCCGAAGAGGTCACCCGCGGTCTGCTCGAGATGCCCGCGGCACCCGACTTCCGCATCTACTGGGACAACGCCTACGCGGTGCACACCCTCGTGGAGGCCCCGCCGACGCCGTTGCGCGTCCTCGAGATGGCCGCCGAAGCCGGTCATCCCAACCGCGTGTACGTCCTCGGCTCGACGTCGAAGATCACCTTCGCCGGCGGCGGCGTGTCGTTCTTCGGGTCGTCGGACGAGAACCTCGCGTGGTTCAGCAAGTACCTCGGCTTCAAGACCATCGGCCCGGACAAGGTCAACCAGCTGCGTCACCTCAAGTTCTTCGGCGACGCCGACGGCGTGCGCGCCCACATGGCCCGCCACCGCGAGATCCTGGCGCCGAAGTTCAAGCTGGTCCTCGACATCCTCGAAGATCGCCTGGCCGAGTCGAAGGTCGCCTCGTGGTCGGAACCCGAGGGCGGCTATTTCATCAGCCTCGACGTCGTCGACGGCGCCGCCCGACGCACCATCGAACTGGCCAAGCAAGCAGGCATCGCGCTGACCGGCGCCGGTTCGGCGTTCCCGTACAAGACCGATCCGCACGACCGGAACATCCGCCTCGCGCCGACCTTCCCGAACACCGACGACCTGCGGGCCGCGATGGACGGGGTCGCGACGTGTGTGCTCCTCGCCTCGGCCGAGACCCTGCTGGCGGAGCGCAGCTGAGCCACTCGTCTCGCCGACACGCCGCTATCAAACGCCGAATAGGCGTTAGATAGCTCTCATTCGGCGGCGAGTGAGCCGGTATGCACCGACTCTTATGCCACTCTTGTAAATCGTGAATCTGCCCAGGCCGGTTCTTCTCGCATCCGGTTTCGCCATCGTGGGGGTCATCGCACTCGCCCTCCAGGACGTTGTCGTGCCCTGGGGAGCCCAGTTCTGGGGTCTGCTGAACAACCAGATCGATCTCGCCGTGTATCGGCAGGGTGCTCAGGCGGTCACCGAGGGCGCCAGCCTGTACGACGTCAAGATGATCGGCGACCTCGACTACACGTATTCGCCGTTCTCGGCGCTGCTGTTCACCCCGCTCGCGTGGATCTCGTTCGACGTGGCGCGATGGTTGTGGACCGCGGGCATCGTGGTCGCCCTCTATCTCGTGGTCATGCTGAGCTTCCGCAGCCTGGGCCGGTCGGTGAGCTGGCCGCTGCGGGTGATCGCGATGTCGCTCGTCGCGGTGGCGATGCTGCTCGAGCCCGTGCGCACCACCATCTGGTACGGCCAGATCAACGTCTTCCTGATGCTGCTCATCCTGGCCGACCTCACCCGTCCCGACACCAGCAGGACCAAGGGTGTGGGTGCCGGCATCGCCGCCGGGATCAAGCTGACGCCGCTGATCTTCGCCGGTTACTACGCGGTGCAACGCAACTGGCGTGCGTTCTTCGGTGTCATCGGCGGCTTCGTCATGACGGTGGCGATCGGGTTCGTCGTCCTCCCGCGTGACTCGTGGGCCTACTGGACCGGCAAGCTGTTCCAGTCCGAACGCGTCGGCTCGGCGCAGCTGCGCGGTAATCAGTCGATCCGCGGGATGCTCGCCAACCATCTCGACACCGACCACCCGTCGACCCTCCTCTGGGGAGCCCTGGCGCTCACCGCCCTCGTCGCGGGATTCGCGATCGCCACCTACGCCCACCGCAGGGGCCAGGAGTTGCTCGCGATCAGCATCGTCGGCATGACCGCATGCGTGGTGTCGCCGATGTCGTGGGGCCACCACTGGGTCTGGTTCACCCCGATCGTGGTGATCGGGGTTCACCTGGCCCTAGACCTGAGACGAAGCCAGGTCGAGCGTGGCCTGGCGGCGGTGGGGGCCGTGGCGCTCGTCCTGCTCGCGTTCGCGTGGCCGACGCACGTCCCGGCGCTCGTGCCCGACGGTTATTACACCGGGCTCTACGTGAAGACGCGGGTCACCTGGCTCAACTGGTTCACCGTCAGTCCCTATCTGTTCGCGTATGTCGGAATCCTGATCGCGACGGTCGTCGCACTTCGGGTCTTCGGCTCCCGTTCGGCCACCACGGCCGACCCGGCTGCCGCCATCGCCCCGGGGGTCGCGGCGGCGGTCATCGCCGACGGCGGATTGCCCACCGAACCGTCGGAGGGTGGGAGTCCGCGGGTCGTCGAACCGTCGGTCCGGGCCGACGACGAGCTGTTGAACCTGTCCGACGACATGGCCGATGACCTGGTCGGAACCGCCGGCGAGTCGATGGGTGAAGCACCCGAGACCGGGGCGTCGCCCGCAGTGTGAGGCAGGCGCATCCGATGTCACGGGTCGCCGGTACTCTCGACGCGTGGCTCTGTATCGCACCTATCGCCCGGCTACCTTCGCCGACGTCGTGGGGCAGGAGCACGTCACCGATCCGTTGAGCCGTGCCCTCGACTCGGGGCGCATCAATCACGCGTACCTCTTCTCCGGTCCGCGCGGGTGTGGCAAGACGTCGTCGGCGCGAATCCTGGCGCGGTCGCTGAACTGTGTCGAGGGCCCCACCTCGCGTCCCTGTGGCACCTGCACGTCGTGCGTGGCTCTCGCCCCCGGCGGTCCCGGCAACCTCGACGTCATCGAACTCGACGCGGCCAGCCACGGCGGCGTCGACGACACCCGCGAGCTGCGCGACCGCGCGTTCTATGCGCCGGCCGAGTCGCGCTACCGCGTGTTCATCGTCGACGAGGCGCACATGGTGACCAACGCCGGCTTCAACGCGCTGCTCAAGATCGTCGAGGAGCCGCCGGAGCACCTCATCTTCGTGTTCGCGACGACCGAACCCGAGAAGGTGCTGCCGACGATCCGTTCGCGTACGCACCACTACCCGTTCCGTCTTCTCGCCCCGCCGGTCATGCGCGGGCTGTTGGAGAAGATCTGCGAGCGGGAGGGCGTCACCGTCGCGCCCGAGGTCTATCCGCTGGTCATCCGTGCCGGCGGTGGTTCGCCGCGTGACTCGCTGTCGATCCTCGATCAGCTCCTCGCCGGCGCCGACGACCAGGGCGTCGCCTACGAGCGCGCCCTCGCACTGCTCGGCGTCACCGACGTCGCACTCATCGACACCGCCGTCGAGGCGCTGGCGTCGGCCGACGGCGCAGCGCTGTTCGGCGCCGTGGAGAAGGTCGTCGACGCGGGTCACGACCCTCGACGCTTCGCGGTCGACCTCCTCGAACGGCTCCGCGACCTGATCCTGCTGCAGGCCGTCCCCGATGCCGCCGACCGCGGCCTGGTCGAGGCGCCGGGTGACCAGCTCGCACGCATGCGGGGCCAGATCGAGACGCTCGGTCCCGCGTCGCTGACACGCTTCGCCGAGATCGTGCATGACGCCCTCGGCGAGATGCGCGGAACCACGTCGCCGCGACTCCTCCTCGAGGTGATGTGCGCGCGCATGCTGCTGCCCGGAGTGTCGAACGACGACGCGGCCCTGTTGCAGCGGCTCGAGCGTCTGGAGTCGGGGATCGGCACCACATCGATCCCGGTGCCCGCGAAACCTGCTGAGCCCGAACCGGAACCGAAGTTCGTGCGTCCGTCGCAGCGCAAGGCGATGGAGGAGGCGAAGGCCGCCGAGGAGGCACGGCGCGCTGCGGCCGAGGCCGCCGAGGCCGACACCCCGGTCGCACCGACTGTATCCGCCCCGGCCGCTGCTCTGCCCCCGATGCCGACCGCACCTGAACCCACCGCACCCGAACCGCCTGCGCCGGTGGCGAAGCCCGTGCCGGCCGAACCCGCCGCCACACCTGCGGTTCCTGAGCCCGAACCGGCCTCGCCCGCCGCTGAGCCGGTTGCTGCCGCACCGCAGGCCGACGCAGCCGCAGCCGTCGAGACCGACGACGCGGACATGCTCGAGGAGCTGATCGTCGAGCAGCCCGCACCCGACGCCATCGCCGATCCGGACGCCCTGCCCGATGCTGACGCGCTTCCGGAACCCGAGGGGCTCGATCTCGGGGATCTCGACACCGGGACGACCGACACCGAGACTCCCGAAGTCGACGCTGCTGCACCGACTCTCGACGTCCCTTGGGACGAACCCGAAGCGGAGCCCGCCACGCCGGCGCAGCCGGTTGCCGAACCCGTGCGCCCGGCGGTGCGGAACGCCGGAACCCCCACGGCGCCGGAACCGCCTTCGCGTGCGCCGGTGGCCGAACCGGCTCCGAAGCCGACCCGGGAACCTGTGGCCGAGCCGGCTCCGTCGGCCTACTCCGACGACATCCCGTTGCCGGATGAGCCGGTCGACGAGTACTCGGTTCCGCCGCCCGATGCGATGCCGGCCCGGGCGAAGCGCCCCGCACCGGAGCCCGAGCCGGAACCGGAACCAGAACCGGCTGCCTCGGGCGGGCTCGACGCCGACGCGATCCGCAAGCGCTACCCGGAGATCCGGGCCGCGGTGCGGGAGCGCTCCAAGAGTCTCGAGCCGATGCTGTCGGCGGCGGTCATCGCCGGCCTCGAGGGCACCACGGTGGTGCTCGGACACCCGGTCGAGGTGCTCGTCGGACGACTCTCGGCGCCGCACGCGGTCACGATCATCCGCGAGGCTCTCGCGGAGGTCTTCGGCACACCGCTGGACGTGCGGACGGTGCACCAGGCCCCGGGCACGGCGGTCGCGCCGTCGGCGGCCGCCGGCGCACAGTCAGCGAAACAGCAGGCCAAGCCCCGGCAGTCGTATGCACGCCCCAGTCGGTCCCGTGACCAGTCGGCGGCCGCGCCGCCGCCGCCCGAGCCGGTGGCCGAGCCGGAGGAGCCCGAACCGCCTCGTGCGGACGAGGACATCCCCGACGAGGAGCGAGCCGAGATGGTCGCCGACGCGCGTACCGGGGCGCCCGAGCAGCGCCTCGACCCAGATCAGGTCGCGCTCGAACTCCTCAAGTCCGAGCTCGGGGCACGGCCGATCGAGTGACCGTCGGGACGAAGGGCTGGTAGAACGCAGAGATGCAGATCCGATCGGTCCTACGCCTGGCCGCGGCGCCGGCAGCGGTGGTGGCGGCGCTGACGCTGTCGATGGCGGGTGCCGAGGCGGCTCCCGCCGACCAGCAGGCCCGCGCGGTCGGACTCGTCGACGTGAAGACCGTCGTCGCGGACGCGGTGCTGGATCTGCGCTATGCGACGACCCACAACTTCGTCGGTGAGCGGTTGTACCCGCCGAATGCGCGCTGTCTCGTGCACGAGTCGATGGCTTCGGGTCTGAGGATCGCGGCCCAGAAACTCCGGGCCCGCGGTGAGACGCTGGTGTTCTGGGATTGTTACCGACCGCATTCGGTGCAGCAGAGGATGTTCCAGAAGGTTCCCGACCCGGCGTGGGTCGCCGCCCCCGGACCGTACTCGACCAGCCACGAAACCGGACGTTCGGTCGACGTGACCCTGGCCGTCCGTGCCCCGGCCTGTCCTGCCCCGCGCAAGGTCGGCAATCTCTGTCGCGTCGACATGGGCACGGACTTCGACTCGTTCACCCCACGCGCGACCGCGTATGCGACGCAGGGGGTCTCGACGTCGGCGCAGGCGGCGCGGGCCCGATTGCGCCAGGCGATGGCCGCCGGGGGATTGACCGTCTACGCCGGTGAGTGGTGGCATTTCGACGGCCCGGGCGCGGACGTGCGCCGGCCGATCGTGGACGTCCCTCTGGTCTGAGACGTCCCGGCGTGAACGATCCGGGGGCCTGAACGACGAGACCCCGCCGGGCATCCGACGGGGTCTCGTTGGTCGAGCGGCAGGCTCAGGCGTTCCACCAGGGCCGCAGCGGGACCTGATGGCCGCCATGGTCGTCGAGCTTGGTGGCCAGCACGTGATGGAGCTGGATGATGTTGCGGTCGAAGCCGATCCGGCAGCCCGCCATGTAGAGGCCCCACAGGCGAGCGGTGCCCTCGCCGACCTCGGCGACGGCCTCGTCCCAGTGATCGACGAGGTTGATGTTCCAGTCGCGCAGCGTCATCGCGTAGTGCTCGCGGAAGTTCTCCTCGTGGATCACCTCCATGCCGCCGATGTCCTGGAGTTTGGAGATGATCTTGCCCGAACCGGTGAGCTCGCCGTCGGGGAACACGTAGCGGTCGATGAACGTGCCGGCCTTGCTGCGGCTCGCGTTGTCGGGTCGGGTGATGCAGTGGTTCAGCAGCATCCCGCCCGGACGCAGTTTGTCGCGCATGAAGCCGAAGTAGGCGGGGTAGTTGCCGACACCGATGTGTTCGGTCAGGCCGATCGACGACACCGCATCGAAACCGGATTCAGTGATGTCGCGGTAGTCGCTGTGACGCACCTCGGCGAACTCGGAGAGCCCTTCGTCGACGATGGCCTTCTGCGCCCACTCGGCCTGCTCGGCCGACAGCGTCGCACCGATGGCGTGCACACCGCGCTTGGCGGCGTAGCGGACCATTCCACCCCAACCGCAACCGATGTCGAGGAGTCGGTCGCCGGGCTTGAGGCGCAGCTTCTCGAAGATGAGGCGGTACTTGTTGTCCTGGGCGGTCTCGAGCGACGCGTCGCGGTCGGGGTAGACCGCACACGTGTAGGTCATCGACGGACCGAGGACCCACTCGTAGAAGGTGTTCGAGACGTCGTAGTGGTAGTGGATGACCTCGGCGTCACGAGACTTGCTGTGGCGCAACCCTTCCGCGAAACGACGCCAGCGCGGCACGGCCTCCTGCGGCGGCGGGGCGATCGGCTTGAAGTGTTCGATGCCGAGCGAGCGCGCGATCTGGGCCAGGGCCAGCGGCGACGGACGATGGAAGTCCAGATCGCTGGCGAGCGCCTTCAGTGCGGGGTACGGGTCGCCGGGGTGCGCGCCGACGAGTTCGAGGTCGCCGGCGATGTAGGCGCGGGCCAGGCCGAGATCGCCGGGCGCCGTGACGAGGTAGGTGGTGCCGCGCGGGGTCTTCAGGTTGAGGCCGTACTGGGCGTCGGCCGGGCCTGCGCTGCTGCCGTCGTACGCCGAGATCCGGATGGACAGGTTGCCGCCCAGGAGGGTCTCGAAGATCTCCGACAGGGACATCTTCCCGGTCTGGGATTCCGCACCGGTCGGTGCGTCTTTGAATGTCGTCATTGGCGTTTCACCGCTTTCGCATAGAGGTCCAGAAGGCGGCCGCGGGGGTCGTACCGCTTCTTCAGGAGCCGATAACTCTCTCCGCCGTAGAGTTCGTCGAACTCTTCCGGCTCGTAGAAACTTTCCGAGTACAGCGACTTGTGGCCGTCGAGTTCGGCGACCTTGCGTTCGATGATCTTGTTGGTGTGCCCGGGATCGCCCGGGGTGACCGGCACGGCCGACCAGAAGCCGACGTTGACGTAGGTGCGCTGCGGTTCGAGCGGATAGAGCGGCCACGGGCGCGCCGGATCCGAAGCCGGCAGGGCCGGTTCGCGAAGGCGTAGCGGGCACAACCAGATCGGTTCGATCGGGATGTTGTCCAGAAACCATTCGACGTAGTCAGTGGTGCGCTCGATCGGCACCTCGATGTCCTGGACGACCCGCTCACCCGGAGGGAGGCCCTTGCGCGCGTTGAGGCGATCGCCGATGTCCCAGCGCTGGTCGAGTCCGATCAGCTTCCAGTAGAAGCTGCTGCGCAGGTAGCGCTTCGGCCACCAGCGGCGGATCTTCGGGTTCTGGGCCCCGAAAGCACGTGAGCACCAGAACCAGTCGGTGTCCCAGCGCCAGAGGTAGTCGTGGATCGTCAGACGGTCGGTGGTCTTGTTCTGGATCGACCGGTAGAAGATGTCCATCCCGGTGTAATCGCTGACCGGGCCCTCCTCGTCGGTCTGGCGTCCGAGCGTGAGGTAGGACTCTTTGGCGGAGAACACGACTCCGTCGAGATAATCGACCTGTTCGCCGTCGTAGGTCTTCTCGGTGACGATGGTCTCCATCGTCGCCTGCAGCTCGGCGATCGAGGTGAACCGCACGTGACGCAGCGCCACGTAGGGCTTCACCGGCTCCAGCTCGATGCGCAGGCGGACCGAATAACCCAGCGTCCCATAAGAGTTGGGGAATCCGAAGAACAGGTCGGCGTGTTCGTTGGTGGGCGTCGCGGTGATGATCTCCCCGTCGCCGGTGAGGATGTCGATCTCCGACACCGACTCGTGCGGCAGCCCGGAACGGAACGACGTGCTCTCGATGCCGAGGCCGGTCACCGCGCCGCCGAGGGTGATCGTCTTGAGTTGCGGGACCACCAGGGGCGCCAGACCATAGGGCAGGGTCGCCGCGACCAGGTTCTCGTAGGTGCACATCCCGGCGACGTCGGCGGTGCGGGCGTCGGGATCGACCGAGATCACCCGGTCGAGTCCGGAGACGTCGAGTCCGGGATGTGGATTGGCTGCGCGCTTGCGGAAGAGGTTCGACGTCTTCTTCGCAAGGCGCACGGTCGCGTTCGGAGGGATGGCACGATAGCTGGCCAGTAGGGTGGACACCCCCTGGTCAAATGCCTGTCCCCCCATCTCCAAGCCAGAGCTCACCCGGTTAGCCTAGGACTTGATCAGTTCGCCCGCCAATCGTTTCGTCCCGAGGAGTGTTCCATCGTGGGTCAGGTTTCCGCATCGCAGTCGATCGACATCACCGCCGCCCCGGACACCGTCATCGGAGCCCTCGCCGACTACAACGACGTGCGCCCGGCGATCCTCCCGGCCCACTACCGCGACTACAAGGTCATCAGTGGCGGTAACGGCGATGGCACGGTCGTGCACTGGATCCTGCAGGCCTCCGAGAAGCGGCAGCGCGACGTCCAGGCGACCGTCAGCGTGACCCCGGACACCGTGACCGAGCGCGACGCCAACTCCACCATGGTGACCACCTACACGGTCGCCCCGTCGGCCGGCGGTTCGCGCGTCACGACCACCACCAGCTGGAAGGGCGCCGGCGGCATCGGCGGCTTCTTCGAGAAGACCTTCGCGCCCAAGGCGATCAACCGCATCCAGGCCGAGGTGCTCGGCAATCTCAAGAAGCGCCTCGAGAACTGACGTCACGGAGGAGGGGCCGGGCCCGGCCCTCGCCGCTCCCGATCCGGGACGGCGTCGACTCGACGCGGGTGGTCTTGCGGGCGGGGCCGGAATCCACCGTCGCCGAGGCACTGCTGGCGTCGCCGAGCCTTGCGGGTCTCGGGATCGAGGAATTGCACGCCCGTGCCGTGGCCGGCGAGATCGTCGATGCCGACGGTCGGCCCGTCGACCTCGACGCGCCGTCGCGATTGAACGTCTCGCTCTACCTGTACCGCGACCTGCCCGACGAGGTCCCGATCCCGTTCGACGTGCCGGTGCTCTACCGCGACGAGAACATCGTCGTCGTGGACAAACCGCACTTCCTGTCCACCATGCCGCGGGGTCGGCACGTGACGCAGACCGCGCTGGTCCGGCTACGCCGCGAACTGGGCAGCGACACGATCTCGCCGGCCCACCGCCTCGACCGGCTCACCGCCGGTGTACTGCTCTTCACGCTGCGTCCCGAGGTCCGGGCGGCGTACCAGGACCTCTTCGCCTTCCGGTCGGCACGCAAGGAGTACCGCGCGCTGGCGCCGGTCGACGAGCGACTCGCCGAGACCGTCACCGTGCGCGACCGGATCGAGAAAACCGCCGGTGACCTGCGGGCTCGCGTCGTCGATGGCCCGGTCAATGCCATCAGCGACATCACCCTCGTCGAACAGACCGAACGCGGCGGCGTCTACCGGCTGGTGCCGCACACCGGACGCACCCATCAGCTGCGGTTGCACATGTCGTCGCTCGGTGTGCCGATCGCGGACGACCCGCTGTATCCCGAGGTCCGGCCCGAACTCGCGGAGCGCCCGGACCACGGAGACTTCTCGGCGCCGCTACGGCTCGTCGCTCATGCCCTGGAGTTCACGGACCCGCTCGACGGGACGGAGCGTCGGTTCGAGAGCCGTCGCTCGGTGGCGTTCTGAAAACCGCCCCCGAAATCCACCCCTGACTTCGACCCTCCAGCGAACCGGCGCCGACATATCGTCCGCGGTGGACTCCTGGAGGGTCGATGTCAGGGGCGTTTCTCAGCGGCGGACCTCGATACGGCCCTCGGCTCGCGCCTCGGACCTACTCGGCCGGCGGGGTGATGGTCCCTCGGCTTGCGGCCTCGGACCTACTCGGCCGGCGGGGTGATGGTCCCTCGGCTTGCGTCTCGGACCTACTCGGCCGGCGGGGTGACGGGCTCTCGGGCTAGCGGAAACGCTGGTTGAGTAGCCGAGGAGCGCAGCGACGAGGCGTATCGAAACCACTACCCTGGCGACCGTGACCATCCGCGCGTCGTACGAACGACACCCCGACCTGGGCTGCGAGGCCGTCGTGTTCATCGACGACGAGTCGCTGGCGTGTTTCCAGATCCAGCGGGACCTCACCGGCGGCCCGCGCGCCGACGAACACTGCGTCACCACCGGGGCGAGTGCGCCCGTCTACGGCGGGATCGTCGAGTGGCGTCGCGTCGGCGACCGTTTCGAGTTCTCGCTCACACGACGGGCCGGTCATCTGTTCGGGGACGAGGTGCTGTCCTTCGAGATCAGCCCGGTCGACGAGGTGAGCGTCGACGACATCGCCGCGCATGTCGATCGATTGCTGCGCTGACCCGGGGGCTACCCTGGACGGCGTGACGCAACCATTCGATCCCAGCGCATTGTTCGGCGGCGGCCAGGGCGGCGAGAACCCGATGGCGGGTCTGCTGGCACAGGCGCAGCAGATGCAGGAGAAGCTCCTGTCCGCACAGAACGAGATCGCGGCGGCGGAGATCGTCGGGAGCGCGGGCAACGGCCTGGTCACCGTGACCGGCAACGGCACCGGCGAGGTGACCGCGGTGTCCATCGACCCCAAGGTCGTCGACCCCGAGGACGTCGAGACCCTGCAGGATCTGCTGCTCGGCGCGCTCTCCGACCTGTCGCAGAAGCGCGAGCAGCTCACGAGCGAGAAGATGGGCCCGCTGGCCGGAGGCCTCGGCGGCGGCATCCCCGGGCTCGGCGGCTGATCGCGCCCGCCGCGCGATCCTTCCCACCACACCAGAGAACCCGGGCACGCGATGTATGAAGGACCGATCCAGGATCTGATCGACGAACTGGCCAAGCAGCCGGGGCTCGGTCCGAAGGGTGCGCAGCGGATTGCATTCCACCTGCTCGCCGGGGAGAAGTCCGACATCGACCGACTGGTCGCGGCGCTCGGACGCGTCCGCGACGACGTCGTGTTCTGCGCCGAATGCGGCAACGTGTCGGCGAATCGGCTCTGCCGCATCTGCTCCGACTCACGACGCGACGCCACCAAGATCTGCGTCGTCGAAGAACCCAAGGACGTGCACGCGATCGAGCGGACCAAGGAGTTCACCGGCCGCTATCACGTGCTCGGCGGGGCCCTCGATCCGTTGTCGGGGATCGGGCCCGACCAGCTCCGCATCCGTGAGCTGCTGCGTCGGCTCGCCAATCAGGAGGACGGGGTCGACGTCGGCGAGGTGATCGTCGCGACCGACCCCAACACCGAGGGCGAGGCCACCGCCACCTACCTGCAGCGCATGCTCAAAGACTTCCCCGGGCTGTCGGTGACGCGCCTGGCGTCGGGTCTGCCGATGGGCGGCGACCTCGAGTTCGCCGACGAACTGACCCTCGGCCGGGCGCTGTCCGGCCGTCGAATCCTGGCCTGAAGGCCAAACGCAGACGGTTCTCGCGTGCCCGGCTAGGGTCGGGGAGTGATATCGCTGAAGCGGGGGCGTCAACGAGTCCGGGTGATCGCGCTGGCCGTGGCCGCGGTGGCCGCAGTCGGTCTGCTGGAGACGGCGCGCGCCGTGCCGCCCGCGGCGGGTGCGGAAGCCGAACTGGACTGGACGTCGTGTCCCGCCGTCCACGGTGTCCCGGCGAACGTCCGTTGCGCTGCGGTCGAGGTCCCGCTCGATCACGCCGAACCGAACGGACCCACGATCGAGCTCCTCGTGAGTCGCATTCCCGCGCGGGCACCGTCGCAGCGGCGCGGTGTGCTGATGGGCAATCCGGGAGGTCCCGGCGGCGACGCGATCGCGATGTTCAGTCAGCTGCGTGTGCCGGACGAGGTACGCGACCAGTGGGATCTCGTTGCGGTGCAGCCCCGGGGCCTGGTGTCGGGCACGCCGCTCAAGTGTTCGCCGATCAGCGGGTCGGAACCCGAGATCTACACCGCCGCAGGCAAACTCAACCGTGATCGATGTGCGCGGCGCACGCCCCGCCTGGGGTCGACACTGACCACGGAGAACACCGCGCGTGACATCGAGGTGGTTCGCCGGAAGCTCGGCGAGACCAAGATCAGTCTGTACGGGATCTCCTACGGGACATTGCTCTTCGGGACCTACGCAACGTTGTTCCCCCAGCGTGTCGACCGGTTGGTCCTCGATTCCGGCTTCGACCCCAGTCTGGTGTGGAACGCTCTCCTCGACGCGCAGACCCCCGGATACAAGGCTCGCGTCCATGCCATGATGGCGTGGATCGCGGGTCACGACCACATCTACCGGCTGGGGACGACGCCGCTTGCCGTGTACCGGAAGTGGAGCGACCGGGTCAGTGCCGAGGCGGGTGTTCCGCCGTCACTGGTCGCGCCGCCGGCACAGGTCGGGGACGTTCCGCCGGGCCTCCGTGCCGTCGCCGACCAGTACATCGCCGGCACCGAGCTCACCGCGGATGCGCGTGCACGGTTCGAGAACTTCGCCGCGACACTGCTGACACCCGGTTCGGTACAGGCGAATTCGGGGCTGCTGATTCTGACGCAGGCGTTCGCGCCCGATCGGAACAGCTGGCCGGTCATCGCGATGATGACGGCCGGTACAACCCGGAAGCTCGCCGAGCCCTCACCCGCGGTGCTCGAAGCCGCGTCGATCTCACAGGACATGCAGGGTGCCGTCCTGTGCAACGAGAACCAGGCCCCGGCTGACCCTTCGTCGAGCCTCGCCGCGTTCATCACCGGCTACGTCACCGCAGATCCGTTCGAGGCGCCCGGCTTGATCTACCGGTCGGGGATGGCCTGTGCGGGAGCTGCTCCGCTCACCCGTCCGATCCCGATCCGGAATCGTGGACTCGCCGTCCGCCCCTTGCAGATCCAGAGTGTCGGAGACCCCCAGACGCCGTATCGCGGCAGCCTCGTCATGCGCCGGCAGATGGACAGCCACCTGATCACCGTGGGCGGCGGCGACCATGGGCAGTTGGGCCGTGCGAACCGGCCGCTCGACGCCGCGATCGCCGAGTACCTGCGGACCGGTCGGACAGACGTGACCCGGGTCCCGGAGGCGCCGATCACCGCGCCGTTGACGAAGCTCCCGGCGGGCCTGTTCACGGGTGTGAGGGTGCGGTGACGGCGTCCGACATCGTCGCCCCGGCGATCGGTGCGCGGGTCGCCGAACTCGCCGCCCAGCTCGACTCGGGGATCGTCGCGATCGACGGCCCGTCCGGGGCCGGGAAGTCGACGGTCGCGGATCTGCTGGTGGCGCAGCTACGTGAACGGGGCGCCGGGGTGACGCTGGTGCGCACCGACGACTTCGCTACCTGGGACGATCCGGTTGCCTGGTGGCCCGAGCTGGAAGCGGATGTGCTGCATTCCTTCGTCCGGCGACGGGACTACCGCTACCGTCCCCGAGTGTGGCGCGACGGCGTCGCGACGCCGGGACCTCAGGTGTGGATCGAGTGGCAGCCGCTGCTGATCATCGAAGGGGTGTCATCGGCGCGGCGCCGTATCGCCGACCGGTTGGCCCACGCACTGTGGCTCGACGGTGGAACCGAGGCGGAACGTCTGGAGCGGGCCGTCGCGCGGGACGGCGAGAAGTCACGGGTGCACCTGCAGCAATGGCAGGAGTTCGAACGCGGCTGGTTCACCGTCGACCGCACCCGCGAACGCTGTGTCGTGCTGGATTGAGCGACCGGCCGCCGCTCGCGGTTACTGTCGGATATGGGCACCCGACGGCGATTTCGTGATCTTGCGGAGCTCGACGCTCAGCTGATCGATTGTCGCGCATGCCCGCGGCTCGTCGAATGGCGCGAACAGGTGGCACGGGAGAAGCGGCGGGCGTTCGCCGATCAGGAGTACTGGGGACGGCCGGTCCCGGGCATCGGTCCGGCGGATGCGCGGTTGCTGATCGTGGGGCTGGCCCCGGCCGCCCATGGCGGCAATCGCACCGGCCGGATGTTCACCGGTGACCAATCCGGTGACTTCCTGTTCTCCGCCATGTATCTCGCCGGTCTGGTGAGCCAGCCGCATTCGGTGTCGATGGACGACGGACTGGAACTGTTCGACACCCGGATCACCGCGCCCGTGCACTGCGCTCCGCCGCAGAACAAGCCGACCGTCGAAGAACGGGACCGGTGCTCGCACTGGCTGCACGGTGAGCTCGAATTACTCGCTCCGACAGTACGTTCGGTGATCACACTGGGGGCCTTCGGTTGGCAGTCGACGCTGCGTACGTTCGGCGCACTCGGCTGGACGGTGCCGCGGCCGGCGCCGAAGTTCGGGCACGGGGCGTCGACGATCCTGACCCGCGACGATGCGACCCTCGAGGTGTTCGGGTGCTATCACGTGAGTCAGCACAACACCTTCACCGGACGGCTGACCGTCGAGATGCTCGTGGACGTGCTGAAAGCCGCAGCGACGTCGGCGGGAATCGAGCTGGGGGAGTGACGACTCCGGTTGGTTTCGACACGGCTCCTCGCTGCGCTTGTCGCCTGCTCAACCAGCGGGGTCTCCCGTCCTCGCTGCGCTTGTCGCCTGCTCAACCAGCGGGGTCTCCCGTCCTCGCTGCGCTCGTCGCCTGCTCAACCAGCGGATTCCTTTGCCGGCCGAGTAGGTTCGAGGGGCTACCCGAGGGCCGTATCGAGGTCAGGTGGCGCCTAGCGCCGACGCCCGGCGGCGAGGCGTTCCTTGCGCAGGCGGCTGACCTCCGGGAGGTCGAGCGGCGCAAGCGATTCGACGCCCATCGCGGTGGCGAGGAGGTGATCGGCGAGTTCCGGGTTCCGGGCCAGGGCCGGACCGTGCATGTAGGTGCCGATCACGCTGCCCTGCACGACGCCCTCGGTGCCGTCGCCGACGCCGTTGCCGATGCCGTGCTTGACCCGCCCGAGCGGTTTGGCGTCGGAGCCCAATGTGGTTCCGCCGCGGTGATTCTCGAAACCGGTGAGCGGTTCGGTGAGTGCCGCGAGGGCGGGTTCGATGACCAACTCGCCGATGCTGCGCTTCTCCTGCGGTGCAGTCGTCAGGTCGAACAGCGAGATGCCGTCGACGCGTTCACCTGCCGAGGTCTCGTACCAGTGGCCGAGTACCTGGATGGCCGCACAGATCGCGAGGACCGGGCGCCCCGCCGCAGCGGCCTGCTGCAGGCCGGGGTAGCGGGTCAGGTGGCGGGTGGCCAGTCGTTGGGCGTAATCCTCGGCGCCGCCGAGGGTGTAGACGTCGAGGGAGTCCGGGACCGGGTCGTCGAGCGTGATGTGCACGACCTCGGCGTCGATGCCGCGCATGAGAGCGCGGCGCTTGAGGACGAGGGCGTTGCCGCCGTCGCCGTAGGTACCCATGACGTCGGGCAGGACCAGCCCGATCCGCAGCGTCGACTCGCTCACTGTTCGGCCTTTCGTGCCCGTGCCGCGCGTTCCATGGCGATCCCGAGATCGCGGAACGCGGTGTAGTTGGCCAGCACCTCGACGCGTCCGGGTGGACACGAGGCGATCGCCGCCATCGGGTCGGGGATCGTGGTGTGCTCGGCACCTGCGTAGAGCAGGCGCACCGACAGGTCGGCGGCCCGCTCGCCGGCGGCGACCACCTGCATGGTTTCGAAGGCCTCGAATCGCACGTCCCACAGCCAGGAGAGGTCCTCGCCGTCGGGAACCTGTCCGTTGACCGCGATGACCAGTCCGTCGGCGTCCTGGTCGATCATCGACAGGGCCTCCTGCCAACCGGCCGGGTTCTTCGCGAGAAGCGTACGGACGGAGTGGTTGCCGATCTGGTGAACGCCGTAGCGGCCCGCGACCTCGCCGACCGTCCCGACCGCGGCGACGGCCTTGCCCGGGTCTGCGCCCATCGCGACGGCTGCCGCCACCGCCTGGGTCGCGTTACCGCGGTTGGCCCGGCCCGGGACGGCCAGGGTCAGCGGGGCCGAGAAGCCGTTGGGGCCGTAGATGTTCTCGTCGTCGAACCACCAGTCGGGAGTGGGCCGACGGAAGTTCTCGTCGCCGGTGGACTGCCAGCCGTCCGCGGACCGCACGATCGGCTCGCCGGTACGGGGACAGCTCACCGAGTCGCCGACCCAACTCGCGCCCGCAGCCACCCAGACCACGTGCGGAGCGTCGAAGGCGGCGGAGGTGACCAGCACGTCGTCGCAGTTCGCGACCACGGTGGTCGACGGGTGACGGGCGATGCCCTCGCGGAGCCTGCGCTCGATCATGTTGATCTCGCCGACCCGGTCGAGCTGATCCCGCGACAGGTTCAGCAGGACCAGCACCTCGGGATCGACCGCGTCGCTGACATGCGGCACGTGGAGTTCGTCGACCTCCAGCGCACACAGCGGCGCGGTGCGGCTGAGGGTGAGGGTCGCGATGATGCCGGCGTCCATGTTGGCGCCGTCGGCCTGTGTGGCGACCTCGCCGAGTTCGGCCATCGCCGCGGCGGTCATCCGGGTGGTCGTCGACTTGCCGTTGGTGCCGGTGACGATCGCGGAGCGTTTGCCGGCGGCGAGACGGCGCATGATGTCGGGATCGATCTTGGCGGCGACGAGGCCGCCGATCATCGAACCCTTGCCGCGGCCCGCGGTGCGCGAGGCCCAGCGAGCCGCTGCGGCCGCGGCCAACGCGACCGAGGTGCGGGCGGGCACACGGGTGCTTTTGCGAGATGCGGATCCGGCGGACGATGGGCGGTCGGGCATGGCCACGAGTGTTCCACAGCGTCGATCCCCGGGTTGCTCGTGCTGACCGCCGACCAGCAAGTAGGCTCGGCGACTGTGAGCCGTGACACCCATCTGAGCCTGTCCCTGCCCGCGCGAATCCAGCGGGGCGTGCTGATCGCCGCGGGAAAGATTCCCGACGCCGCGATGGCCGTCCTCGGCCGGCGGGCGCCGGTGAACTCCGACGGCGAACGCGTTGCGCCCGAACTCGCCGCGATCGGCTGGGCCAACCAGCACGTCCCCGGCCTCAACCCGTTCGCGGGCGAGGTCGCCCGGTCACGCTTCGCGACCGACGAGAGCGGCGCGTCGATGGCGGAGAACCTGCCGCCCATGGCGGTCGAGGAAGACCTGGTCATCGACGGTCCGGACGGTCCGATCCCGGCCACGCGGTACCGCTCGTCGACCGAGTCGGACGGGCTGATCGTCTACTACCACGGCGGTGGCTTCGTCACGGGCAGCCGCATCAGCCACGACACCTTCGTGCGCCGGCTCGCCCACGGCACCGGACTCGACGTCCTGTCGGTCGAGTACCGGCTCGCACCCGAGCACCCGTTCCCCGCCGGCGTCGACGACGCCGTCGCGGCGTGGCACTTCGCCGTCGACATCGCACCGAGGTGGGGTCTCGACCCCGAGCGGATCGTGGTCGCCGGTGACAGCGCGGGCGGCAACCTGGCGACCGTGGTCGCACGACTCGTCCGTGACGAGCCGATCACACCGGTCTTCCAGTTGCTCATCTACCCGGTCACCGACGCCACCGCGGACACCCCCTCGCGGCGTGAGTTCGCGACCGGTTTCTTCCTGACCGCGGACGGCATCGAGTGGTTCAACGACCGCTACGTGCCCGACGTCGCGCAGCGCAAGGACCCGCGTTGTTCGCCGCTGCTCGCCGACGACCTCAGCGGACTGCCGCCGGCTCACGTCGTCGTCGCCGGCTTCGACCCGTTGCGCGACGAAGGCCTTGCCTACGCCAAGCGGCTCGAGGAGGCGGGGGTCCCGGTCACGCTGCGTCGGGAGGGGTCGATGATCCACGGGTTCATCAACATGACGCTCATCAGCTCCGGTGCACGCGCGGCGGTGGACCGGATGTGTGCCGAGGTCCGGAGAGCCCTCGAGGAGGCAGCGTCGGCGGGCCAGGAGGAGATCGCCGGCTAGCGGTCGCGGGCGGCTGTCGCAGCGCACGTGAGGTCGTCGTCGGTTGACGGCACCGTGCTCGTGGTGTCCGCGCCAGGGTCGGTGATGCTCGTGGTAGCCGTGGCCGCTGCTGCAGCCTCGGCCGCAACCCGCCGGCGTCTGCGCGACTGCGGCCGGGCCATCACGCCGACCGCGCAGCCGGAGACGACGATCACGGCACCGACGATCTCGCCGACCGTCGGGACCTCGCCGAGGAAGACGAACGACGCGCTGATGCCCACCACAGGCACGAGCAGCGACATCGGCGACACCCGGCTGGCGTCGTTGCGGCTCAGGAGCACGGTCCACAGACCCGCACCGACGAGGGTCCCCAGTGCGGCCAGGTAGATGAGCCCGCCGAGCGCGCGCAGCCCGGTGTCCGTGCCGATTGTCATCAGCGCGTCGAAGCCCGCGGACGGCCCCTCGATGATCAGGCTCGCCAGATAGAGCGGCGGCGTCGCGACGACGGCCATCCACATGGTCATGCGGAACGAGTCGTCGGGCTGCGCCAACCGGCCGCCGATGTTGCCGATCGCCCAGCTGAGGCCGCCGAGGATGGTGAGTCCGATCGGGAGGAGTGCGGCCACCCCGATGTCGC
This sequence comes from Gordonia sp. C13, assembly GCF_023218005.1. Classification (NCBI taxonomy): domain Bacteria; kingdom Bacillati; phylum Actinomycetota; class Actinomycetes; order Mycobacteriales; family Gordoniaceae; genus Gordonia; species Gordonia sp. C13. The sequence goes on from NZ_JALPSY010000011.1 coordinate 82,958, forward strand.
TGCCGGTGGCACGGTCGAAGGCGATCAGACCCATGCCGCCGACGGCGACCAGCAGGCCCACCACCTGGGCGACCGTCATCCGCTCACGCAGGAACAGCACGCCGAGGATCACCGTGAAGGGCGCCGATGTCTGCAGGACGAGCGATGCGAGTCCGGCCGGCATGCCCAGGCTCATCGCCAGGAACAGGAACATGAACTGCACCGACCCGAACCCCGCCACGTAGACGAAGAACCACTTGAGCCGGACCTTCGGGAAGCGCACGAACAGGATGACCGGGATCGCCATGACGGCGAAGCGCAGCGCAGCCAGGAAGAACGGCGGGAAGTGTTCGAGACCGAGGTGGATCGCCACGAAGTTCAGTCCCCACAAGAACACGACACAGAGGGCGAGCAACCGGTCACGAGTCGACATGGTCACCATCGTCCGAGTCAGTGCCATGAAGAACAATCGAATTTAAACGGAAGGATTGTTCAGATCTACTGAACAATCCTTCCTCGGTGCGCGTCAGCGTGTCACTGCTGCGCGGCGGCGACCTGCGCCCGCACGTCGTCCATGTCGAGTGCCTCGACCGCGCCGATGAGCTCCTCGAGCTGTGCGGCGGGGAGTGCTCCCGGCTGGTTGAAGACGAGGATGCCGTCGCGGAAGGCCATCAGTGTCGGAATCGACTGGATGCCAAGGCTTCCGGCGAGCTGCTGCTCCGCCTCGGTGTCGATCTTGCCGAAGAAGATGTCGGAGTGGGCCTCCGAGGCCTTCTCGAAGACGGGTCCGAACATGCGGCACGGGCCACACCAGCTCGCCCAGAAGTCGAGCAGCACGATGCCATCGGCCTCGATGGTGGGTTGGAAGGTTTCCAGGGTCACGTCTTGTGTTGCCATGACCCGCACAACGGATACGGGGGTGGAGACATTCCTTGCCGGGGCCCTTCGAGGCTCGTCGCTGCGCTCCTCGCACCTCAGGGGGCTGGGCGGGCTCGCCGCTGCGCTCCACGCAACTCGGTACCTTTGGCGCATGGAGGTCCGTCGGCTGCGATTGTTGCGTGAGTTCGCCGATCGTGAGTCGATCGGCGCGGTCGCCGACGCGATGCACACGACACCGTCGGCGGTGTCGCAGCAGCTGAAGGTGCTCGCCGACGAGGCCGGCGTGCCGCTGTTCGAACCGGACGGCCGGCGCATCCGGCTGACCGAGGCGGGCCGCGCGCTGGTCCTGCGCGCCGACGAGGTGATCGCCGCGGTCGAGCGGGCCCAGGAGGAGATGGCGTCGTATCGGTCGGGCCGGGCGCGCGTGCGGCTCGCGATGTTCCCGTCGGGGTCGACGCTGTTGCTGCCGACCGTTCTCGATCGGGCCGCCGACGCCGGAATCGAGGTGCACGCCTTCCATCTCGACGTCGGGTACTCCGACGCCGCCCCTGCTCTCGCGGATTTCGACGTCGTCGTGACCCACCGGGACGAGCGGACACCCGCGGTCAACAAGTCGCGCGTGTGGGTCGCCGAGCTGATGCGCGAACCGGTCGACGTCATCGTCCCCGTCGACAGTCCGCTCGCCGATGCCGACGAGGTGGCGGTGTCCGAGCTCGCCGAACACGATTGGATCAGCGTCGAGGGCGGATTCCCGGTCGACGATGTGCTGCAGTCGATCTCGGCGGTGACCGGGGTCGCGCCCCGGGTCACCCAACGCATGCTGGACTTCACCACCATCGAGGCGCTCGTCGCCGGCGGTCACGGGATCGCACTGATGCCGCGGTTTGCCGTCCGTCATCCGGAGGTGAAACGTCTGGAACTCAAAGGGGTTCGGGCGGCCCGGGTGTACGAGGCGTTGGCGCGGCCACGGTCCCGATCGGCGGTCCAGCAGGTCGTCGAACACCTGACGGCTGCGGGCGCCGAACACGGTCATTGAACGAAAAAGGCCGGTGGGTCACGCATTCCGCGTGAGCCACCGGCCTTGTGGTTCGACTCCTGGATCAGACGCCCAGGCTCTTGCCGACGATGTCCTTCATGATCTCGGTGGTGCCACCGAAGATCGTCTGGATGCGGGCATCGGTGTAGGCGCGGGCCACACGGTACTCGTTCATGTAGCCGTAGCCGCCGTGCAGCTGGAGGCAACTGTCGATGACGCGCTTGGCGAGCTCGGTGCACCACCACTTGTTCTTGGAGGCGTCGATGGCGTCGAGTTCACCGTCGAGCACACCCTGCAGGCAGCGGTCGATGTAGACCTCGGCGATGTCGAGCTCGGTGGCCATCTCGGCGAGCGTGAAGCGGTTCGCCTGGAACGTGCCGATGGGACGGCCGAATGCCTTGCGGTCCCTGGTGTACTGCAGGGTCTCCTCGAAAATCGCGCGTGCACCGGCGATCGCGCCGATGCCGATCGACAGACGCTCGGACGGCAGGTTCTGCATGAGGTGGTAGAAGCCCATGCCCTCCTGGCCGAGCAGGTTCTCGACCGGGACGCGCACGTTGTTGAAGTGCAGCTCGGCCGTGTCCTGCGCCTTGAGGCCCATCTTGTCGAGCTTGCGACCGCGCTCGAAGCCCTCCATGCCACGCTCGACGACCAGCAGCGAGAACGCCTTGTGGCCGGCCGCGGGGTCCGGGTTGGTGCGGCACACGACCACGACGAGGTCGGAGTTGATGCCCGACGAAATGAAGGTCTTGTTGCCGTTGAGGACGTAGTGATCGCCCTCCAGCTTCGCCGAGGTCTTGATGCCGGCAAGGTCCGAACCGGCACCCGGCTCGGTCATCGCGACGGCGAGGATCGTCTCACCGGTGGCGATGCCCGGCATCCAACGCTTCTTCTGCTCGTCGTTGGCCAGATGGACGAAGTACGGTGCGACGACGTCGTTCTGGAGGCTCAGGCCGGGAGCCGCGCCGTCGAACTTGGCGAACTCCTCGACGACGACCGCGTTGAAGCGGAAGTCGTCCATCGCGCCGCCGCCGCCGTACTCCTCCGGGATGTTGAAGCCCAGGAGGCCTGCGTCGCCGGCCTTCTTGAAGATCTCACGGTCGACCTGACCGGCCTTGGTCCACTCCTCGTTGTACGGACCGCACTCGCGGATCAGGAAGTTGCGCGCGGTTTCCCGCAGGGCCTCGTGCTCGTCTTCGAAGATCTTGCGCTTCATGGATTTTCTCCCTTTCGTGGACCGTAACTCGTTGTGTCAGTCGTTGTTGTTCGTGTCCTGCGCACCCACGACCCGCAGGGCGATCGAGGCGTAGGACGCCGCGACCTCTGCGGGTGTGCGAGCACCGGACGGGCGGTACCAGGTGGTGACCGCTTGGCAGGCGCCGAACAGATAGCGCAGGACGTCTTTGACGTCCTGGTCGAATCGGAACTCGCCCGAGTCCAGGCCTGCCTGGATGACGTCGGCGAGCATGTTCTCGGTCTCGGTCCGCATCGCGATGTAGGGCTCGCGGCGCGGGTCCTCCGGGTCGAGATGGCGGAACTCGCTTGCGACACTGGCCAGCTCGAGATCGCTGGTCATGTGCAGAACGATGGACTCGATCGCGTTCGACAGCTTCTCGCTCGGCGTGCGCCCTTCCTCGATCGCTGCTCCGACCCAGGCGAGGACCGACGTCATCGCCGCTTCGAGCAACTCCACGAGGATGCCGAGCTTGTTGTCGTGGTGGTAGTAGAGCGTCGGCAGAGACACCCCGGCGCGCGACGCGATGTCGCGGATCGAGGTTCCGTGGAACCCGCGCTCGTAGAACGCGCGCTTCGCCGCGACGAGAGTCGTCGGCAGCGGCACCGGCTCGCGCCGCCGCCAGTCCAACCCCTCGGTGTCGACCGTGAACCGTTTTCCGGCAGCGGCTTTCGCTGAGTCAGACACGTTCGATGGTCGTGGCTTCGGGCATGGGTTTCCTCCGTGTGGTGTCGCGAACCGGTGCGGACCCAGCATGGCGCCCATCACTTTATCTAACGATCGTTATACAGGTGTAGCACGCATCCGTTCGGCGAATCAACAGGCTCGGAGAGATCCGGCATACGACGACGCCCCCGCCCCGTCGGAAACGGGGCGAGGGCGTCAGCGGATCAGCGGGTCAGATCGCGCCCTTGTTGGCGTCACCTGCGGGAACGGGGGAGAACGTCTTCACGTCCAGCGGGCCGGCCAGCAGCGGCCCGATCTTCTTACCGAGCTCGGTCAACGCCGGTGCGCCGCCGTGGGTGGCCAGCGCCTCGAAGGACTCCCAGCGCTCGATCATGACCAGGTCGGTCGAGTCGCCGGTGGCCTCGTGCAGTGCGTACTTGCCGCAACCGGGCTCGCCGTGCACCTCGGGAATGGCGGCCAGCACCGCGTCGCGGACAGCCTGCTCCTCGCCAGGCTTCGGCGAGATGGTGGCGACGACGATCACTTCGGACATGGGTGGGTACTCCTCGGGATGGGGACGGGATCGCTCGTGACGTTATGGGAGTGTGGTCGTTCGCGTGGCGAAATCGACGATGGTCGAACTCAGCGCCAACCGAGCGCGGGCGCCACGTGGGTGAGGATCGACTCGATGACGTGTGCGTTGTACTCGACCCCGAGCTGGTTGGGCACGGTCAGCAGCAGGGTGTCGGCCGCGGCGATCGCCTCGTCCTCGCGCAGCTGCTCGATGAGCTTGTCCGGCTCGTCGGCGTAACTGCGGCCGAACCGGGCCACGCTGTTGTCGATGACGCCGACCTGATCGGACTCGTCGCCACCGCGGCCGAAGTAGGCCCGGTCGCGGTCGTCGACGAGTGCGAAGATGCTGCGGCTCACCGAGACCCGCGGTTCGTGCGGGTGGCCGGCGTCGGCCCAGGCCTTGCGGAAGCGCTGGATCTGCTCGGCCTGCAACTGGTGGAACGGGACGCCGGTGTCCTCGGTCAGCAGCGTCGACGACATCAGGTTCATGCCCTGCTGCGCAGTCCATTCGGCGGTCGCGCGGGTGCCGGCACCCCACCAGATGCGGTCGCGGAGACCGGGCGACTGCGGCTCGATGGGCAACAGTCCGGGCGGGTTCGGGAACATGGGTCGCGGGTTGGGGCGGGCGAAGCCGCCGCCCTCGATGACGCGGAGGAACACCTCGGTGTGCTGGCGGGCCATGTCGGCGTCGGTGGAACCCTCCGACGGAACGTAGCCGAAGTATTTGTAGCCCTCGATGACCTGCTCGGGGGATCCACGGCTGATACCGAGCTGCAGACGCCCGCCGGCGATGAGGTCGGCTGCGCCGGCGTCCTCGGCCATGTACAGCGGGTTCTCATAGCGCATGTCGATGACACCGGTGCCGATCTCGATGCGGCTGGTCTTGGCGCCGATCGCCGACAGTAGCGGGAACGGCGACGCCAGCTGGCGCGCGAAGTGATGCACCCGGAAGTACGCGCCGTCGGCGCCCAGTTCCTCGGCCGCCACGGCGAGGTCGATCGACTGCAGCAATGTGTCGGCGGCCGTGCGGACCTGCGATCCGGGCGACTCCGACCAGTGACCGAACGACAGGAAACCGATCTTCTTCATGATCGGTAAATGAAACCACGGTCCGGATTGTTCCCACCCCGAGGGCGAGGAGTACCGGTACGGCAGGTCAGTCGCGGACGTCCACCGGCGTCTGGGTTCGTACGTCCGTCGTCACGACCTGGCCCTCACGCCGGTTCCGGGCCGCATCTGCCAGGGACGTGATAAACTGCTCGGCCGCCCACCGGAGGGCCTCACGGTCCTCGGGGAGTGTGGTCTGTTCGTATCCGGTGAGGACGAAGTTGGCCCAGCTCGAGTAGCGATGGGCGGCGACCCGGTCGTCGAGGAGCTCCATGGCGATGTCGAAGACCACGTCGTATCGGGAACGATCGGCGGCCTCCTGCACCTTGCCGACGTCCGGATCCATCGCCGCCCAGGTGCGGATCGCGGCTTCTGCGTCGTGAGGGAGCGACGCCGCGAACTCGATGAGGTCGACCATCCGGCGTAGTGGGTCGGGTTCGGCCCGGGCGGCCGCGACCTCCACCTGGGTGCGTGATGCGAGCCAGTGTTCGATGAGCTGGTTGGTGTAGTCCGACCAGTTCTTGAAGAAGTGATAAAACGAGCCGCTCGTCACCCGGAGCCGGTTGCACACCTCGGACAGCTTCAATGCGCTGTATCCGGAATCGGCGAGGACGGCGAGGCCGGTCTCCAGATACAGCTCTCGGGTTGTCGTGGCTCCCATGCGGCAACGGTATCCAAGAACCCCGCGGGAGGTATGGCGGCGTTGTGCCGTGTTTCGCAGTGGACTGGCACGAAGATGCGCAATGGGCCGGGACCCCGGACGAGGATCGCCCGTCGACGTGGTCCCGGCCCATCAGCCGGAGATGTATTCGATTGTCCGTTGCGCGAGGGCTTTTACGGGGCCCAGGTGCGCGGGGCGGCCTCGGCCTCGGCGGGCGGGGTCGAGGTGACACGGTAGGCGCGGTTGACCGCGGACACCACGGCACGCAGGCTCGCGGTGGTGATCGACGACGCCACGCCGACACCCCACACGGTTTCGCCGTTGACCTCGGTCTCGACGTACGCCGCGGCGCTGGCGTCGCCACCGGCGGTCAGGGCGTGCTCGCTGTAGTCCAGGACGCGGACCTCGTAGCCGACGGTGCTCAGGGCGTCGACGAAGGCGGCCAGCGGGCCGTTGCCCGAGCCGGTGATCTCGCGCTCGTTGCCCTCGATCTTCACCACTGCGGTGATGTGGTCCTCGCCGCCGTCGACCTCGGCTGCGTCGACCTTCTGGCGCATGCGCTCCAGCGGCCAGATCGGCTGCAGGTAGTTCTCCGCGAAGACGTCGTACATCTCCTTCGGATTGACCTCGCCACCCTCGCCGTCGGTGATCTTCTGGATCTCGCGGCTGAACTCGATCTGCAGGCGGCGCGGCAGTACCAGGCCGTGGTCGGCCTTCATGATGTAGGCGACGCCGCCCTTGCCGGACTGGCTGTTCACGCGGATGACGGCCTCGTAGCTGCGGCCGACGTCCTTCGGATCGATCGGCAGATACGGGACGGCCCAGACGATGTCGTCGACGTCGGAGTCGGCGGCGTCGGCGTCGAACTTCATCTGGTCCAGGCCCTTGTTGATGGCGTCCTGGTGGCTGCCGGAGAAGGCGGTGAAGACCAGGTCGCCGCCGTACGGGTGGCGTTCGGGGACGTTCAGCTGGTTGCAGTACTCGACGGTGCGACGGATCTCGTCGATGTCGGAAAAGCTGATCTGCGGGTCGACGCCGCGGCTGAACATGTTCATGCCCAGGGTCACCAGGCAGACGTTGCCGGTGCGCTCACCGTTGCCGAACAGGCAGCCCTCGATGCGGTCGGCGCCGGCCTGGTAGCCCAGTTCGGCTGCGGCAACGCCGGTTCCGCGGTCGTTGTGGGGGTGCAGGCTCAGGATGATCGAATCGCGACGGGCCAGGTTGCGGTGCATCCACTCGATCGAGTCGGCGTAGACGTTCGGCGTGGCCATCTCGACGGTCGCGGGCAGGTTGACGATCATCGGCTTCTCCGGAGTGGGAGCGATGATCTCGGTGACCGCGTCGACGACCTCCTTGGCGAAGCTCAACTCGGTGCCCGTGTAGGACTCCGGCGAGTACTCGTAGCGCCAGTTGGTGTCGGAGTAGTTCTTCTCCACCTCGAGCACCTTGTGGGCGGCGTCGGTGGCGATCTTGATGATGGCCGGTTTGTCGGCACGGAAGACCACGCGGCGCTGCAGCACCGAGGTGGAGTTGTAGAAGTGCACGATGACGTTCGCGGCACCGCGGCAGGCCTCGAAGGTGCGCTCGATCAGTTCCTCGCGGCACTGCGTCAGCACCTGGATGGTGACGTCGTCGGGGATCGCGTTGTCCTCGATGATCTCGCGGACGAAGTCGTAGTCGGTCTGGCTCGCCGAGGGGAAGCCGACCTCGATCTCCTTGTAGCCCATGCGGACCAGCAGGTCGAACATACGACGCTTGCGCGCCGGGCTCATCGGGTCGATCAGTGCCTGGTTGCCGTCACGCAGGTCGACGGCGCACCACAGCGGGGCCTTGGTGATGACCTTGTCGGGCCAGGTGCGGTCGGGCAGCGAGATCTTCTCGACCTCGTCGGCGAACTGACGGTAGCGGTGAACCGGCATCGCGGAGTTGCGCTGCGGATTCCAAACGGGCTGGCCGGCGGGAATCGGGCCGTTCGGCTCGACGATTCGGCTGGCGCCGGAAGTGAAGGTGTCTGCTGGTGCCATGAGTGGTCATTCTCCGTGTCTGGAAGGAAAGTGACCGGCGCGTGATTGGGCCCCGCGACGGAGGGCCGGTCGTGTCAGACCCCGCCGCGGCAACCGAGAAGGAGTGCACGCTGCATGCGCTCGACTGTACTCCTCGGTGCTATCGAGACCAAAGGTGCAGGTGACAGCGTATTCCTGCGGAGTCGCCAGACGGTAGGCGGGGCCCGATCAGTGGTCCTCACCGGGACCGAGGACCTCGTCGTCGAACCGTTGTCGGGCGGCGTCGATCGCCGGCAGATGCGTCGCCGCCCACGCCAGAAGTCCGTCGATCGGTTCGCGAACGGTCTTGCCCAACGGCGTGATTCGGTATTCGACCGAGACCGGTCGGGTGCTGAGCATGCGGCGTTCGATGATGCCGTTGCGTTCGAGACGGCGCAAGGTGCTGGTGAGCGATTTCTGTGACACCGCCGGGATCGCGCGGCGCAGTTCGTTGAACCGCGACGGCGCCTCGCACAGTTCGTTGAGCACGCTCAGGGACCACTTGTCGAGGACCTGCCCCAGCAACTCCCGGGACGCTGCGCCGATCCTCAGTTCGTGGTCGGTCCGCGGTGAGGGCGATGTGGCTGCATGGGTATCGGGCATGAGACCTGGTTTCGTTGAAGTAACCGAACGGCACCAAGTATACAAACGATACCTATCCAGACCAGGAGGAACTATGTCTGTCACGCTCTCCAGCCCCGAAGGCATGCTGCCCGACGCCCCATATCACCACGTCGCCGTGGGAACCGGCACCCGGCACGTGTACCTCGCCGGGCAGGTCGCACACACCGGTGACGGCTCGCCGGTCCCGACCGACCTCGCCGGGCAGGTCGCCCAGGCGCTACGGAACGTCGCCCGTGGATTGCGCGGCGCGGGCGCGGATTTCGGCGACGTCGTGCGTCTGACGGTCTACGTGACCGACTGGGAACCGACGAAGATCGGGGACTTCATGGCCGGGATCGAAGCCGTGGCCGACGAGGTCGGACTACCCACACCGATGCCGCCGGCCACGCTGATCGGGGTGCAGGCGCTGTACGAGCCGGAGGTGTTGGTCGAGATCGAGGCGACGGCCGTCGTGGACTGAGCCCCACCGCACCCCCTCTTCGGGGGGTGCCGGGCACAGGCGGACACGGCAAAGCTATGACATGCGTCTCACCTGGTACCGCGAGTGATCCAATTCATTCCGGACCGGTTGGGGTGTACGGGCTCCGTGCCCGGTCTTCGACAGAGCCGCTCAACCACGACGCGGCCGCCTGCACAGAAGGACGACGCCAGTGACCACGATCCCCGCCGATCCGCCTCGCGCTGACTTACCGCCCGATCCCCAGACGCCTGCCGACGCGAAGCCCACCAGCCTCCGACGCGTCGCGGCCGCCAGCTCGATCGGTACGACCATCGAGTTCTACGACTTCTTCATCTACGGGACCGCGGCCGCGCTGGTCTTCCCGACGGTGTTCTTCCCGGCAGCCGACGATGTGACCGGCACGATCGCATCCTTCGCGACCTTCGCCGTGGCGTTCTTCGCACGGCCGGTCGGCGCGATGCTCTTCGGTCACTTCGGTGACCGGATCGGCCGCAAGCGCACCCTGGTGTGGACCTTGCTGATCATGGGCATCGCGACCGTGGCGATCGGTCTCCTCCCCGGATACGAGACCGGAGTCTTCGGCATCGCCGAATCGGGGATCGGGATCGCGGCGCCCATAGCCCTTGTCGTACTGCGATTCCTGCAGGGCTTCGCCGTGGGCGGTGAGTGGGCCGGCGCGACGCTGCTCACGGCCGAATACGCACCCCCCGGCAAACGGGGGCTGTACGCCATGTTCCCGCAGCTCGGACCGGCGTTCGCATTCTTCCTGTCGAGTCTGACCTTCCTCATCGCCTCGCTGACCCTCGGCGAGACCAGCTCGGCCTTCCTCGACTACGGCTGGCGCATCCCCTTCATCCTGTCGTTCGCGCTTGTCGCCGTCGGCCTCTGGGTGCGGCTCGCCGTCGCGGAGACCCCGGTCTTCCAGGAAGCCCAGCGTCGCAAGGCGCTCGAGGCCGAGAAGTCAGATGGTCCCGCACTGCCCTTCATGGACGCCTTCCGCTACCAGTGGAAGGAGATCCTCATCGCCGGCGGTGCGCTGGCGAGCCTGTTCTCGCTCTTCTACATGGGCACAGCGTTCCTGACGAACTACGGCACCAAGAGCCTCGACCTTTCCCGCACCTTCGTCCTCAGCGCGGGCATGGTCGCCGCGATCGTCTTCGGTCTGTCGACCGCCGCGTCGGCGATGTGGTCCGACCGGGTCGGTCGACGCCGGGTCATCCTGACCTCGTGCATCATCGCCATCCCGTGGGCGCTGATCCTGTTCCCGATCCTCGAGATCGGCGGCGGCTTCGCCTTCGTCGTCGGACTGATCGGCACCCTGCTGATCTTCGGCATCGCCTATGGCCCGGCGGGTGCACTGCTCCCGGAACTGTTCGAGGCGCGCTACCGCTACACCGGTGCCGGCATGGGCTACAACCTCGCCGGGATCTTCGGCGGCGCCATCCCGCCGCTGATCGCCGCCCCGCTGATCGCCGGACCCGGTGCGATCTGGGTGGGTGTCCTGCTGGCGGGCCTGTCCGCGATCAGCGTGGTCTGCACGATCCTGATCGTGGAGACCAAGGACAAGACCATGCGTGCCGAGATCGAGCGGATCGAACAGGAGCCCGAGCTCGTCGGCTGACGTCCTCGTGGCCGAATCGGATACACGGCCGCAGCACCACGACGTCCCCGTCGCGATCACCGATCGCGGCGGGGACGTCTCACGTCTCGGGTGTGGTGAACGCGGGTCGTCCCCACTCTTCGGCGAACGCGACCTCGTCGAGCGGAAGGCGGGTCCGCGGGCGTTCGTCACGCTCGCGGATGTCCTCGGGCAACGACGCGGTGTCCTCGGCGAGCGCGCCGATCCCCAGCAGGACGAGAGGTCGCTTGTCGGCGGGGATGTCGAAGGCCGCGGTAGCGGCGGCGGCGTCGAAGCCGGCCATCGGATGTCCGTTGAAGCCGAGCGCCTCGGCCTGCAGGATCATCTGCGAGACAGCGAGACCCACGTCGACCGCCGCGTAGGTGTGTTCCTTCGGATCGTCGGCCCGATCGGTGGTGCACACCAGGACCAGCGCGGCCGCCCTTGGCGCCCAGCCCGCGTTTCCCCTGGTCAGGACGCCGGTGAGGGCCTCGAAGGTCGCGTCACCGCGTCGGCCGACGAGGAACCGGACGGGCTGCATGCGTCCCCAGGTGGGTGCCCACCGTCCGGCGTCGACGATGGTCGTGAGGTCCGCGGCGGAGATGGTGGCGGCGGGATCGTAACCCCGCGCGCTCCACCGTCCTTCGATCAGTTCATGCACTCGGTCGAGGGTAGCGGCGCGGGTGCCTCGGGTTCGTCGTTGCCGGCCCGGGCCCCCGCGGTCTGGGCATCTGCGGTCCAGGGTTTCAGCGGCTTGCGCATCGCGAAGAACACCCAGATGCCGAGAAGGGTCATCGAGATCCCGATCGCCAGCGACGCCGCGTGCATGCCATCGACGTAGGACTGGCGGGCCGCGGCCGCGAGGCCGTCTCCCTGCGTGCCCATCTCGAGGGCGCGATGCAGCGTCTCACCAAGCGTGTCGCCGAAGGACCAGCCGTCGCGATGTCCGCGGAACACCAGCGTGGCAAGCGAACCGAACAGGGCGAGCCCGAGCGCGTTGCCGAGCTCGAAGCTCGTCTCCGAGATGCCCGACGCCGAGCCCGACCGCTCCGGCGGGACCGCGCCCACCACGACAACCGACACCAGGCTGAACTGGATGCCGTAACCGATACCGGCGATGAACGTGAAGACGAGGTAGACCCAGATCGGCGACGACGTGGTCAGTGCGAGCAGACCGAAGTTGCCCGCTGCCGCCAGCACGATCGAGCCGAGGAACGCCGCGCGGATGCCGACCATCGCCGCGATCCGGGAGGCGCCGATCGAGAACACCGCCACCGCGATGGCCATCGGGAGGCCGGCCACCGCCGCGGCGAGGACGTCATGCCCCATCACCGACTGCAGGTAGACGCCGGTCAGGTACGACATCCCGCCCAGCGCCATCATGCCGACGAGGGCCACGGAGATCGCGCCGACGTAGTGGGCATTCCGGAACAGCTTGAGGTCGAGGAGTGGTGCCGCGGACTGACGTTGCTGCACCACGAAGCCGGCGAGAAGCGCCAGGCCGGCGAGTCCGATGACGACGACGCCTGCGTCTGCGCCGTCGCTTGCGAGGGTCTTGATCGCATAGACGACGGGCAGGATGCCGGCCATCGACAGCACGACGCCGAGCACGTCGAACCGTGCGGTCGAGGGCGCCTTGTACTCGGGGATGAGCCGGGGACCGAGGATGAGGAGCGCAGCCAGCACCGGCACGTTGATGAGAAAAGCCGAGCCCCACCAGAAGTGGTGCAGCAGGATGCCACCGATGACCGGGCCGACCGCGGCGCCGCCGGCGAAGGCAGCCGTCCACACGCCGATCGCCCGACCGCGCTCTCGGTCATCGGAGAACATGTTGGCGATCAGCGACAGGCTCGACGGCATCAGCGTCGCCCCGCCGACACCCATCAAAGCGCGGGCGGCGATCAGGATCCCGGCGGACGGTGCGAAGGCGGCGAGGATCGACGCCCCGCCGAACACCGCGGCCCCGGCGAGCAGGATGCGGCGTCGTCCGATGCGATCGCCGAGGTTGCCCATCGTGATCAGCAGGCCGGCGATCAAGAAGCCGTAGATGTCGAGGATCCACAGCTGCTGGGCCGCCGACGGTGCGAGGGCGTCGGTGATGGAGGGGATCGCGAGGTAGAGGACGGAGACGTCCATCGACACCAGGAACACGGGCAGCGTGAGCACCGCGAGTCCCAGCCAGGTTCGTCGGTCGGCAGTTCTCGGAAGCTGCCGATCAGACGCGCCGAGACGGGTGGACACGATGTGCTCCTCGATGGTTTCTACGGTGGGTTGCGTACGGTGTACGCGGGAAAGCGTACGCCAGGTGAGTACGCTGTACGCAATCCTTTTATTCCCGGTCGTGAGCAGGAAGGACGAGCAGGTGACATCTGGCACGACCAAGTTGTCGCCGGCGGTCATCGTCGACGCCGCGATCCGGATCGCCGACGCCCGGGGACTCACCGGCCTCTCGATGCGGCGGGTGGCCGACGAGCTCGGGGTCGGGGCGATGTCGTTGTACCGTCACGTCGCCGACAAGGAGGCGTTGCTGCTGGCGATGTCCGAAGAGGTCACGCAGCGCTATCCCTATCCCTACGACGACGCGCCGTCATGGCAGGAGCGGGTCCGGATCGCCGTCGACGTCGACTGGGAGCTGTACCAGCGGCACCCGTGGGTGGTGCTGGCCTATTCGTCACCCCGCCTCAGTTACGGCGAGGCGTCGCTGGAATGCCTCGACTGGCTGTCCGCGGGTTTCCTCGAACTCGGGGTCGGCATCGAACGCGCCACCGACATGGCGCTGACCGTCTGGAGTTTCGTTCACGGCGTCGCACTGATGGCGGTCGGCGACCAGCTGATCGACGATCAGGTCCGGGGCGAGTCCGAGGTGTCGTCGGTCCGGCTGTCCGACGTGATCGCCGGCCGCTCGGATGTCGCGGTACCCGAACACCTCGCCCGTCTCGCCGGGCGCCCCGACGCCGCGCACCTGCTGGATCCGCGGGCCCGGCTCGATGCCGGAATCGGTTATCTCTGCGCGGGTTTCGGGGCCGCGGCGCGCTGAGGCGTCGGGTCGGCGGCGCGTCGGGTCACAGCGGTGGTGGTCACATGGCGTGCGGGAACACTGTCAGCATGTGCGCACCGAACCACGAACTGCCGACGACGATCGGCACGATGACGAGGCCGGCTACCGCCGGTCGTGCCCGGGCGAGGGCCATCGCGAGCGGGATGAGAAGAACGAAGGCGGGCAACAGGAGTCGCGGTCTGCTCATCATCAGGCCGCTCGACAGCACGATCTGGGCGACGAGCAGTGAACCGAACAACAACACCGGCCACGGCAGCCGCGCCCACACCGCCACAGCGAGCATCACGAGGGTGCTCAGGACGATCCACGACGTCGCGGTCGGGGCGACCTCTGAGGAGTTCACCAACTGTTGGTTGACGAAGTTGAATGCGGCGACGCCCCAGTCGAACTCGGTATCCCAGCCCTCGGTCTGGATGCGGAACCATCCCGTCGGCGAACCGGTGTGGGCCCACACGACGCCCAGATAGGTGAGGTAGCCCAAGGGACTGAGCACGATCGCCGCGGCGGCACGTGCACGGTCCGTGCCGGTGACCGCCGAGGAGTGGCGGCCGGTCCACAGGAACACGATCGAGGCGAGGACCACCACGCCGATGATGACGGCGGCGGTCGGCCGGCAGAAGCCGCAGAGGCCGGCCATCACCCCGGCCAGCAGCCAGCGTTTCTCCAGTATTCCGATGAGTGCCCACGTCGCGAGGGCGCAGAACATCGCCTCGGTGTAGGCCATGTTGAGCACGATCGACATCGGGGTCGCCGCGAACAGCACCACCAGGAACAGCCCGGTGGCGCGTTCGGGGGCGGGGCCGATGGGGGAGTGCGAGGACATCAGCCGCGCGCAGGCCATGCCGAGGCGCGCCGCGCCGACCGCGGCGATACATCCGAGAACGAGGTTGAGGGTGAGCGCCGCCCCGAACGGCGTCACGCCGGGCAGTTTCGCCAGTAAGCCGACCAGGTAGGGGTAGCCAGGGAAGAAGGCGAATGCGGTGTCGGAGGTGTGGATTCCGCGCGCGTCGGTCAGGCTCGTGGGCACTCCGTCGTATCCGTGGGTGGCGATCGCCAGCATCCACTGCCCGTCCCACACGGTGAGGGCCTTGCCGAGCGTCGTGTCGCGCAGGTCCGCGAACCGTGCGAGCGTGAGGATGCCGATCGCGCGGATGACCAGGTAGACGACCAGGGCGTCGATGCACCAGCGGTGCCGGCGGACCCAGTCGGCGAACGGGGGCCGCGGGTCGGCGGAGCGTCGAGCCGGTGTCGAACCGCCCGGGGAGATCGGCCTACCGTCGTCGACCCCGCCGGTACCCGGATCAGGATCGGGACGGCCCGGATCGTCGACGTCGGTTGGGGTGGCCACCCGTGGAATCCTAGGTCGTCGCCGGCGACTACAGGCGACGTGCCGTGTGCGTCGGATCACAGAATGCCGGTGACCAGGTCAGGTCTGCACCCTCCTGCCCGGTAAGGTTGTCCGAAGCAAGCTGACGTCTATCGAACCGGCGCACGAGCCGGCGGGAGGTAACTCGACGTGGCCCTCGTGGTGCAGAAGTACGGCGGATCCTCGGTCGCAACGGCCGAACGCATCCGTCGCGTTGCCGAGCGCATCGTCGAGACGAAGAAGCAGGGCAACGACGTTGTCGTCGTCGTCTCGGCGATGGGCGACACAACCGACGAACTGCTCGACCTTGCCCAGCAGGTCAACCCGGCGCCTCCGGCGCGCGAGATGGACATGCTCCTGACCTCGGGCGAGCGCATCTCCAACGCACTGGTGGCGATGGCCATCAGTTCGCTTGGTGCACATGCTCAGTCGTTCACCGGATCCCAGGCCGGCGTCATCACGACGAGCTCTCATGGCAAGGCCAAGATCATCGACGTCACGCCGGGCCGCGTCCGCAGCGCACTCGACGACGGCAAGATCGTGCTGGTCGCCGGATTCCAGGGTGTCTCGCAGGACACCAAAGACATCACCACCCTCGGACGCGGTGGCTCCGACACCACCGCCGTCGCGCTGGCGGCGGCTCTCGAGGCCGACGTCTGCGAGATCTACACCGACGTCGACGGCGTGTACTCCGCCGATCCGCGCATCGTCTCCGACGCCAAGAAGCTCGACACCGTTTCCTTCGAGGAGATGCTCGAACTCGCGGCCTGTGGCGCAAAGGTCCTGATGCTGCGGTGCGTGGAATACGCCCGCCGGTACAACGTTCCCGTTCACGTGCGCTCGTCGTACTCGACCAAACCCGGCACCGTGGTGACCGGATCGATGGAGGACATTCCCGTGGAAGAAGCCATTCTCACCGGCGTCGCACACGATCGCAGCGAAGCCAAGATCACCGTCGTGGGTCTCGACGACAAGCCGGGATACGCCGCCAAGGTGTTCCGCGCCGTCGCCGACGCCGAGATCAACATCGACATGGTGCTGCAGAACATCTCGAAGGTCGACACCGGCAAGACCGACATCACCTTCACCCTGCCGCGCGAGCTCGGCCCGCTGGGCGTCGAGAAGCTCACCAAGCTGCAGGAGGAGATCGGCTTCACCGAACTCCTGTACGACGATCACATCGGCAAGGTCTCGCTCGTCGGTGCCGGCATGAAGTCGCACCCGGGCGTCACCGCCACCTTCTGTGAGGCCCTCAGCGAGGCCGGCGTGAACATCGAGCTGATCTCCACCTCGGAGATCCGCATCTCGGTGCTGTGCCGCGACACCGAACTCGACGACGCCGTGCGCGCACTGCACGCCGCCTTCGATCTCGGTGGCGAAGAGGAAGCCGTCGTCTACGCAGGAACGGGTCGATAACCATGGGTGTACGTCTCGGAGTCGTCGGCGCGACCGGTCAGGTCGGCGCCGTCATGCGAACCCTCCTGGCAGAGCGCAACTTCCCGGCCGACGAGGTGCGTTTCTTCGCGTCGCCGCGTTCGGCGGGCAAGAAGCTTCCCTGGGGTGACGGGGAGATCATGGTGGAGGATGCGGCCACCGCCGATCCCGCCGGTCTCGACATCGCCCTCTTCTCCGCGGGCGCCACGATGTCCCGTGAGCAGGCTCCGCGGTTCGCCGCCGCCGGTGTAACCGTCATCGACAACTCGTCGGCGTGGCGCAAGGATCCCGATGTGCCGCTGGTGGTCTCGGAGGTCAACGGTGAGCTGGCGAAGAACCCGCCCAAGGGCATCATCGCCAACCCCAACTGCACCACCATGGCCGCCATGCCGGTGCTCAAGCCGCTGCACGACGCAGCCGGACTGCAGCGCCTGATCATCTCGAGCTACCAGGCGGTCTCCGGCAGCGGTCTGGCCGGTGTGGAGGAACTCGCCGGGCAGGTGCGCGCCGTCGCCGACGACGCCGAGAAGCTCGTCCACGACGGCTCGGCCGTCGACTTCCCGGCCCCGAACAAGTACGTCGCGCCCATCGCGTTCAACGTTGTGGCCCTTGCCGGTTCGCTCGTCGACGACGGCACCGGCGAGACCGACGAAGATCAGAAGCTGCGCAACGAGTCACGCAAGATCCTCGGTCTCCCCGAGCTGCTCGTCAGCGGAACCTGCGTGCGCGTGCCCGTGTTCACCGGCCACTCGCTGTCGATCAACGCGGAGTTCGCCGAGCCGCTGTCGGTGGCTCGTGCCCAGGAGATCCTCGGTGCCGCAGCCGGAGTCGAGCTCGTCGATGTGCCGACGCCGCTCGCCGCCGCCGGCAAGGACAACTCACTCGTGGGTCGCATCCGTCAGGACCCGGGTGTCCCGGACGGTCGCGGTCTTGCGCTGTTCGTCTCGGGTGACAACCTCCGAAAGGGCGCTGCGCTCAACACGATTCAGATCGCGGAGCTGCTGGTCTAAGCCTTCGTGGCTCGCTCCGCTCGCACCTCAGGCAGCGGAGGGGGGTCGCTCCGCTCGCACCTCAGGCAGCGGAGGGGGGTCGCTCCGCTCGCACCTCAGGCAGCGGAGGGGGGTCGCTCCGCTCGCACCTCAGGCAGCGGGGGCTGGTCCGCTCGCACCTCAGGCAGCGGGGCTGGTCCGCTCGCACCTCAGGCAGCGGGGGGCTGGTCCGCTCACACCTCAGGCAGCGAGGGGGAGACGGCAGCCGCCGCCTCGGTGATGATCTCTCGCATCGACGCCTCCGCGGCCTTCGGGTCGCGGAGGCGTATTGCTCTCGCGACGTCGTCGTGAAGGGCAATGGCTGCCGGGTTCGGGGTCGGCGGCATCATCCCGTGATGGGTTCGGCCGGCCAGGACCTCGCCGACGACGTCGGCCAGCGACCGGAACATCTCGTTGCCGCTCGCCTCGAGCAAGGTGCGGTGGAAGACCTTGTCCGCCAGCAGATATGACTGCAGGTCGCCGGTCCGGCCGTGAACCGACATGTCCGACACCGCGGCCGCGAGGATGCGGCAGTGGTGCTCGTTCGCACGTTCGGCCGCGAGCGCGGCCGCCACGGGCTCGAAGCCGCGTCGTAGCTCCGACAGGGTCGCGAGGAACTCCGCACGGTCCGCGCCGTCGAGACGCCACCGGATGAGTCGGGGGTCGAACACGCTCCACCGGGTCCGCGGCTGGATGGTGATGCCGACCCGGCGTCGTGACTCGACGAGTCCCATCGATTCGAGGACCTTGATCACCTCGCGCGCCACGGTCCGAGACACCCCGTGCTCGGTGCAGATGGCGTCGAGCGTCAGGACGCTGCCCGCCGGCTGTGCCCCCGAGACGATGCGCCGGCCGATGGCAGCCAGGGTCTCATCGTGGCGCTCTGTGGTCCCACCTGTGCTCCGACTCACGATTTCATCTTCTCATTAACGGCCTCTGGCGCAAATGTGCGTACTTAACGCGCGAGGGACTTGCATAAGTATGACTATTGAGGCAGTCTCCGTGATCAGCAGCACAGCGATGTGGAGGAGTTGGCATGCGATCACCGGTGGTCGTTATGGGTGTGTCCGGGTCGGGGAAGTCGACCGTGGGGGCCGCGTTGGCGCAGCGTCTACGCGTTCCGTTCGCGGACGCCGACGACTTCCACTCGGCGGAGAACATCGCCAAGATGTCGGCCGGTCAGCCGCTCGACGACGACGACCGTCGTCCGTGGCTGGAATCCATCGGGGTCTGGCTGGCCGAACACGGTGACGGTGGGGTGATGAGCTGTTCCGCGCTCAAGCACGAGTACCGCGACCGTCTCCGGGGGCACGAGCCGTCGGTGCTGTTCGCGCACCTCGCCGGCTCGGTCGAGGTCATCGCCCGGCGCCAGGCATCGCGGCCGGGGCACTTCATGCCGACAGCGTTGCTGCGATCCCAATTCGAGACCCTCGAACCCCTGACATCCGATGAGCGCGGCCTGACCGTCGACGTGGACCAGAGCGTGGACGCCATCGTCGACGAGCTGGTCGCGTCGCTCCCCAACGGCGAGGAGAACTGAACATGTTGTCGACCACCACGATCCTCGCCGCGAGTGCGGATCTGCCCGAGCCGGTCGCGCCGGGTTGGCAGCTCGTCGTCGCGGCTCTGGCCGGTATCGCGGTCATCGTCGTGGCGATCACCGTCGCCAAGGTCCATCCGTTCCTCGCGCTGGTCGGCGGCGGTGCCACGGTCGGCATCGTCGCGGGTGAGTCGATCCCGACGGTCCTGGAGTCCTTTACCACCGGATTCGGGTCCACCGCAGCCGGTGTGGGCATCCTGATCGCGCTCGGGGCGATGTTCGCGAAGCTGCTCGCCGACTCCGGAGGCGCCGACGAGATCGTGGACACGATCGTCGGGCATGCCTCCCCGCGCATGCTGCCGTGGGCGATGGCGCTCGTCGGCGCGATCATCGGACTGCCGATGTTCTTCGAGATCGGCCTCGTCCTTCTGATGCCGGTGATCTATCTGGTTGCCCGACGCTCGGGCCTGGGCCTGATCCCGATCGGCATTCCTGCGCTCGCCGGTCTCTCGGCCATGCACGGCTTCGTGCCCCCGCACCCCGGCCCGCTCGTGGCCATCGACGCCCTCGGTGCCGATCTCGGCCTGACCCTCGCACTCGGCGTGGCCGTGGCCATCCCGACGATCATCGTCTCGGGTCCGCTGTTCGGCACGCTCGCCGGCAAGTGGGTGACGGTCGATGCGCCGACAACTTTCGACGTCGATCCCGACGACGGCCCGACCACCAAGCGGCCGTCCTTCGGCATCACCATGTTCAGCGTCCTGCTGCCGGTCGTCCTGATGCTGGGCAAGGCACTCGCCGAGATCTTCATCGACGACGAGGATCAGCTCCTGCGACGCATCCTCGACATCCTCGGTACACCCCTGATCGCCCTGCTCATCGCGGTCGTCGTCGCCATGTTCACCCTGGGCCGCGGCTCGGGGATGGATCGCGAGACCATCTCGAAGTGCACCGGTGCGGCGCTGCCCGCCATCGCCGGCATCCTCCTGATCGTCTCCGCTGGTGGCGGATTCAAGCAGGTTCTCGTCGACACGGGCATCGGCACGCTCCTGGCCGACTGGGCCACCGGCGCGAACGTCCCGGTCCTCGTCCTCGCCTGGGTCCTCGCCGCGCTGATCCGCCTGGCCACCGGCTCGGCAACCGTCGCGACCATCACCGCGTCGTCGTTGATGCTCGGACTCGTCGACGGACTGAGCTCGGGTGAGGTCTCTCTGGTCGTCCTCGCGATCGGTGCCGGCTCGGTCTTCCTGTCGCACGTGAACGACGCCGGCTTCTGGCTGGTCAAGGAGTACTTCGGCATGACCGTCGGCCAGACCTTCAAGACCTGGTCGATGATGGAGACCCTGCTGTCGGTGAGCGGTCTGGTCGTCGTGCTGGCACTCGGCCTGGTGATCTGACCGGGCTGACGCGCCCGCTGAAAAGCGCCCCTCGGAACCGCCCCTGGGATCGACCCCCGAGTAGCCGCGCCGGCGACATAGTGTCGTCGAGCCCGCTGTGGAGGGCGGATCCCGGGGGCGGTTTTCGGTGGCGGCGCGGGTGGTCACAACGCGGATGAGCACCCAGTCACCTGACTCAACTTACTGTGGGGTAGGTTACTCGCCCATGAAGCTGAAGTCGGGAACGAGCGTGGGGTCGCGCCGCAGGTCACGCCTGCGAAAGACCACGATTGCGGGTGCTGTGGCAGCGGCCTGTGTGGCTGCCGTGATCAGTCCGGCGCCGGACGCGAGTGCGTTCGATTTCTACACCCCGCCGCCATCCTTCGCGACCGATCCCGGCTCGGTGATCCGGAGCCAACAGATCCCGCTGCTCCTGCAGATCCCGGGTGCGCCGAATCAGTGGCCGGGTACGGCCCGCAAGGTCATGTACACCTCGACCTACCAGGACGGAAAGCCTGCCGCGGTCACCGGGACCGTCGTCGAGCCGACCGCGCCGTGGAACGGGAAGGGTCCGCGCCCGACCGTCGTCGTCGGTCCGGGCACCATCGGCCAGGGTGACCAGTGCGCGGCGTCGAAGCTGATGAGCCTGCCGATGTCGATCGACATCACCAGGCCCAGCATCGGTGTCAACTACACCGCGCCGGAGATGTACTACATGCTGCTCAACGGTGTCCGGGTCTTCGTCACCGACTACATCGGCATGGGCACCCCGGGCATCCACACCTACGTCAACCGTTCGGAGACCGGCCACGCCATGCTCGACGGCGCGCGGGCCGCGTTGCGCGCATCCGGCGCCCCGTCCGACGCGCCGGTCGGCTTCATCGGCTACTCGCAGGGCGGTGGCGCCGCGGCCTCCGCGGCCGAACTCGCCGCGACCTACGCACCGGAACTGAACGTCCGGGCCAGTTATGCCGGAGCGCCGCCCGCCGACCTCGAGAAGGTCATCCCGGCCATCGACGGGAGCACCATCGCCGGCGCCATCGGCTTCGCCGTCAACGGCCTCACCCAGCGGTACCCGGTGGTCGCCGACGTCGTGAAGCGGGAGACCAACGCCTCCGGAAAGGCTGCGCTGGTGCAGATCTCGACGAGCTGCATCGGTGACATCATCCCCGCTTTCGGCTTCCAGCAGACCAAGAACTGGACCCGCACCGGCGAGACGCTCTCCGCGGTGATCGCACGGTCGCCGGAGGTGCAGAAGGTCGTCGGCGAACAGCGCATCGGTCGCCTGAAGCCGAACGCCCCGGTCTTCCTCGAAGGTGGCCTCAACGACGACGTGATCCCGCACGGTCAGGTAGCCCAGCTCGCCGCGGACTGGCGGGCGCAGGGGGCCGACGTCCGGTTCGTCACGGACCCGACGCCGCCGATCCTGACCAAGTCGATCGTCAACCACGTGGTCCCGATGCTCGGCACGTTCCTGCCCGGCATGCAGTTCGTCCTCGGCGAGTTCCGGAAGTAGTCGAACAGAACAAGGACAGGGTCCGTCGGCAGAGCTCCGGCGGGCCCTGTCCGTTCCCGAGGTCCGGATGGCAGGATCGAGGAATGAACGATCCGCACGGGCCGGGGGACCCCCACGATCGAGACCCCGAACGCATCCCGACCCAGGCCGAGCTCGACGCCGAGGACCTCGCCGCGCTGGAACGCTCGTCGCGTGACCGCGACCAGGCGGCGCTCTACCCGCCGCGACCGGCCGACCCGGGCAGCCCGCCGGCGGCCCTGGCACTCCACGCCCGCGTCGTCTGGTGGGGTGCGGCGGTCATCGGGCTGATCCTGGCGGTCTACGGCTTCTTCAACCTCGGCACCATCACCGACGACCTGCGGCAGCGCCTCCTCGAGGGAGTCGTAACCGACCCGGCCAACTCCGCACCGGAGGACCAGGTCGAGACGCTGGCCGGGTTCTTCCCGCCGTTCATGCTGGTCATGATCGTCGTCGTCCTGGTGATCGAGTACCTGCTGCTGGTGGCCGCGGTGACCCACCACAGCCGACACTGTCGCAACTTCTTCCTCGCCGCCGTGGTGGTCCATCTCCTTTGCATCCCGGTCGGCGTCGACCTCCTCTTCCGCTATCCCGACATCTCGTCGACGATGGTCGTTCTCAGCTGGGTGCAGTTCGCGTTGCTCGTGATCGCGGCACTTCTCACCGCGCGTCGGTCCGTCAACACCTGGCTGCCGGAATCGACCCGGATGAAGCCGACTCGCATGATGCGCGGCCGCTGACGCGAGAGTGTCGTATCGACGCTGACACTCGGCGGCACGTTTGTAACCCCCGCCACCAGGCGGTTTGATCGGAATGAATCCGGGTACAGGTCGGTTGGACAGAACGTTGGTTCCACAGAGCCGAACATCCACCACCTGAACCCAGGAGGACCCCCGATGGCAATCGAACCCGTCTACACCATTTCGTCCAAGGCATCCGGCGGCGGACGCGACGGTGAGGTGGTCTCGGCCTCGGGCCAGATCGACCTCGACCTCCGACCGCCAAAGGAGATGGGCGGCAGCGGCGACGGCTCCAACCCGGAGGAACTCTTCTCGGCCGGCTACGCGGCGTGCTTCCTCGGGGCTCTCCGAGCCACGTCGAAGGCAGCCGGTAGCCCGGTGCCCGACGACTCGACTGTGAACGTGACCGTCGGCATCGGCAAGGACCCCGCCGACGGCGGCTTCGGATTGACCGTGGCGATCGACGTCTCCATCCCCGGCGTCGACGAGACGAAGGCCCAGGAGCTGGCGAACAAGGCGCACGAGTTCTGCCCCTACTCCAAGGCCACCCGCGGCAACATCGAGCAGAAGGTCACCGTCACCGTCTGACACCGGCCACCCGGACCAGTCGTTCTCTCACCCGACGGGGCGCTGATCTCAGCCCGAGTCGGCGCTCCGGTAGTACCCCCCCAGATATGACAAGGAAGGACATTCTTGATCATGACCACCCCCATCACCAGCACTCTCACCGACGAGCAGCAGTCCGTGGCCGGCAAGGCCCTGCAGGACACCCTCGTCGACATGCTCGACCTGACCCTGATCGCCAAGCAGGCCCACTGGAACGTCGTGGGCAAGCAGTTCCGCTCCGTGCATCTCGACCTCGACGAGCTCGTCACCGTGGCGCGTGAGTTCACCGACGCCGCCGCCGAGCGCGCGACCGCCATCGGCGTCAGCCCGGACGGCCGTGCCGAGACCGTGGCCAAGACCGCGAACACCAAGGGCTTCGGCGAAGGCTGGACCAAGGACACCGAGGTCGTCGACGCCATCGTGGAGAACCTCAAGGCGGTCATCGACGGTCTCCGCGAGCGAATCTCGGTCACCGAGGAAGCCGACCCGGTGACGCAGGACCTGCTCATCTCATTCGCCTCGAAGCTGGAACAGCTGCATTGGATGTGGCAGGCGCAGTCCGCCTGACCAACCGGATGAGCCCTCAATCGGGGCCTCTCACAGCAACGAACCCCGTCGGTCACAACCGGCGGGGTTCGTTGTATTCGAAGGTCTGTCTACGTGTTCGACGCCGGCGTCAGTCGACGGCGGGCTCGCCGACCTTCTTGTCGGCCACATCGGCGTCGGTCGTGATCGTGCCCGGATCGTCGTCGGCGTAGGAATCGCGGAAGGAAACACGCGGGGTCGACGCCGAGTGGTACAGCGCGATGCCGGCGAAGACGAGCGCGGCCAGGAGGAAGATCGCCGAGGCCGCAATCGTGACGATGTGCACGACGGTGGCGTACACGCCGTCGAGCGGCCCGACCGCGATTGCCCCGGCAGCGGCCAGGACCGCACCCAGCAGGGCCCAGGCCGCGGAGCGAATCCACGGCGCCACCACCGATGCGTAGAAGAGACGCTGATAGATGGTGAGCGAGAACTCGTCCACCGCTGCGAGCCGGACCTCGTCATCGCCTGCCAGATCGCGCAGTTCGCGCGCCAGTGCTGTCTGTCGTTGCAGGGTTGCGGACTCCCGCTCGCGGTAGCGCACAAATGCAGCCGCACCGAACGCCGACGCGAGAAGTCCCAACCCGACCATCACACCCCAATAGTCCACGGCACACACGCTACAACGCGGTGCGACACCGATCGTGAACCAGGTCACAAGGGCGTCTGTCGGTGCGGGTCACGACGGCGCAGGCCGGGTGTCGATGCGCGACCGGGGTCGTGGGGACGGGCGACCGCTGATACGTTGGGCGACCGTCTGCGCCAACGCCGGCCGAGACCCGTGGCGACCCCTGGTCGTGCGGAGCCGAGACGGGAGGAATGCACTGGTGACGATCCGGATGATCGGGGCGTCGATCGTCTGCGTGATGGTCGGGCTCTTCATCAGCGCATCGGCGGGGCAGGCGGACACCGACGGGGTCGTGGCACTCGCCGACCCACGGCCGGGTGCCGCCGTTCTGGCCGGCGCGGAACCGGATTCGATCCTGGTCAGCCGCGAGTTCTACTCCCGATCCGACGAGGCGATCCTCCTCGGGCCGGGTGCGCTCGACGAACCGGGGACCCGGCAGCGTGTCGCGGCGGCCGCCGGCGAGAACCACGTCCCCGTGCTCACCGTGCGCCCGGACACCGCGCACAGCGTCGACGAGGAGTTGCGGCGCCTCGGAGTGCAGCGGGTGGTGCGCGTCGGCGAAATCGACGGGTTCGACGACCGCCGGTCCACGATCAGCCTCGAGGATCTGCGCGGCAACCCGCGCCCGAGCACGGACGAGCCGATCGTGATGGTCGCCCGCGGTACCCCGATGGACGCGACGCTGACCGCCCGTTCCGCGGGGCGCGTCGTCGAGGTACCCGTCCCGGACCCCAGGGCCGATGGCGACGCGGTCGCGGCCGTGAGTGGCGCGTCACCGACGACCGCGATCCGCGCGGTCGGTTCCGGCTTCGGCGACGACGCGGTGTTCGCGACACGTGTCGATCAGGCGCGTCGGACGCCCGAGCTCCCCGGTGGCGGACAGATCGTGTTCCCGGGCCGCCGGATGGTCGCGCTCTACGGTTCGCCCGACGCGCCGGCGCTGGGTCCGCTCGGCCGGCAGGGCATCGAGGCGTCTATCGACCGCGTCCGACGCTTGGCGGCCGACTATCAGCGGGTCAGCGCCGAGCCGGTGATCCCGGCTTTCGAGATCATCGCGACCGTCGCGTCGTCGGAACCGGGCGAGGGTTCCCGGTACACGAACATGCTCGACCCGGCCGTGTTGCGGCCGTGGGTCGAGGCGGCCGGACGCGCCGGGGTCTACGTGACCCTCGACCTCCAGCCCGGACGCATGGACTTCCTCGAGCAGGCCCGGCGGTATGCGGACCTTCTCGCGCTCCCACACGTCGGGCTGGCGCTCGACCCGGAGTGGCGTCTCAAGCCGGACCAGGTGCACCTCATGCAGATCGGGTCCGTCGAGGCCGACGAGGTGAACCGCACGTCGGAATGGCTCGCGGGGCTCGTGCGTGATCGGGGACTGCCGCAGAAGTTGTTCGTTCTCCACCAGTTCGACGCCGGCATGCTCGCCCAGCGGAAGAACATCAGAACCGATCGACCCGAACTGCAGGTGGTCCTGCACGCCGACGGGCACGGGACACCGCCGGTCAAGATGGAGACCTGGCGCAGATTGCTCGACGATCTGCCCGCGGGAGTGCGGATGGGCTGGAAGAATTTCTACACGGAGGACAAGCCGACGTTCTCGCCGGCGACGACCATGGCGGTCGCGCCGACACCCTGGTTCGTCTCGTACCAGTAGCGCCGGGAGGCCCACCCCCGGGCTCCGACGGGTGCCCGGGCCACGCTCCACAGGGAGGAGTCCCGGTGCCCACCACGCCCGCCGATCTGGCCGCCTGTCCGACACGCGGCGAACGTGCCGACCCGTTGGTGTTACTCGCCGCGCAGGCGCGCAACCGCGTGCCCGAACTCATCCCCGTCCGGCATGCGCGGATGGCGGCAACACCGTTCACCTTCTATCGCGGCGCCGCCGCGGTCATGGCCGATGATCTGTCCCGGACCCCCGACACCGGCATCATCACCCAGCTGTGCGGGGACGCCCACCTCAGCAACCTCGGCCTGTTCTTCAGCCCGGAGCGTCGAATGGTGTTCGACCTCAACGACTTCGACGAGACCCACATCGGGCCCTTCGAATGGGACGTGAAACGACTGGCCGCGAGTTTCGCGATCGCGGGTCGCAACAACGGGTTCGACGACAAGACCAACCGCAAGATCGCCAAGACGGTGGCGAAGGCCTACCGCCGGACCATCAGACGCAGTGTGTCGATGACGACGCTCGAGTGCTGGTACGCCGGAATCGATGTCGAGTCCATGCTCGCGGATCTGGGCGATCGCCTGGACACCTCGATGACCGCACGGACGCAGAAGGCGTTGCGCAAGGCTCGGCACCGGAACAGCGCGCAGGCGCTGGCCAAACTCTGCGAGATCGACCCAGAGGGCGACGCGCGCATCCGCAGTGACCCTCCGCTGCTGGTCCCGCTGACCGAACGCTTCACCGACGAGGACGCCGCCGTGGTCGAGGAGCGGGTCCGGGAGCGGGTCGACAGTTACCGGGCGACACTGCCGTTGCACGTGCAGACCTTGCTCGCGCAGTTCTCCCTCGTCGACATCGCGTTCAAGGTCGTCGGTGTGGGCAGTGTCGGGACCCGCGCGTGGATCGTGCTGATGATGGGCAGAAGCCTGGAGGACCCGCTCTTCCTCCAGGTCAAGGAAGCGCAGCGGTCGGTGCTCGCCGACCATGTGCCGTCGTCGGGTTTCGACAACCAGGGACAACGCGTCGTCGAGGGGCAGCGGCTGTTGCAGGCGGCCAGCGACCTCTTCCTCGGCTGGTCGACGGGACTCGACGAGAACGGGGATCGCCGTGACTTCTACGTGCGTCAGCTCCGCGACGGCAAGGGGTCGGTCGTCGTCGAGGCGCTCGAACCCGAGGGGATGAAACTCTATGCGCGCCTGTGTGGGGTGGCTCTCGGCCAGGCCCACGCCCGCACGTCGACACGGTTCGACATCGCGCGGTATCTCTCCGAGACAACGGGTTTCGCCGACGCGATGGCGGACTTCTCGATCAACTACGCCGATCTCAACGACGCCGACCATGTCCAGATGACGGCGGCGATCAACCGTGGTGAGCTGAGTGTGTACGACCTCGCCGCAGAGGATGAGAAGGCGAAGGGAAAGGGTTGACCCGGCCCCGGCTGTGGTACACAGGCCGCAGGGCGAACCGACAGTCGAAGCCGACAGGGAGACGTGTGCATGGACGATGCGACATTGCGGGATCGGGTGCGGGAGTTGATGCCTCGCGCGAAATCGGATCTGGCGGAGATGGTTCGGTTCCGGTCGGTCCACGACCCGCAGCAGTTCCCGCCGGAGGAATGCGACGGCATGGTCGACTGGCTGCTCACGACATTCCGGGAGCTGGGCGTCGACGATGTCGCCGCGCACGTGACCAGTGACGGTTCCAAGGCCGTCACCGGGCAGATCCCCGGTCCGGAAGGCGCGCCGACGGTCCTGTTGTATTTCCACTACGACGTGCAGCCGCCGCTGGGCGATGACGAATGGGATTCCCCGGTCTGGGAGCTGACCGAGCGCGACGGCCGCTGGTACGGCCGCGGAGCCGCGGACTGTAAGGGCAACATCGCCGTTCATCTCACCGCGCTGCGTGCGCTCGCCGGCGACCTCGGCGTCACCGTGAAGATCATCGGCGAGGGCTCGGAGGAGCAGGGGACCGGTGGACTCGAGCACTTCGCGGTCGAGAACCCCGACCTCCTGCGCGCCGACGCCATCCTGATCGCCGACTCCGGTAACTTCGCCGTCGGCAAACCGAGCCTCACCACGACGCTGCGTGGCATCGCCAACATCGACGTCTCGGTCGAGACCCTGGAATCGGCAATGCATTCCGGAATGTTCGGCGGAGCTGCGCCCGACGCGCTCGCCGCCCTCATCGCGATGTTGGCCACGCTGCGTGACGAACACGGCAACACCACCATCACCGGTCTCGACGCCGACGCCGAGTGGCCCGGCGTGTCCTATCCGCCCGAACAGTTCCGTTCGGATGCAACGGTTCTCGACGGCGTCGAACTCGTGGGGTCCGGGTCGGTGTCGGACATGGTGTGGGCGCGGCCCGCGGCGACGGTGCTCGGCATCGACTGCCCGCCGGTGGTCGGGTCCTCCGCAGCCGTCCAGCCGCGGGCCCGGGCGCGCATCAATCTGCGGGTGCCACCGGGAATGGACCCGACCTACGCTCAGGACGCGCTCATCGAACATCTCACCGCGGTCACCCCGTGGAATGCGCGGGTGTCCTTCGAACGCGAGGCGGTGGGTTCGCCGTTCGTCGGCTCCACCGCCGGGCCGGCCTACGAGGCGCTCACCGACGCGCTGGCGACCGCCTACGGCAGCGAGGTGCTGATCCAGGGGCAGGGCGGGTCGATCCCGCTCTGCAACGTCCTGCAGAGCACCTTCCCGGACGCCGAGATCATGCTGTTCGGTGTCGAGGAACCGCAGTGTCTGATCCATGCGCCGAACGAGAGCGTCGATCCGACGGAGATCGAGCGGATCGCGCTCGCCGAGGCTCTCTTCCTGCGTGATTACGCGTCCCGCGCGGCGGAGGCGCCGAAGTCGGCCGCCACCACTGGAGAGGTCTAGCGAGAGTCGGGTTCGCCCGCGAACCGTCGTACGAGGAGGTCCTTCAGCTCGGGCCGACTCGCCGCGACGAGGATGAACGAGGCCTCCCGAAACAGTCGCTCCGCGTCGCTGCCGCGCAGCAGTGCCTCGCCGCCGCGTGCTGCGACGAGGGCGGCGACCGCCTCGAGAGCGAGCCGGGCGGCGTCGGCGCGAGCGGCCGACAACGCCGTGGCGTCGTCCATCGCCGAGTCGAGAGCCATCCGTGCCTCGTCGGCCCGCTCACGGAGACGTCGTGCGGCGGGCGCCCGTCCCGCCACGTCGAGGAGTGCCGTGCAGCGCCGGACGAGTCCGAACGGCAGCGTGCCGTTGAGGCGGACGCCGACGTTCTGGTTCGTGAAGAACTCGTCGATCGAGACGCGACTGACGACCCGGGCGTCGGGAACCGGGAGGCCGTCGACCTGCAGTGACACGGTCGACGTCGCCGCCGCGGCGGTCAGCTCGACCGGGGATGCCCGAACGGCGGTGGGCAGCTCGGCGGTGGGCAGCTCGGCGGTGGGGAGGATCGCGGCGATGACGTCGTCGGTCTCGGTATCGCGGGCGGAGATCTGCAGGAGGTCGACGGTTCCCCAGCCGCTGACGAATGGCGCATGCCCGGTGAAGACCCAGCCGTCGTCGGTGCGGGTGGCGGTCATCCGGGGCGGGCTCGGGACGACTCCGGCGTAGGCGACCCCCGCACGTAGCCGGCCGGTGACTGTCGGCTCGAGCAGCTCGTCGCGTAACGATCTGTTCGGCGTTCGGGACAGGGAGATGACGACACCGTGGTGCTGGAGCCAGGTGAACGCGGTCGACAGGCAACCGCTGACCAGAACCTCCAAGATCTCGGTGACCTCGCCGAACTCGAGCCCGGGTCCACCGGCCTCGACCGGCGCGGCGATCCCGTAGAGGCCGGCGTCGGCGAGTGCCCGCCAATGGGATGAGGGTACGACGCCGGTCCGGTCGACCCCGGCGGCAGCGGGGAACAGGACGTCGTCGGCGACCCGAAGGGCCTCTGTGCGCAGGGTGCTCCGGCGCGCGGCCGGGTCCTGGTTGCTCACGGGGTCCACCCTACGTCGCAGCAGACGTGGACGTATGACCCACTCCCTGAGCGAAGTGGATAGGGAAAGTCCGCGTCCCGCAGCACAATCCCGTGACGAAGACCCACCGATTTGGGACCAAAGGCCCAAGACCGGGGGCCGACCCGTCGGTAACCTCTGATGTGGGTCGGAGGAGACTCTCGTGAAAGGAATCAGGTGGGCGCAGGTCCCAATGGTGGTGACGGGCAAGTGATGAGCATTGCGTTGGAACGTGTTTCGCACAGCGAGCAGGTTTCTCGTGGCGGAGTGTCCGACTTGCGTACCAGTGAGCGGTATCTACGCGCCGCGGTCACCGACCTCATCGAGCGTAATTTCCGCGACCCCGATTTCAGTGTCGAGGTCGTGGCACGGCACCTTCACGTGAGTCGCCGGCACCTCTACCGTGTTCTCGCCGGTAGTCCGACGTCGCTGGCCGAGATGATCGCCGACCGCCGTCTCGAGTGGGCCCGGCGCCTGTTGACGGGGCCGGGAAACCTGAAACTCGAAGCGGTGGCCCATGCTTCGGGCTTCGCCTCCACGGCGACGATGCGCAACCGCTTCCGCGCCAAGTACGGGCTCACCCCCGACGAATTCCGGCGCGCTGCAGCGGCAACCGACGCAGAAGCCAGCTAAACGATTTCGGCGCAAGCACTTTGGGTGCTTGCGCCGAAATCGTGTTCCGTTCAGTGCCGCATCGCGGCCGGAGGGCGGACCGTCACAGGGTGCACAGCGGCGAGTAGTCGCTGCGTCCACCGGTCGTCGGTGAGACGAGGAACGTGCACGGGTTGAAACCGACCTTCTCGATCTCCTTGGTCAGGCGACGCAACTCGGCGTCGGAGACCACCTTGTCGCGGGAGAGAAGGAACCCCGAGGCGCGACTTGGATCGCCGACGATCGAGTACTTGTAGGGGCCGTCCGGGTTCTCGCCGTCCTCGATGTGGGCGATGATGTAGTTCGGTGCCCCGTTGGGGTTGATACTCGCCGGTGTCTGCGGGAACCGCACACTGAGCTGGGCGTTCGACTTCGTGTCGACGACGGTGGCGCGGCCGAGCACGCCGCCCTTCATGCCGGTGGGTCCGGTGCACTGGTTGTCGACGCCGATGGTCTTCGCGTCGATCCGGGTGTAGAAGGCGCTGGTGTCCTTGGCGCAGGTCACTCCCCAGAACGAGGGCACGGTGGCGAGCTGCCACCATTTGCCGAGGTAGCGGTCGACGTCGACCTTCTCCACCGGGGCGAGCGGCGCGGCCTGTGCCGAACCGGTTCCGATGACGAAACCGAGTCCGACGACGATTCCGGCCACGAGGGCTGCGAGGGTGCGTGTGACGCGCATGGTTTCCTTTCGTGGCCCGATCATCTCCGTCGAGCCCCAATGGGCTGTCGAGAAGGGTTCGGACCACGGCGGGTCACGGATGGGTCGTGGGCACCCTGCAGGCCTCGTCGGCCGGCATCGACGCTGGTGGAGCGGGGAGATTACAGGTTGTAGGCGTTGTTCGGGTTCCAGGTGGAGACCGCCCAGATGACGATGAGGTCGAGGACGATGATCAGGATCGCCCACGCCGGGTAGTAGGGCAGCCACAGGAACTGGGCGATGATCGACAGCGAGGCGATCACGATGGCCGCGATGCGCGCCCAGTCGGCGCCGACCGCGAGACCACCGGCGATGAGGATGCCGGCGATGCCGAGGATCAGGTGGATCCAGCCCCACGCGGTGAGGTCGAACTCGAAGACATAGTTGCGGCCGACGACGAACAGCTCGTCGTTGGCGATCGCCGAGATGCCCTGGAAGACCGAGACCAGGCCGGCGACGAACAGCAGCGCGGCGGCGACGATCGAGATCCCGAAGGCGAAGCCCTGCTTGGCGGACGAGTTCGCCTGCTGATCGGGGGAGGCGCTCATGATGGCGTCCTTTCGTGTTGGTGAACACCGGCGCCCAGTGATCCTGAACGACGGCGCGATGGCGTTGTTGCGGGTGGACCTTAACCAAGAATGGGACGTCCGACCCGCATCCCACAGCGTTTCGCTCACTTCGGGCACATCTTTGACCAGGCGATTTAGTACTCGGCGGGGGTCCGGTATAAGCTATCGCAGGCTACACACGGGGTGTGGCGCAGCTTGGTAGCGCGCTTCGTTCGGGACGAAGAGGTCGTGGGTTCGAATCCCGCCACCCCGACAGAGATCGACCACGGTCGGTCAACAAGATGTGTTGGTTGAGACACAGCAGTGAGACCCCGGTCCGCAGAGATGCGGCCGGGGTTTCCTCGTTAATTAGGCCACGCTGGTTGTTGACCTAAAGAGCCTGAGGCGTCCTTATGCTTTGCTGGAGGATCTGTACTCGTGTCTTACGAATCGCGCTGCCCGTGATACGAGGATGCTTGGTCGTTCCACGCGGTGCGCTGCTGAACATGGTGATGCTGTCTGACCGCGGCTGACAGGCGTTGCGTTTAGAGGCGCGTTGGCCGAATTCGCTGCCAGCCTCACGCGCACGACCACCGACATGGGAACCCTTCGAAAGAGGGTGCGCCATGTACTGCGATGCGTGGCCAGGCACCGGTAAGCGACCTCGAATCGAGGCGCTTGTCGCGGCACTGGGTTAGCCGAGCCCGAATGGGGATTGTGGTAGTGGCTGAATGAAAGTGCTAGTTGCCGATCACTTCAAGGTCCGGCATGACTCGCAGCATGAACTGCTCAAAGTGAGGAACAGTGAAGTCGGCGTACCCGTAATCAGGTGTATACAGAAGTCCCATACCTACGAGTTCAGACCGGATAGGAGCGACCTGGCTGCTCTCACGTCTTAGGACGGTTGCAACGTCCTGTGCTTTCTGTTTGCCGGGTCCGAGTTCGGCCA
The DNA here is from genome assembly GCF_023218005.1 of Gordonia sp. C13. Taxonomy (NCBI): domain Bacteria; kingdom Bacillati; phylum Actinomycetota; class Actinomycetes; order Mycobacteriales; family Gordoniaceae; genus Gordonia; species Gordonia sp. C13. The sequence goes on from NZ_JALPSY010000011.1 coordinate 116,219, forward strand.
TCGCGCGTAAATACTGCTTCTGCCGTGTGGTACAGCGGTCGAAGCGGACTCGAAAGAAGGATTCGTCCAACTTGCTTGTGTAAAGCGCTTCAGCGTCGACGATGTCCTGACGAGTGATTACAGATCCCTCGGCGGTCGTCCAAGCGGCGTAACCCAGCTCTTGCAGGAAATACGGGTACCGGCCAGTGAGTTCCAGAGCCAAGTCGAGGGCATCAGAATCGAAGGACGCGCCTTCTATGCGAGCGGGGCCGTCTAGTGCCTCCCGGGCATCATCTGACTCTAAGTGTCCGATCGTCGGGAACTGAAACAGGCGCTCCGCGTACGACTTGGCATCACCAGCGAGTTCCGCGATCTGAGGAAGTCCGGCTCCAACCATCGTGATCGGTAGTGTTCGCTGAACTACCTTGTGAATGCTGGAGATTAATGCTTCTAGTTGGCTCTGAGACAGAAACTGAACCTCATCGAAGATCAGGACCACGCCGCGGCTTGCTTCTTGCGCGGCTTCCCCGACTGCAACGAAGAGATCAGACATATCCAGGGTTAGGTCGCCGTGGTCTGCCACCCCTGGTTCCGTATCTCCGAAGTCAAATCCGACTTGAATGGTTCCGGAGACGTCGGCAGAGAGCGAGAACGATCCGAGGACCCGACCGGCACGCTTAAATCGATCTGTCCAGCGTGCTCGCGGCGAGAGTTCGAGAAGGGCACTGCGCATCCGACTTCCGATAGCGCGTCTGAATTCCCCATCGTCATGCTTGCTGATCTCGAGTTCCGCTACGACCCAGTTCGCCGCCAGTGCCTTCTCGCGGAACTTCCCGAGGAGCACGGTCTTGCCCACACCGCGAAGCCCAGTCACGATCATCGACTGCTGAGGTCGCCCTCGGGCAACTCGGGCCAGGAGGAGGTCGAACGACTCTAGCTGCGGGTTGCGACCCGTCAGCGTCGTGGGCTGAGCTCCAGCATTCGGTGTGTATGGGTTTGCGAGCGGGTCCACCGTCCACCTTTCGAAGTTTTGTACAGTTTAGCCGTTCTCGCTAAAGTTAGATAAACTCTAAAAACCGCAGTCTGATGATGCTCGCCCGCCGATATGGGCGAGGATCGCCGGGTCGTCGGTGACGAATCGGTCGACCTCTTCACCGCCGTCGCAGCGCAACAGGCTCACCGTCACGCTCTCCGCGCCGCGGTGGACGACCCGCCAGCCGGCCCCGGAGTCCTCCCAGCGCTGCAGGTCGTCGAGGGTCACGCGGGGGCCGTTCAGCAACCCAGCTGCCGGGCGAGGTCCAGCAGATCCGGTGCGTGGAAGTCGTTGTCGGGTGACCCGGAATCGTCCTTGGGCTCGCCGCCCCACTCGTCCGGGCGCTCGATGAACGCGGTGCGCAGGCCGAAGGAGCGTGCGGCGTCGAGGTCGGCCTGGTGTGTCGCGACCATCATCACCTCGTCCGGCTCCACCTCGAGCAGTTCGGCCAGGCCGCAGTAGGTCTCGCGTGCGGGCTTGTAGTGCCGCCAGAGGTCGGAGCCGCCGATGACATCCCAGGCGAAGTCGTTGTGCCGGGCCATGTCGGTCAGCAGCGCCACGGTGCCGCTGCTGAGCGCGCACACGATGAAGTCCCGCTTGAGTCGTCGAATCCCTTCCGCGGCATCGGGCCAACCGGGGATGGCACGCCACGCTCGTACGAGCGCGCGGCTCTGATCGGCGTCCAGAGCCACATCGAAGACCGCTGCGACCTCGTGGAGGGTCTCGGTCTGCAGATCGTCCAGACGGCGCCAGGGGAGCTCTCCGGCCTCGACGCGCGCGAGGATCGGTGAGTAGCGACTGCGCCACTCGCGGGCGAAGGCGGCGGCGTCGACGTCGGGCACGGTGCGTGCGACGGCACCGGCGATGCCGGTGAACCAGTCGGTGACCGTCCCGAAGGTGTCGAACGCCAGGACCTTCACCCCGAGGGAGTTCACGAGCCGGTGTGCTCCCGACGTGTTCGGTTGCCCGTCACAGGGTCTCGCGGGCCAGCTGCGGCAGCGACTGGTCGGCGTCGTAGTCGGCGTCGCCGTGTGAGACCGGGGTGAGGGTCAGCAGGCTGGCCTCCGGACGGCAGCAGAAGCGTGCGGGCGCGTATGGGGAGGTGCCCAGTCCGGCACTGACGTGCAGCTTCATCGACGAGCCCCAGTTCGACGGCCCCTTCACCCGGGAGCGGTCGATGTGGCAGTTGGTGACGAGGGCACCGAAGAACGGCAGGCACAGCTGCCCGCCGTGGGTGTGGCCGGCCATCACCAGGTCGTAGCCGTCGGCGGCGAAGCGGTCGAGGACCCGCGGTTCGGGCGAATGCGTGAGCCCCAGGCGCAGGTGTGCGAGGGGGTTGGGGCGCCCGGCGATGGTCTCGTAGCGATCCCGCTCGATGTGCGGGTCGTCGACGCCGGATGCGACCACGCGGACGCCGCTGACCTCGAGCTCACGCACGGTGTGCGTGGCGTCCAGCCAGCCGCGTTCGGTGAACGCCGCCCGGAGGTCCTGCCAGGGAAGCGGTTCACCGTGCGTTCGCTGATGGTCCTTCTTGAAGTACTTCAGCGGGTTCTTCGGCTTGGGGCCGAAGTAGTCGTTGGACCCGAAGACGAACAGGCCCGGCCGCGACAGGAGGCCACCGAGAGACTGGATCACCGCGGGCACCGCCTGCGGGTGCGCGAGGTTGTCGCCGGTGTTGACCACGAGGTCGGGTTCGAGGGCCTCGAGCTCGGAGATCCACGCCTGCTTGAGCCGCTGGTTGGGCATCATGTGCAGGTCGCTGATGTGCAGGACCCGCAGGGGAGAGGCGCCGGGTTCGAGGACCGACAGCGTCGTGTGGCGCAGGGCGAAGGCGTTGCGCTCGATGACGGTCGAGTAGACGAGACCGGCGGCGGCCAGCCCCGCGGCACCGACGAGTGCGCGCGAACCGACCCCGGAACCGGACGAACCGAGGCGTGAGCGGAAGTCGAGTTCGGAGTGCTGCATCTGTTCAGAATACGCACCTACGAGCGCATGCCCACCCCCTTCGGTGGGCCGCACGGGCGACCCACCGCCGGAAGCAGAGGTGCTCCGGCCGGTGACTCAGCCGGGTAGCTGGATGACGACGGGGCCAACGCCCGGAACCACGACGGTGGTCTCGGTGGGGCCGTTGCCGCTGTCGCCGCCTGCGCGTCGACCGTTGCTCACGTAGATCGTCACCGTGCTGCCCGGCATCGCCGAGTCCGACGGCGCGGTGAACACGACGGTGCCCTTCGGGCGACCGCTGTCGACCTCGAGTTCGTTGACCTTGAAACCGTCCCGCTGGAGCCGTGAGGTGGCCTCACTGGCTGTCAGGCCGCTGACCTGCGGAATCCGGCCGCGATCACTGCCGCGCCAGTACTCGCGGTCGACCGGGGGCAGCCGGACCGGACCGAACTTCGTGGCCACCGGCTTCATCGCCTGGAACCATGTGCGCGCGGGCTCCATACCGCCGTACAGGTCGCCGTCGTAGCAGGACCGCAGCGGGCTGCTGCAGACGCCCTGCGGGTTCGGGCCGTCGCTGTAGACGTAGGCGGCGCCGGCGATCTGGTTGGTGAAACCGATGAACGCGGAGCTGCGGTGGGCCTCGGTGGTACCGGTCTTGCCCGACATCGGGAGGGTCCAGCCGGCCGAACCGGCCGCGCCGGCCGCGGTGCCGCCGCCCTTGTCGTCCTTGCTCAGCGCGTTGGCGAGGGTGTCGGCGAGGCCCTTGTCGACGACCTGTTCGCAACCCGGCGAGTTGAACGGGACCGAGGTGAGGGCGCGTTGCCCGTCGGGGCCGATCACCGGGTTGCCGTACTGGTCCCGCTTGACGCGGCTGATGGCCTTGATCGGATTGGGCGGGCACCAGACCCCGCCGGAGGCGAGGGTCGCGGCCACGTTGGCGAGTTCGAGACCGTTGAGCGGCAGCGGTCCGAGGGTGAACGAGCCGAAGTTCCCGTCCTTGACGTACTGCGCCATGCTCTTCTCGCCGTAACCCGAGGAGCCGGGCACCGTGTATGAGCGGAGTCCGAGGCGGACGGCCATGTCGACCGCCGGCTTCACGCCGACCTGCTGCAGCAGCTTGACGAAGGCGGTGTTCGGCGACTGGGCGAGTGCATCGGACACCGACAGTGATGCCGGGTACCGGCCGTCGTTCTTGACGCAGTAGGAGTTCTCCGGGCATCCGTTGGCTCCGGCGCTGTTACCCATGCCCTCCACGGCGACGAAGCCGGGGACCGGGATACTCGAGCCCGCACCGAGGCCCTTCTCCATGGCCGCTGCGACGGTGAAGATCTTGAACACCGAGCCCGCGCCGTCACCGACGGTGGAGAACGGCTGCGGCTGCATCGTCTCGCCGGCGGCGAGGTTCAGACCGTAACGGCGGCTCGACGCCATCGACAGCACGTCGTGGGACTTGTCGCCGGGACGGATGGTGCTCATGACGTCGGCGACGCCGTCGGCGGTGGGGGAGGCCTGGGCCTTCACCGCGCGATCCGTTGCGCGCTGGACGTCGGGGTCGAGGGTTGTCTGGATGATGTAGCCGCCGCGCAGCACCGAGTTGCGCGACATGCCGTTCTCGGCGAGGAACTGCAGCGCGTAGTCGCAGAAGAAGCCCTCGTTGTCGGCGGCGATGCAGCCCTGGGTCGGCGTCCGCGGACGCGGCAGCACGCCGAGCGGCTTCTCCTTGGCCGCGACCAGCTCGGCCCGTCGTTCGGGGAAGTTGTCGATCATCGTGTCCAGCACGAGGTTCCGGCGGGTCAGTGTGCCCTCGGCGTTACTGTAGGGATTCAGCGCCGAACTGGACTGGACCATGCCGGCGAGCATCGCAGCCTGCTCGACCTGGAGGTCCTTGGCCGGGATGCCGAAGTAGGTCTGCGCGGCCGCCTCGATGCCGTAGGCGTTGTTGCCGAAGGGGACGACGTTCAGATAGCGGGTGACGATCTGCTTCTTCGCCTCCTGCTTGGCGGCAGCGTCGTCGAGGCCCTTGTCACGCTTGGCCTGGTCGATGAGGGTCTGTTCGAGCGTGAGCGCCATGCGCACCTCGCGCAGCTTGCGCGCGGGGGTCGTCTCGACCGCGGCCTGGCGATCGGCCTCGGTCCGGGCCAGGACGAGCAGTTGATAGTTCTTGATGTACTGCTGGTCGAGTGTCGAGGCGCCCTGCTGGACCTCGCCGGATGACGAGTTCTTCAGCGCGGCGCGGATGGTGCCCTTCCAGTCGACGCCGTCGTGCTCGAGGAAGCGCCGGTCCTCGACGGAGATGATCGCGCGGATCATGTCGGGCGAGATGTCGTTGTATCCGACCTGGTAGCGGTACTGGTCGAACAGCACCGCGATCGGCTTCCCGTTGACGTCGGTCATGGTGGTGACCTCCGGCAACGTGCCGTTCAGTAGTTCGGAGGAGACGTTCTCGACTGCCGCTGCCGCCCGGTTGGAGACGACGCCGACCCCACTGGCCACCGGATAGAGAAGGCCCGCGACGAGAATGCCGGCCAGCAGGCTCGCCCAGGCCAGTGACCACAGCTTCTTCGACATCACCCCGACAGGATACGTGCGATCGGCCCGAACATCGCCCAGCCTCGCCCTCGGGGATCCGCGGGGACCGTGGCGCCCGGACCACGATCCCGCAACCCTCCGATCGGATGAGTTTGCACGGTGGTCCCACTTTGTTGCGCTCCAGGGGTTGCGCACCCATGCACAGATCCCTAGATTGAGTGCAGAATGTGACTCACTTAACAGTGAGTTGTAAATGTGGTCTGAGCAGCGAGTTGAGTCCCGAGCTCGGGGCCTATGCGGAACACGACAGTAGGGGTGGCGGATGGCGACAGCGGCAGTTTCTACCGGAGAAGATCGCTTGGCCTGGGTGGCCAAGGCGCGGTGCCGGGGCGGAGACCCGGACGATCTGTTCGTGAGAGGAGCAGCTCAGCGCAAGGCCGCGACCATCTGCCGGCACTGCCCGGTACAGCTCGAATGCGGTGCAGATGCCCTCGACAACCGCGTCGAATTCGGTGTGTGGGGTGGCCTGACCGAGCGTCAGCGTCGCGCACTCCTGCGCCAGCACCCCGAGGTCACCTCGTGGTCGGCGTTCTTCGAAGCCCAGCGTCGCCGCCAGCGCGCCGACGCGGTCTGATCACCGCAGACCCTTCAGTCAGAGCAATTCGGCTCGACCGGCAGATGCCGGCCGAGCCGAATTGTCATCCGTGGGTGTTCCGCGGGCTCAACCGCGTCCGGTGATCTGTTCGGCGACGGCGCGAAGGGCGGTCACGTCCGCGACCTCGAACGGCAGCGCCGGGACCCCGACGATCGGAACCCGGGGATGGGCGGCCGTGAACCGTTGCAGCAGGTGCAGTTCGCGCTTTCCGGTGGCGGCGCGATCGGCGTGGATCTGCAGCACCCCGCGAGTCAGGTCGTCGGTGACCGACTCCAGCGCCACCAGCGCTGCCTCCTCGTGGATCGAGGTGAGGTTCGGGTGGGTCCGGTTGAGGATCAGGCCTGCGAGCGGCATCGTCTCCTCCGACAACCGGTCGACGAAGAACGCGGCCTCACGCAGGGCGTCGGCCTCGGCCGCCGCGACCACCGCGAACTGGGTGCCCGGCTGCTTCAGCAGTTCGTAGGTCTTCAGGGCACGGTCCTGGAAGCCGCCGAACATCGAGTCGAGCGACTGCACGAACATCGCGACGTCGCGCAGCATGTCGCCGCCGATGATGGTGGAGACGCCGCGCATCGCCAGGCTCATCGCGCCGGTGACCATACGGCCCACGCCGCGTCCGCCGCCGACCAGAACCTTCATCAGCCGGCCCGACAGGAACGAGCCGAGGCGCTGCGGGGCGTCGAGGAAGTCGAGTGCGTTCCGCGACGGCGGGGTGTCGACGACGATGAGATCCCAGTGGTCCTGCTCGAGCAACTTGCCGAGCTTCTCCATCGCCATGTACTCCTGCGTGCCGGAGAACGAGGACGCGACGGTCTGATAGAAGGCGTTCTGCATGATCGCCTCGGCGCGTTCCGGAGTGGAGTACTCGAGCACCATCTCGTCGAAGGTGCGGCGCATGTCCAGCATCATCGCGTCGAGCGTGCCCTTGCCCTCGATCGGCACGGGCTGCGGCTCGTTGGTGAGCTCGGACATGCCGAGGGACTGGGCGAGCCGTTTGGCCGGGTCGATGGTGAGGACTGCGACCGTGCGCCCCTGCTCGGCGGCATACATCGCCATGGCGGCCGCCGTCGTGGTCTTGCCGACGCCGCCTGCGCCACAACAGATGACGACACGTGTCCCGGGGTCGGTGAGTACCGCTCCCATCTTGAGATCGAGTGGCATCACGCACCCGCTTTCTGGAGGAGGTTGGCCAGCTCGTAGATGGAACCGAGGTCGATGCCGTCGCCGAGGGACGGCAGTTCGAGCGTCGGCAGCTCCACCTCGTCGAGCTGTGCCTTCGCGATCTGCTGCGCCTGCAGGCGGGTCGCGTGTTCGATCGTCTCGGTGAGCAGGCCGGACAGGTCGCCGTCGGCGAGCTTCATCCCTGCGGCCGTCAGGTTCTCCTCGATGCGCGCGGCATCGATCCGGCCCTCGGCGATCTCGTCGATCGCGTCGGCGGGCAGGTGCGGGGCGCTGACCCGGTTGATGATGAGGCTGCCGAGATTGAGGTTCTTGCCGCGCAGCTCGTCGATTGCCTCGATGGTCTCCTGGATCGGCATCGCCTCGAGCAGCGTCACCAGATGGACGACGGTCTCCTCCGAGTGCAGCAGGCGGACGACGCCCTCGCTCTGATTGCGGATCGGGCCGGTCTTGGCGAGGTCGGCCATCGCCTGGGTGACGTCGAGGAAGTTGCCGATCCGGCCGGTCGGCGGCGCGTCGACGACCACCGCGTCGTACACGCGGTCGCCCTTCTTGTCGGTGTGGATGATGCGCTCTTTGATCTTGCCGGTGAGCAGCACGTCGCGAAGACCCGGTGCCACCGTGGTCACGAAGTCGATGGCGCCGATGCGCTTCATCGCCCGGCCGGCGAAGCCGAGGTTGTAGAACATGTCGAGGTATTCGAGCAGTGCGTGCTCGATGTCGATGGCGAGCGCCGACACCTCACCGCCGCCCTCGGCGGTTGCGATCCTGGTGTCGGTCGGCGGCAGCGGCGGGATGTCGAAGAGCTGCGCGATGCCCTGCCGGCCCTCGGTCTCGACGAGGAGGACCTTCTTGCCGTCGGCGGCCAGCGCGAGTGCCAGCGCCGCCGCGATCGTCGTCTTACCTGTTCCGCCCTTGCCCGATACGAAGTGCAACCGGGCGCGCGATGCCGCGTCCGGCCACTCGTTGTCGACAGTGACTGAAGACTTGTCTGTCACGCCGGAATCGAGACCTTCCCCCGCCCCGGAACGTGAGCCCTGTTCATTGGCCACCGCAACACCTTATCCATTCATCGTCGGCAGTTAGGGTGAGTCCATGAGTGAAGTGACCGCGTGGGAATACGTGACGGTGCCGCTGCTGACGCACGCAACCAAACAGATCCTCGATCAGTGGGGTGCGGACGGCTGGGAACTGGTGTCGGTGCTCCCCGGCCCGACCGGTGAGCAGCACGTCGCCTACCTGAAGCGACCGAAGGGCTGAGCATGGCTGCGACCTGGACAGATCGACTCGCCGAACTCGGCATCGCGCTGCCCGACGTGGTGCCGCCGGTGGCCAGCTACACGCCGGCCGTGCGGACGGGCAACCTCGTCTACACCTCGGGGCAGCTCCCGATCGTCGACGGCGAACTCTCCGTACACGGCAAGGTGCACGACGGTGCCGAGGGCGTCGTCCGTCCGGATGAGGCCACCGCCGCGGCTCGGGTCTGCGCGCTGAACGCGCTCGCCGCGGTGCACGCGCTGGTCGGAATCGACTCGGTGGTGCGCATCGTCAAGGTGGTCGGCTTCGTGGCGTCCGCCCCGGGCTTCACCGGGCAGCCGAAGGTCATCAACGGCGCATCGGACGTGCTCGGTGAGATCTTCGGCGACGCGGGCGTCCACGCCCGGTCGGCCGTCGGTGTCGCGGAATTGCCGCTCGGTGCACCCGTCGAGGTGGAACTGATCGTCGAAGTGGCCTGACGCCTCCTTGGACGTCGCGCTACTGATCGTCGCGGCCGCCGCTGCCGGCTGGGTCGACGCCGTGGTCGGCGGCGGCGGACTGGTGTTGATCCCCGCGATGCTGATCGCGCAGCCCGGCCTGCCGACGGCGACGGCTCTCGGCACCAACAAACTCGCCGCCGTCTTCGGCACCGCGTCGGCCGCCTGGCGCTATGTGCGGCACGTGCGCATCGACCTGCGCCGGCTCGTCCCGGTGTTCGTCGCCGCGCTCGTGTTCTCGGCTCTCGGTGCGCTGGTGGCGATCTCGCTGCCGACGGAGATCTTCACGCCCATCGTGCTGGTGATGCTCGTCGGGGTCGGGCTGTTCGTCGCGCTGAACCCCGGGTTCGGCGGCGACGCCTCCGCGGGCCCGCGGTCGCAGCTGTCCACGATCGCCGGTCTGGTGATCGCCGGTGTCGTCATCGCGTTCTACGACGGGGTGATGGGTCCCGGTACCGGGACCTTCCTCATCATCAGCCTCACCGCGCTCGTCGGGACGTCGTTCCTGGAGAGTTCGGCGATGGCCAAGGTCATCAACACCGGCACCAACCTCGGGGCGCTGACGGTTTTCGGACTGCAGGGAAACGTCTTGTGGCTCTTGGGTCTCGGGCTGGCGGCGGCCAACATCGTCGGCGCCCAGATCGGCTCGCACATGGCCATCGGACGCGGCAGCTCCTTCGTCCGGTGGGTCCTGCTCGCCGTCGTCGTGGTGATGGTCGGGAAGCTCGGGTACGACCTGATCACGGACTGATCCGGGACCGGGACGACCGAACCCCGAACCGGGAGCGACCCGCGGACTTATCCTCGTCATCAGGTCGGTCGCATGCGTCACCCGATGCTTCGACGGCCGCCCGGCGAGGCGGTGCGGAATGACCGATGCCACGACTCCCGGAACGGCCGCGCCGCTGTCGGGAAAGCAACGGGTCCTCGCCCTCCTGCTCGCGATGGCCATGTTCGTGCTCGTCGTCGACACGTCGGTCATGAACGTATCGATCTCGGCCGTCGTCCGCGACCTGGAGACGACCGTCAGCGGCGTGCAGTCCGCGATCGCGCTCGAGGCCCTGGTGTCGGCGGCGTTCATCCTGATCGGCGGCAAGGTGGGGGATCTCATCGGACGACGCCGCGCCTACGTCCTCGGCCTGCTCGGCTACGCCGTCGGAGCGATGGCGATGGTGTTCGCGCAGGGACTCATGGCCGTCATCGTCTTCTGGGCGATCATCGGCGGCATCGGGGCGTCCCTGCTGTTGCCGGCGATGCAGTCGCTCGTCCACGGGAACTTCACCGGCGACGACCAGAAGCGGGTCTACGCCCTCGTCGGTGCGGCCGCAGCGATCGCGGCGGCGGTCGGTCCGCTGCTCGGCGGATTCATCACGACGTACCTCTCCTGGCGGCTCGCTTTTCTCGGCGAGGTCGTAATCATCGCGATCGTGTTGTGCGGCATCGGGCTCGTGCGCGATGTCGAGTTCACCGGGTCGCGCGGGGTCGACCTCGTCGGTGCCCTGCTCTCGGTGATCGGCATGGGTGGCATCGTCCTCGGAATCCTGGTGTGGCAGGAGGGTGGTGAAGCCGTCGGAGGGCTGCTGGTGGTCGGGGCCGCCGCACTCGCGGGGTTGACCCGGTGGCTGATCCGGCGGCGACGAGCCGGCCGGTCCACTCTGCTCGACCCGGACCTGTTCCGGTCCAAGCCGTTCCGGATCGGGGTGAGTCAGCAACTGCTCCAACAGATCGCGCTCGGCGGCATCATGATCGCGTTGCCGATCTACCTGCAGATGGTGCTCGAGTACGACGCGATGCAGGCCGGGCTGTCGTTGGCGCCCTTGTCGCTCAGCATGTTCGCGGTGGCACTGCTCGCCGGTAGGAAGGCGGGCGAGCTACCCGCATCGGCCGTCGTCCTCGTCGGTTTCGCGCTCCTCACCGCGGGCATCGCGGTGCTGATCCCGATCGTGCCGCGCGCCGAATTCGGCTGGGGACTGATCCTCCCTCTCCTCGTGGCCGGTTCGGGACTCGGACTGCTCGTCTCCCAACTCAACGACTACACGCTGGGACCGATGAGCGAGGAACGGGTGAGCGAGGCGGCCGGGACGAACTCCGCCGCCGGGTCGTTCGGACTCTCCTTCGGCCTGGCCTGTGCCGGCGCGGTCCTGCTGGCGTCGCTGGCGTTCGGGTTCACCCGCGAGTCGGAATCGAGCGCGGTGCTGGAACCCGCCGAGCAGCAACGTGTCGCACAGGTGCTCGACGACGACGCTCAGGTCATGAGCACTTCCCACCTGTCCGAACTGCTCGCCGGACAACCCGAGGATGTCCGTGCCGAGATCCTCCGGATCAACACCGACGTCCGGCCCTTGGCGTTGCAGGTTGCCCTGGTGATCCCGCTGGCCGCGGGTGCGCTCGGAACCCTGAACGCGTTGCGCATGCGGCGCGCGGGTTGAAATGACTTGGTGGTCTCGCGCGGGAACGTCGATGCTGTGGGGGTGAACGCCTCGAGTGAATCCGTCGCCGATCCGATGCGTGCGGCGATCCAGCGCCGCACCGTCGTCCTGTTGTGCCTGGTCCAGGTTCTGGGTGGCGTGTCCATGGGCGGGGCGCTGGCCCTCGGCGCGATCCTCGGCGAGGAACTGTCCGGGACAGAGTCGTTGGCGGGGCTGCCGACGACGGTGCTGACCCTCGGTGCGGCGGCGGCCGGTCTGCCGCTGGCGTCTCTGGCGTCGGCGCGGGGCCGGCGACCCGCACTCGCCACCGGTCTGCTCGTCGCCGCCGCGGGCGCGCTCATCGTGGCCCTCGGTGTGGATCGGGGTTGGTTCCCGGTGATGCTCGCCGGGATGACGGCCCTCGGGTCGGGTACCGCGGTGAGCCTCCAGGCACGTTTCGCGGCAACGGATCTGGCGTCACCGGAGACTCGGGGACGGAATCTCTCGCTGGTGGTGTGGATGACGATGGTAGGCGCCGTGGTCGGGCCCGCGCTGGTGCCGCTGGGGGCGGCGGTCGCGGGATGGGTCGGGATGGCCGACCTGTCAGGGCCGTTCCTGCTGGGGGCCGTCGGATGCCTGTGTGCCGCCGCCGTACTCGTCATCGGACTGCGCCCCGACCCGCTGATCGAAGCCAACCGTGGGGCCCCGGAGTCGACGTCGAGGCCGTCGCCGGCAGAGGGGCTTTCGGCGATCGTACAGTCTCCGCAGGCCCGAGCGGCGTTGGCTGCGGTCGTCTCGGCGCATGCGGTGATGGTCGGGGTGATGGCACTGACTCCCGTACACATGCACCACGGCGGCGCGTCTGTGACGCTCGTCGGGTTGTCGATCAGTGCCCACATCGCCGGGATGTACGCGCTTTCGCCGATCATGGGCATCCTCGCCGACCGCGTGGGACGGGTACCGGTCATCCTCGGCGGGCAGGCGGTGCTGGTCGTCAGTTGCGTCGCCGGGTTCGTCTTCGTCGACTCGCAGGCCGGCCTGGTCGTCGCCCTGGTGCTGCTCGGCATCGGGTGGTCGGCGTCCACGGTCGCGGCGTCGACCCTGCTGACCGATGCTGTTGACACCACGAGACGTGCTGCTGCACAGGGAGTCTCGGACACATCGATGAGCCTTGCGGGGGCCGGGGCAGGCGCGCTCGCCGGAGTCGTGGTGGGGGCGTTCGGATACGCCGCCCTCGTCCTGGGCGCCGGGACGATCGCCGTCCTCACCGCCGCGTATGTCGTCGTCGACGGTGCACGTGGGCGACGACCGGCGGCGATGGCCTAGAGTTCGACCGCAGGCGGTGCCGCGGCGTGAAAGAGGCGGCCGACGAGTGATACGTGACAGGGACCCCGGTCGGGGGCCGAGGAACAGGAACAGATACCGATGACCTTCTCCGGACAGCCCATCCGCGATCAGGCCGTACCGCCGAGCTGGCACAGCAGATTCGCCTTCTTCGACGCCTACGGACCGCCCGCCGACCCACCCGCCCGGGAGGCGATGAGGCAGTTGCCCTTCGGACAGCGCGCACGGCTCACGTTCAACCCACTGGCGTTCTTCTTCGGGCCCATCTACTTCGCCGTCAAGGGCATGTGGCGCAAGGGCCTGACGCTGTTCGCGCTGACACTGGTGCTCAACTTCGTGCTGTTGACCCTGAACGTCCCGAGCAGCTTCGACCTGGCCATCGCGTGTGGTGTCGGTGCGCTGTACGCGACCACCGCGAACTACGCGTGGTACCTGCACGTCCGGAACGACAACCGGTCGTGGAACCCCTTCGAGGGTATGGGCCGCAGCAAGAGCTGACCGCGGATCGACTCGGCGCGATCGGATACGCAGCGCAGTGTGACCCGGATCGCCGTCAATGGATAGGCTCGGGGTCATGAGCGCCTCCGATGCTGTTCCCGCGCACCCCGCCTACGGAGTGCTGCGGGAGGTCACGCCCTTCGCCTCGGTCCTGTTGTGCGACAACTCCGGGATGATGGAACTCGACGGCACCAACACCTATGTGTTGCGTGCGCCGGGTAGTGACGAGTGCGTCGTCGTCGATCCCGGTCCGCCGAAGTACAAGCACCACGCACGACGCCTCGCCGAACTCCCCGGGGTCGCACTGACCCTCATCACCCACCGGCATTTCGACCACACCGGTGGGGTCAAGCGCCTCCACAAGCGCACCGGCGCGCCCGTGCGCGCACGTCTCGGCGAGTTCTGTCGGAATGCGGAACCGCTGCGCGACCGCGAGGTCATCGAGATCGCGGGACTGCGGATCACCGTGCTGCACACGCCCGGACACACCGGCGACTCGGTGAGCTTTCTCGTCGAGCACGAGGATCAGCGCGCGGTACTGACCGGGGACACGATCTTGGGAAGTGGCACCACCGTACTGGACCCCAGCGACGGCGGGCTGCGTGACTACCTGAACTCCCTCAACCGGCTGATCGTCGAGGGCGAGGGTGCCGCACTGCTCCCCGCGCACGGCCCCGAACACCCCGACCTCGTCCCGGTCGCCCGGTTCTACAAAGCCCACCGCGAGGAGCGGATCGACCAGATCGTGGCCGCCCTCGACGACATGGGCGTGTCCCCGCACGAGGCCAAGCCGATGAAGGTCGTGCGCCGGGTCTACTCCGACGTCGACAAGAAGTTGTGGCCGGCCGCGCGGATGTCGGTGAAGGCGCAGCTGGAGTATCTGCGCGAGGCCTGACCCTTCGAGGCTCGCTTCGCTCGCACCTCAGGGAGCGAGGGCAGACCCGATCCGGTCGCACCTCAGGGAGCGAGGGCAGACCCGGTCCGCTCGCACCTCAGGGAGCGAGGGGCAGACCCGGTCCGCTCGCACCTCAGGGAGCGAGGGGCAGACCGGTCCGCTCGCACCTCAGGGAGCGAAGGACAAAACCAAGAGCCGCTCGTTCCCGGAGGAACGAGCGGCTCTGTGGTTGTTCGAATCAGCGTGCGCGACGCGCCAGACGCTCAGAGTCGGCGATCAGGACGCTCTTGCCTTCGAGACGGAGCCAGCCGCGCTGGGCGAAGTCGGCGAGTGCCTTGTTCACGGTCTCACGCGAGGCGCCGACCAGCTGGGCGATCTCTTCCTGGGTCAGGTCATGGGTGACGCGCAGGGCGCCGCCCTCCTGGGTGCCGAAACGCTGAGCGAGCTGCAGGAGCTGCTTCGCGACGCGACCGGGCACGTCGGTGAAGATCAGGTCGGCGAGGTTGTTGTTGGTGCGGCGCAGACGACGTGCGAGCACGCGGAGCAGCTGCTCGGCGATCTCGGGACGGTCCTTGATCCAGGCGCGCAGGGCGTCGCGGTCCATCGACACCGCGCGGACCTCGGTCACCGTCGTCGCCGACGAGGTGCGGGGGCCCGGGTCGAAGATGGAGAGTTCGCCGAACATGTCCGACGGTCCCATGATCGTCAGCAGGTTCTCGCGGCCGTCCGGGGAGCGTCGACCGACCTTCACCTTGCCGGACATGATGATGTAGAGCCGGTCACCGGGCTCGCCTTCATGGAAGATCACGTGTCCACGAGGGAAGTCAACGGGCTGAAGCTGCTTGGTCAGCGCCGCGACGGCAGAAGGCTCGACGCCTTGAAATATGCCTGCCCGCGCCAGTACTTCTTCCACCTAGGGAACCTTTCTCGAAATCTTTGCTACAGCCACGTGTGAGATCGCGCCCTTGGATACGCTACCCCGCGAACCAGCATATGTGTTGAATGGGTCACTGACGCCGCATTGCGGGTGTGTCCGACGGACAAGATGCGGCGATTCGTCGATCATCGAGCGCCGGCAGGCTGGCGACACCGAGAAAGAGGCGTCGGGACGGCGTGTGCGAGCTGCTAGCGGATCAGCTGGCCCGCTGCGGCGAGGCGGCGTGATCGGCGGTCGCCGATTCGTGATCGAAGCGATGGAACCGCAACTCGTGCAGTTCGGCGGGCGCGGAATCGCGCGGCGGCTTGCCGGCGTTCTGGGACCCCGTGCGGTCGATGAATTCGTCGACCTCGTCGTTGGAGACGGACACGCGGTCGACCCGGGCCTGCAACTTGTCCATGCCCATGGCGAAGAGCATGAGTACAGCCGGGAACAGCAGTGCTGCGAGACCATGCATGGGGACAAGTAAACACAAAAGACCCCGCAGAATCCTCATCGGACAAGGCGACGTCACTGACTTGTTACCTGACCGTAGGTTGCGGCACTCATTTCGGCCCGTCGAGCCGGGTAGCTCACACCGAAGCGCGAACGACGGCTGTGACCTGGGGAGATGGGGTCGACAGGCCGGTTCGGCACGGCCACCCACAGCCGTGGTGAGCGGAGTTCGTGCAGGGCATCGCTAACCTGAATCACGTGAGCGCACGTAAGGCTGCGTCCGTGGGTGAGGCCCCGGCTCGCAAGCAGGAGACCCACCTCGGGCTGGTCCGACGCGCGCGCCGGATGAACCGCACCCTCAAGATCGCGTTCCCGCACGTCTATTGCGAACTCGACTTCACCAACCCGCTCGAGCTGTCGGTCGCCACCATCCTGTCAGCTCAGTGCACTGACGTGCGGGTCAACCAGACCACCCCGGCGCTCTTCGCGAAGTACCGCACCGCCCGCGACTACGCCGAGGCCGACCGCACCGAACTCGAGGAGATGATCCGTTCCACCGGCTTCTACCGGAACAAGGCGAACTCGATCATCGGCCTCGGCCAGGCCCTCGTCGAGCGGTACGACGGGGAGGTCCCGAACACGTTGAAGGACCTGGTGTCGCTGCCCGGTTTCGGTCGCAAGACGGCCAACGTCGTCCTCGGCAACGCGTTCGGGGTCCCCGGGATCACCGTCGACACCCACTTCGGCCGCCTCGTCCGACGCTGGCAGTGGACCGACGAGGAAGACCCGGTGAAGGTCGAGCACGCCGTCGGCGAGCTGATCGAACGCAAGGAGTGGACCGACCTGAGCCACCGCGTGATCTTCCACGGCCGGCGGGTGTGCCACGCCCGCAAGCCGGCATGCGGGGTCTGCATCCTTGCCAAGGACTGCCCGTCGGTGGGCACGGGCCCGATGGACAAGGCCGAGGCCGCCGCACTGGTCAAGGGCCCCGAGACCGAGCACCTGCTCCGACTGGCCGGACTCGCCGCCCCGTGAACGACAACGCCACCGAGCCGGCGACCCCGCAACCCGCCGATTCCCCCGCACCCTCCGCGCCGCCGACCTCCCGTTTCCCGGCCGCCGCGCGCTGGACCCTTGTCTTCGTCATCGTGATGATCGCGCTCATCGTCGCGATCTGGCCGCGCGGCGACGCCCCGTCGCCGACCACCGGTGCGCCACCGTCGGCCAGCGGCGCGCGTCCCTTCGACGCGCCGGTCGACGAGGCCCGCGTGGCACAGGCACGCGCTGACGCGAAGCTCGCCGACTGCCCGGTGACGGGCCTGCCGGAGAACCCGGACTCGGTGCTGGCCGGCATCGTCGAACCATGTCTGGGGACCGGCGCGCCATACGACCTCGGCGCCGCCACCGCCGGGAAGCCGCTCGTCGTCAACGTCTGGGCGCAGTGGTGCGGTCCCTGCAAGACCGAGCTGCCGTACTTCGAGGAGTTCGCGGCCCGAGCCGGCGACCGGGTCACGGTGCTGGCACTCCACGCCAAGGAGGGCGGGACCAACCCGTTCTTTCCGCTGACCCTGCTCACCGAGATCGGAGTTCGTTTGCCGTCCGTGCTCGATCCCGACGGCCGGGTGGCCGCCGCCATCACCGCACCGCGGGTCTTCCCGTCGACCGTCTTCCTGCGTCCCGACGGCACGATCGCCAAGGTCTACCCCGGCGTGTTCGACAGTCCGCAGGAGATCGCCGATGCGGTCGAGGAATACCTGGGCGTGACCGTATGAGTGACGACCCGCGCAGTAACCCGCACGTGGGCCCGCTCGTGCACCCTGACGAGATCCCGCCGTGGTTGCACGCCCTGACCGGCGATGTCGACGCTGTCTCCGAGAGCGTCAACAATCGAGGCGGGGACCGGACCCGGTGGGCCCAGATGTTCCGTCGCGACCGCCGTGCGGCCGCGGTCCTGGTGCTGTTCTCCGGTTCCTGGGAGGCCGCCGACGATCATCCCGGCGGTGTGCCCGCCGACGCCGAGGTGCTCCTGACCGAACGTGCGTCGACCCTGCGTCAGCACAGCGGGCAGGTCGCCTTCCCTGGAGGTGCGGCCGACCCGGGCGACGACTTCCCGGTCGGCACCGCGCTGCGCGAGGCGCGTGAGGAGACCGGTCTGGACGCGTCGGGCGTACACATCGTGGCCAACCTGCCGACCTTCCCGGTTCCGCCGTCGGGTTTCGACGTCGTGCCGGTGATCGGCTACTGGCGCGAGCCGAGCGAGGTGCGTGTCGTCGACCCGGGTGAGACCGCCCGAGTCGACCGCATCAACCTCCGCGAACTCCTCGCTCCCGAGAACCGCTTCCAGGTGCGCCGATCGGTCATGGGCGGACGGCTCTATCAGGGACCGGCCTTCTTCGTCGACGGCCTGCTGGTCTGGGGTTTCACCGGTGGACTCATCGCCGCCATCAGCGACGCGTCGGGCTGGGACCGACCGTGGGACAAGAACGATGTCCGGCCGTTGGACGAGATGATCGAGCTCGCAGGCAGTCGCCAGGAGTCGGGATTCAGCGCGGTCCATCCGCGCGGCACGACCGACCCCGACGCCGGACCCGGTGCGAGCTGATGACCGGTTCCACGTGGGTCGACGTCATCGTCATCGGCATCGCACTCCTCGCCGCGATCAGCGGTTACCGGTCCGGTGCGGTCGCCTCGGCACTCGCCTTCATCGGCGTCGCACTCGGTGCGGTCGCCGGACTGCTCCTGGCGCCGCATCTGATCGAGCGTTTCGACGACCTGCAGGTCCGCGTGCTCGTCGGGATCGCCGTCCTCGTCGTGCTGGTGGTCATCGGTGAGGTGGCCGGCATGGTGCTGGGCCGGGCCGCGCGCGGCGGCATCCGGTCGCCGGGACTGCGGGCCGTCGACAGCGGCGTGGGTTCGATCCTGCAGGTCGTCGCCGTGCTGCTGGCCGCGGGACTGTTGGCGATCCCGTTGCGCGGGTCCGCCGACCCGGCCATCGCCGGCGCCGTTCGCGACTCCAAGGTCCTGACCGGCGTCGAGGTGCTGTCGCCGCAGTGGGTCAACGACCTGCCCGGTGACTTCAAGGCGCTGCTCGACAGTTCGGGTCTGCCGAAGTTCCCGTTCCAGAGCACGCCGTCGACCAATGTGGATGCACCTGACCCGGCACTGACCGACCTACCTGTGGTCCGACAGGCGCGTCCGAGCGTCGTCAAGATCGAGGGTGTCGCTCCCAGTTGTCGCCAGGCCCTCGAGGGCAGCGGCTTCGTCGTCTCGCCCGAGCGCGTGATGACCAACGCCCACGTCGTGGCCGGCACCGAGCGGCTCGAGGTCGAGACCTCCACCGGGGCGCGGCTGCCCGCCAAGGTCGTCCTCTTCGACAGCGACACCGACATCGCAGTCCTCGACGTCCCCGGTCTCCGCGCGCCCGCGCTGAAGTTCGCCTCGCGGCCGGCATCGACCGGGGACGACGCCATCGCGCTCGGCTTCCCCGAGGCCGGACCGTTCTATGTCAGTCCGCTGCGTGTCCGGTCGACGTTCATGCACACCGGCGACGACATCTATCGGACCGGCCAGGTGACGCGCGAGGTGTATGCCGTGCGCGGATCGATCCGGCAGGGTAATTCCGGTGGGCCGCTGCTGAACTCGGACGGCGAGGTGCTCGGCGTCGTGTTCGGTGCGGCGGAGAACGCGGCCGACGAGACCGGCTTCGTGCTCACCGCCCGTCAGGTGCGCGCCGACTTCGACGAATCCGAGCGGCGAAGCGAGCGGGTGAGTACCAAGAGGTGCGTGCTGGCCTGATCCGCCGCGCCTTCTTGGCGGCGACGTCGTTGGTCGCCTCCGGTTCGGTCCGGAGGAACTCGAGGATCGCCTCGGTCACCGCGGCGGGCTGCTCCTGGTGCACGAAGTGCCCGCTGCCCTCGATCTGCCGGTAGGTCTGGTGCGCCGCCCACCGGTGGCCGTCGGCCATGGCGTCGCTGAGGATGTACGGGTCGTCGCGGCCACGGAGGGCGAGGACCGGCAGATGTAGCCGCTGGTCCATCAGCTCCATGAATCGCACCCCGTCGGGCCGGAACTGGGAGCGGAACGCCCAGCGCCGGTACTCCAGGCTGCAGTGAGCGACATAGGGGATCAGCATCGCCGACCGGTTCAGTTCGACGGTGTGTGCGTAGTCGGGTTTCGAGCGCCAGGACGACGACGATCGCTGCGCGAAGTAGTCGGCGATGAACGCCGCGTCGTCGCGGGTGATCTGCCGTTCGCCGACGCGCGGGATCTGATTGCGCAGGAAGAGGTCGAGGAACTGCGCCCGCTGACCGCGGTCACGCAGCGCGCGTCGTCGCAGTGCCCGTGGATGCGGAGACGCGACGACGACGATGCGGTCGACGACGCGGGGATGCAGGGTCGCGGTCGCCCAGCACACCAGGCCGCCGTCGGAGTGGCCGATGAGCGTGGCGCTGGTGTGCCCGAGGGCGCGGATGAGACCGTTGGTGTCACCGGCCAGGGTCCAACCGTCGTAGCCGCGCGGTGGTTTGTCGGTGTCGCCGTAACCGCGGAGGTCGACCGCCACGGCACGGAAACCGGCGTCGGTGAGAGCTGTCAGCTGGTGGCGCCAACTCCACCAGAACTCGCCGAAACCGTGGAGCAGCAGCACGAGGGGCCGGTCGCCGGCGGGAACCCCCGCCGGTTCGACCGCGTGGAACCGGACACCGTTGGCGCGGACGTCGAGGTGCTCCCAGTCGCCGGGAAGACGAACGCTCGACGGGTCAGGTGCCTCGCTCACGATTTATCCCTCGCGGGCGGGAGGAATCCTCGGGTGCGCCGGGACCTGCGGATGGCCGGGGCCGCGGTTGGGCAGCACGGTCGACAACTCGTTGACCGACTCCATCGTCTTCTTCGGTCCTCGGACCTTCTTGAAGAAGATGTAGCCGACGAACGCCGCGATGACGGTGACCACGACCAGGATCAGGAAGACGATCAGGAACGCCAGCCAGCGCCACACGAACTCGTCGAGCAGCTCGGCCAGGAAGAAAAAGAAGAAGAAGCTGGAGTACAGCGCCATCACGCCGGCGACGATCAGCAGACCCGTACCCGCGCCTGCCTTCTTGGCCTCACCGACGAGCTCGGCCTTGGCGAGGGCGACCTCGGACCGGAACAGGGTCGAGACGCTTGCGGTGGCGTCCTTGACCAGGCTCCCGATGCTCGGTTCACCGTTCGGACCGGCGTTCGCGTCCGAAAGAGGGATCGACGGGACGGAGTCCCGGCCCGCTTCGGGCAGGCCGTGCTCGTTGGGGCTCACTGAATCCTCCGTTGTTCGGCTGATGGCCATATGTTGCCATGCGGGGGCTGACGAGGTGGCGGCCCACCCGGCGAGATGCCGGTGAAAGTCCGCCGAAAGGCGGATGCGCCACCGGTGAAGTCCTCACCGGCGGCGCATCGACGCAGTCGTTCATGCTCCTGACGAGCTGCTCCCTGAGGAGCGAGCTTGCGAGCGTCTCTTGCTCCCTGAGGAGCGAGCTTGCGAGCGTCTCTTGCTCCCTGAGGAGCGAGCTTGCGAGCGTCTCGAAGGGTCAGGCCTTCTTCGAGCGGATCGCCTCGAAGACCGATGGGTCGACGAGGGTCGAGGTGTCGCCGAGTTCACGACCCTCGGCCACGTCCTTGAGCAGGCGGCGCATGATCTTGCCCGAACGCGTCTTGGGCAGCTCCGGCACGACGTTGATCTCACGCGGCTTGGCGATCGGGGAGATCTCCACCGACACCTGCTGGCGCAGCTCGGCGATCAGCTCGTCG
>NZ_JALPSY010000012.1:0-124552 GCF_023218005.1 Gordonia sp. C13
TGGCAGACTAGGTTCACACCATCCAAGCCACCCCGTCTCCGGGGCAACTCTTCCAGCCTACCAGACCTAATCTCCGCCCCGCAAACCCGAAGATCCGCAGCCCGAAGGAATCTGGCAAACCCCTCAAACACCAACCCGAGACACAAAGACTCGAACCGGAAGTTCAGGGGCGGTCAGCCGCAAGCCCGATCTCCACTCCCCATCCAAACCCTCTCAGGCCGGCCGGGGCGGCGCCGTGGCGCGCTGACTCGACATAAGTTACGCACGTGGGTCCTCAGCGTCAAATCGCCTGGTCAGCGGCTATGCCTGGGGACCAACACCGAGTTCGGCGTGCATTCGGAACGGATACCGAGCCTTGTCCGGGCTTTCCCGATGGAACCGCGCCCCCGTATCCGCCCTCCACGGGCGGTCCGAACGACACACCGTCGCCGGCAGATCTGCGGAGGGTGGATTCCAGGGGCGGGTCCTGGGGCCGGTTCTTCGAGCCGGTTCTCGTTCAGCCATCAACCCGGGGATCTCGAGCCAACACCCAGGCCGAGAGAACAAACCCAGAAAAAGCGAGAACCCCCGCCCGGACATCCCGGGCGGGGGTTCTCGTGTTGGTAGCGGGGACAGGATTTGAACCTGCGACCTCTGGGTTATGAGCCCAGCGAGCTACCGAGCTGCTCCACCCCGCGTTGGTGAACACAACGTTACACACGCGTTTGTCAGCGATGCAAATCGATACCGCAACCGCCCGTGACCAGCATCGATGCCAGTGACAGCGGTCACCGCGGCGATAAAGACGTGGTCACGACGGCGCATCGTCCGGCTCGGGCAGCTTTCGCTGTTGTGAGCTGGGTCACTCTCGGGCGTAGACTCGGCGCTACCCGATCCGGGCTGACCCACTACCGAGGAGGGAACCATGTCCGCCCATCTCCACCATGAGAGCCATGGCAACCACCCGATGAGTTTCATCGGATTCGTACTCGCACTCGGCGGCTTCGTGGCCGCGGCACTGTGGCTGGTCCACATGGCCTCCGGCAACACGGGCCCCGCAATCGTGTCCGCGGTGCTCATGGTCGCGGCGTTCGGCGTGGCCGTCTCGATCTTCTTCACGATCGGCCACCGGTATCACCACAGCCCGGTTCTTCCGGACAACACCCCGGACGAGAAAGAGCGCTACGTGCGCAAGTATCGCGGCTAGCGATACCCGACGCACGTAGCGCTCCGATTCCTTCTCCCGATCGATGCGCCCCTCATCGGGGCGCATCGATCGGAATCTGTCCGGCTAGTTCTGCTCGGGCAGTGATTCGTACTGTGCGACAGCCTTGTTCAGCCGATCGAGGGCTTGGCCGTAACCGGCGAAGTCGCCCTTTGTCTGCGCGTCCCGCAGTGCGCCGAGCGCGTCCCCGATCGCCTTCACCGCGGCGTCGCGTTCGGGCGTTCCGCCCTGGGGAGGCGCGGGCTGCTGCGGGTTGGTCGTCCCACCCTGCTGCTCGGACTGGTCGGGTGTGTCCTCGGACTGCTGCTCACCGGGAACCACACCGGCGGCCGGCGTGATCCCGACCTGACGCAGCGCCTCCGCCGTCGTCGGGGCGTAACCGATCCGCGCCTCGCGTTCCTTCGGCTCGTAACGGGTGATCACCCGGAAGAGCCGCGGGAAGGCTTCTTCGCCCTGGGCCTGTGCGTACATCGGGACCACGTACAGGATTCCGTTGTCACCGACCGGCAGCGTCAGCAGGTTGCCGAACGTCACCTTCGCCGTGTTCTCGAGTGCCTTCAACGATTCGGCGACTCGGCCATCGGTCTTCATCGGGTTGAAGGCCTGCTTCGGTCCCGACCGCTGGTTGTTACCCGGGAGCTCCTTGACGGTGATCTGCCCATAGTTCGACGGGTCCGAGGAGACGGTGATGTAGGCACCGAGGATCGGCCGGTTGAGGCGGGTGAGCACCGAGGTGATCTGGAACGATGCCTGCTTGCTCTCCGGATCCGAGGCCACGAAGTAGTACGGCGGCTGATCGAGTCCGCGCTGTTCGGCGTCGGGACTCGTCGGATCAGAGGGCACCGACCAGAAGTCGTTCGCCTGGAAGAACGTGCCCGGGGAGTCGACGTGGTAGCGCGTCAGAAGTGCCCGCTGGATCTTGAACAGATCCTCTGGGTACCGGACGTGCTCCCGCAGGGAGGTCTGCTTGTCGAACTCGGCACGCGAGGCGACCGAATCCGGGAAGACCTTCATCCAGGTCTTGAGAACCGGGTCCTCGGTGTCGACCTCGTACAGCTTGACCTCACCGGTGTAGGCGTCGACCGTGGCCTTCACCGAGTTGCGCACATACGACACGGTCTTGTTGACCTGCGTGCGTCCGGTCTGCCCGGGATTGAGGTCCTGGGCGTCGGCGGTCGCGCTCTGCAACGACATCGGCTGCGAGTACGGGAAGTTGTCGAGGGTGGTGTACCCGTCGACGACCCACTTGATCGAACCGTCCTCCATCACCGCGGGATAGGTCTTGGAGTCGACGGTCAGCCACGGCGCGACCTGCTTCACGCGGTCTCGCGGGTCGCGGTTGTAGATGATCTTCGACGCCGAGGTGATCTCCCCCGACAGCAGGAAGTTGCGTTCCGCGTACTTGCCCGCGTACAGCAGCCGGCTGAACCAATTGCTCAGCGGGACGCCCGCCGGGCCCTGGTAGGTGTACTTGGCGTCGCCCATGTCGTGTTCGCGGGGCTCGCCGCCCTCGGAACCGACGATCGCGTAGTCGGGATCGATCTTCGCGAGCAGCTCACCGAAGTAGATGCGCGGCTGCGTCACCTTGATCGGGGCGTCGCGCTTGTACGCCTCGGTCTGGTAGTTCGTGGTGTCGCTGACGTAGTAGAACGGGTCGCCGCCACCGTCGATGTCGTTCTCGTCGGCCGACTCGTTGACCCGGTTCGCCGGCGCGGCGACGAAGCCGTTGCCGTGCGTGTAGACGAGATGCTTGTTCAGCCAGTTCTGCTGGTTCTCGAGGTAGCGGCTCGGATCGAGTTCGCGAACCGCCACCACGAAGTCGCGGACTTCGCCGTCGATCTTGTAACGGTCCACCGCGAGCTGGGTCGGGAAGCCGTAGAAGTTCTGGCGCTGCTGCTGCTGGATGAACGTCGGCGAGACCACGTTCGGGTCGAGGATGCGCACGTTCGACAGCGTCGGGATGTCGCTGTTGACGAGGGCGGGGTTCGCCGGCTCGGCCGTCCAGTCCTTCTGCGTGATGACCTTGTCCGGCCCGATGCCGTAGGCCTCTCGCGTGGAGTTGATGGCCCGCTGGATGTACTCGGCCTCCTTCTGGGCAGCATTCGGCTTCACCGAGAACTGCTCCATGGTCAGAGGCCAGCCCACACCGATCAGCAGTGCCGAGAACAGCATCAGCACGGTTGCGAGAGCGGGGATACGCAGATCACGCAGCACGACGGCGGCGAAGAAGGCGACGGCACAGATGATCGCGATCGCCATCAGGATGAGCTTGGACGGCAGGACTGCGTTGATGTCGGTGTAACTGGCGCCCGGGAAGATCTCGGACTTCCGCGAACTCGAGAGCAGGTTGTAGCGGTCGAGCCAGTACGCCGCCGCCTTGAGCAGCAGGAAGGTTCCGGCCAGGACCGCGAGCTGGATGCGGGCGGCCATCGTGACCGATCCCCCGCCCTGCGCGAGTCGGATGCCGCCGAAGATGTAGTGGGTGACCAGGTTGGCCAGGAACGCCACGACCACCACGACGAACAGCAGGTTCAGCACGAACCGGTAGAACGGCAGGTCGAAGGCGTAGAAGCCGATGTCGAGGTTGAACTGCGGGTCCTTCTGACCGAAGGACGTCCCGTGCAGGAACATCTGGACCGTGGCCCAGGAACCCTGCGCGACGAGACCGGCGAGTGCGCCGATGATCAGTGCCGGCAGCACCGCGAACCACCGCACCTTGGTCATGATGGCGGTCCGGTAGCGCGCGAGCGGGTCGTTGGGCCCCGCGGTCGGCACGAAGACCGGCCGGGACCGGTACGCGAGGGCGACCGCGCCGAAAACGATCAGGCCGACCACCAGCGTCGTGATCAGGAAGAGGATGACGCGGGTCCAGACGACCGTGCTGAACACGCTCGAGTACCCGACGTCGCGGAACCACAGCCAGTCGGTCGCAAGACCGATCATTCGTGGCCCGATGAGCAAGAGGACCAGCACGGCGACGCCGAGTCCGATGACGATCTTGCTCCTGCGTGACAGTGTCGGCATTCCTGCCGGCCCTCGGACGCCCACCAGACCCACTCTCCAAAGCTCTCAATCCGGACAACGCCCTGCGTGACGAGCAAGCCTGGGCGTGGTGCCCACTGTACTGGCACCACCCGGGTGCTGATCACACTCGGGCGTCGGGACAACGATCCGAGGTCGATCACGGTTCCCCGGGGTCGTGGACGACGGCTTCGTCGGGGCAAGATGGGCGGGTGCCCGACCCCACGACACCCCCGACGACGCCCCGCGGTTTCTCCACCGACGACCTCGGGAGCGCATTGAGCGAGATCCTCGACCACGTCGACGCCGCAGGCTGGGGCCAGACGCCGTCGGTGTTCGCCCTCGTCCCCACTGCGGTCCTGGCCGAGCAGGCACCCGACGTTCTCGGCGACGACGCCGGCTCGCCCCTCACCCCGATCGAGCAGGAGCACGCCGACCTCGACGCCTTCCTGGCATCGGCGATCTGGCCCGACGCCGTCGTCGGAGCCGCGGTGGCCATCGAGATCGTGGTCGCTCCCCCGGCTCCCGGCGACGACGGTACGCCGCGTTATGTCGCGAACGAGAGCCAGCCGGCTGCAAGCGTTCCGGACGACGCGTCGGAGCAGGCGCGTCTGGTGGTGGGCGTGCTGCGCTCCGGAAAGGATCTCGCGCTCATGCGGTTACGCCATCAGCCGGGTGAGGAGATCGAGACCCTCACCCATCCGCAGCTCGGGACCGAGTTGCGGGCGGCGCTCGCCGGCACCTTCACACCCGACGAACCCGGGGTCTGAACCGCCCGGACGAGGAACGACCGGTCAACAGGTCGGGGCCGGGCGCCCTTCGCCGATGGCGTCCAGGGCGTCCACCGCGCTGTCGAGCGTGTCGACCTTCACCAATTCGAGGCCGTCGGGACGGTCGGAGACGGCCTCCGCACAGTTCCGGGCCGGGACCAGGAACACCGTCGCACCGGCATCGTGCGCCGCGCGGGTCTTGTGGGTGATGCCGCCGATCGGCCCGACGTCCCCGTCGGCGGTGATGGTGCCGGTTCCCGCGATGAACTTGCCGTGGGTGAGCTCGCCCGGGCTCAGCTGATCGATGACCGACAGCGCCAGCATCATGCCCGCCGACGGTCCACCGATGTCACCGACGGTGTAGGTGACCTTCAGCGACGGGTCGGCATTGGCGACCTCGGCCGCGACCCCGAGGAACCCGGCCTTCGCGTCGTCGGGATGTGGGGCGAGCGTGACGGTCACCGTCTGCGGGGTGCCCTGCCGCACGATCTCCAGCGGCAGCACCGTGCCCGGCGGGTTCTTCGACACGACGTCGCGCAGTTCCTTGCTCGTCTCGACCTCGACGCCCCCGACCCTGGTGACCACGTCACCGGCCTGCAGGACACCGGCCGACGGACCCTCGGCGCCCACGCCGGCGATACGCAGAACCGTGGGACGGTCGAGGAAACGCAGCGCCGCGATGGTGGCGCTCTCCTCCGACCCCGTCATCTGCTGAGCGTTCTCCTGCTGGACCTGCTCGGTGGTGCGGTCCGGCGGATACACCTCGTCGCGCGGGGTGAGCGCGTACTTCCCGGACAGCCACATTCCCAGTGCGTCGAAGAGGGTGAGCCCGTCGCTGACCGACACCGTCGTCAGGTTGAGGTTGCCGGTGGTCTTGTCGAGGGGCGCTCCGTCGATCTGCACGACCTTGCGTTCGACGACCTTGCCGTCCTGCTCGACCTTCGTCATGCCCAGCGTGTTCAGCGTCGGACCGGGACCGAGTGCGGCGTAGGGCACCTGCACCTGCGTGCCGACGACGAGCAACGCCATCAACACCAGGGCGCTGACCGCGGCGGTGGCGATCCGGCGGAAGCGGGGGCTCGAACTCATTCCGCACACGATAGTGCCCCGACCTCCGACGACAGTCCCGGCGTCGCTACGCGCACGGCGAACATCCGACGCCGTGGACGCGCCTGTCCGGGCGGTACGGTGGACGTATGAGTGATCTGCCCTTCGGCTTCTCGGCGTCCGGCAACGGCGACGACGACCGCGACAAGAACAGCGGCGACAAGGACAAGCCGGGCGGCAACCCCGGCAACCCCTTCGGTGGCGCCAACCCGTTCGGATTCGCAATGGGCGGACAGGGTTCCGGCGGCGGACAGGGCTTCGGCGACTTCGACCCGTCGAACTTCGACCCGAACATGCTCGGCCAGATGTTCTCCCAACTCGGCAGCATGTTCAGCGGCATGGGCGCCGGGATGGCCGGTGGCGGCGGCGGTCCGGTGAACTACGAGGTCGCCACGAATCTCGCCCGCCAGCAGATCGGTTCGTTCACACCGATCCTGGAGAAGGAGATCTCGGCGTCGGCCGACGCCGTAAGACTCGCCGACGTCTGGCTCGACGACGCGACGACGTTCCCCAGCGGCGTCACCCAGACTGTCGCGTGGACCCCGGTGCAGTGGCTCGAGGAGTCGATGGACACCTGGAAGGGTCTGTGCAACCCGGTCGCCGAGCAGCTCGCGCGCACCTGGCAGGACAATCTCCCCGCCGAGGCCGCCCAGTTCGCCGGGCCGATGCTGGGCATGCTGACCCAGATGAGCGGGATGGCCTTCGGCACCCAACTCGGGCAGGGGCTCGGCCAGCTCGCCAAGGAGGTGCTCACCTCCACCGACATCGGTCTGCCGCTGGCGCCCGAGGGCATCGCGGTGCTGCTCCCCGAGGCGATCGCGAAGTTCGCCGAGGGTCTCGAGCAGCCCGCCCAGGAGATCATCGTCTTCCTCGCCGCCCGCGAGGCCGCCCACGTCCGGCTTTTCACACACGTCGGCTGGCTGCGTCAGCGTCTGCTGTCGACGGTCGAGGAGTACGCGCGCGGGATCAGCATCGACTTCAGCGGGATCACCGACGCCACGTCGAACATCGATCCCACCGAGTTGCTGTCCGATCCGTCGAAGCTCGAGGAGCTCATCAGCTCGTCGACGTCGTTCGAGCCGACCACGACGCCCGAGCAGAAGGCCGCGCTCGGCCGTCTCGAGACGCTTCTGGCCCTCATCGAGGGCTGGGTCGAGCAGGTCGTGACCCGGGCCCTCGGCGACCGCATCCCGAGCACCGGGGCACTGACCGAGACCATCCGTCGTCGCCGCGCCTCGGGCGGCCCCGCCGAGCAGACCTTCGCGACCCTCGTCGGTCTCGAACTGCGCCCGCGCAAGGTGCGCGAGGCGTCGGAACTGTGGCGTCGGGTCTTCGAGGCCACCGACCTGTCGACCCGCGACGGTGTCTGGGCACACCCCGACCTGCTGCCCGACTCCGACGACCTGGACAACCCGGCGGCGTTCATCGACCGACTCCTGCACAAGGACACCGATCTCGACGACGCCATCGCGCAGCTCGAGAAGTCACTCGCCGAACAGGACGACACCGAGTCCGGAGACGACGGGCCGAACGGACAGAGCGGGCAGGCCGGCTCGTAACTCCACAGTCGACGCCGCACGCGCCCATGTTGTGGATAACCGGCCCGACCGCCTCCCGCGAGATGTTTTCGCTGGCAGAGTTGCGTCATGTCCATCACGGTCCCGCGCATCCGGCCGGGAACACCGATCCTGGTACGACCGGGCAACCGGGTGCACGTGGGGATCGATCCGGCCGGCAGCGTGATCATCGAACTCAACGACGCGATCTCGGCGCATTCGGTCGCCACGATGCTGCGCTCGCTGGAACGCCCGTGCACCCCGGAGCTGCTCATCCGTCGGGCGTCTGCCGCCGGACTCGCCGACGACGAGATCCGGACGCTCCTCGACGGTCTGGCCGCGGCCGGGCGGACGGTCCCGAGTATCCAACCCGAAACCCCCTCGGCGAGTGGGGATCTCGTCGAATTCCGCATACAGATCCACGGTCAGGGACCGTTGTCGGACCTGTTGGTCGCCTCCTTGCGAGCGCAGGGCCTGCAGGTCCACCGGACGATGCGCCGACGCCCCGACGGCTCTCTCGACACCGTCGACACCAGACTCGTGATCCTCAGCGACTTCCTCGTCCACGACCCGCGGGTCGTCTTCGCCCTGACGAGGGCGCGGATTCCGCACCTGCTGGTCCGGGTCCGCGACGGCGTCGGAATCGTCGGCCCGCTCGTCCTGCCGGGCCTTTCGAGTTGTCTGATGTGCGCCGACCACCATCGCTCCGACGCCGATCCGGAGTGGCCGACGATGGCGGTGCAGCTCATCCGCGCACCGGGCGACCCGGATCCCGCGATCGTGCGGCCGACCGCCGCGATCGCGCACGGGCAGGTCGAACGTCTCGTGACCGCACTGCGTGGGCCCTCCCCCGCCGCGCCACGGGGCGTGCCGCAGTTGTTGAATCAGGTGTTGGAGTTCCGCGATGATCCTGTGCGAGTGGACCGCCGAGAATGGTCACCCCACCCGAGCTGCGATTGTCGTCTGGTGCGAGACGAACAGCTCAAGTCGTCTATTGTGTGACGCGGAAAGGATGCTATGACCGACATCACTCGGGGGCAGGGTCGTCGCAACGCGAAGTTGGCTTCTCTCCCCATCGGTATGGCCGGACGTGCGGCGGCGGGGCTCGGCAAGCGCATGGTCGGTAGAGACAAGGACGAGGTCAACCAGGAACTCCTCGAGAAGTCCGCAGAACAGCTGTTCGCGGTCCTCGGTGAGCTCAAGGGCGGCGCCATGAAGGTGGGTCAGGCGCTGTCGATCATGGAAGCCGCGATCCCCGACGAATTCGGTGAACCGTTCCGCGAAGCACTCACCAAGCTCCAGGCGGAAGCACCGCCGATGTCGGCCGACAGGGTCCACAAGGTCCTCGACCAGCAACTCGGTACCCGCTGGCGTGAGCGCTTCAAGGAGTTCTCCGACGAGCCGGCCGCGTCGGCATCGATCGGCCAGGTGCACAAGGGTGTGTGGTCCGACGGGCGTGAGGTCGCGGTCAAGGTCCAGTACCCGGGCGCCGACCACGCGCTCAAGGCCGACCTGAAGACGCTGTCGCGCATGTCGGGCCTGTTGCAGAGGTTGTCGCCGGGCACCGACGTCAAGGCGATGATGGACGAACTCATCGACCGCACCGAGGCCGAACTCGACTATCTCGGCGAGGCCGACAACCAGCGGGCCTTCGCCAAGGCGTACGACGGGCATCCGAACTTCCTGATCCCC
Source organism: Gordonia sp. C13 (assembly GCF_023218005.1). Taxonomy (NCBI): domain Bacteria; kingdom Bacillati; phylum Actinomycetota; class Actinomycetes; order Mycobacteriales; family Gordoniaceae; genus Gordonia; species Gordonia sp. C13. Next base: position 9,351 of record NZ_JALPSY010000012.1, read on the forward strand.
AAGGTGGTCGCCAGCGCGCCCAAGGTCGTGGTCTCGGAATGGGTCGACGGTGTCGCGCTGTCGAAGATCATCGCGACCGGCGACCAGGAGACCCGCGACAACGCGGCTGCGAAAATGGCCGAGTTCGAGGTCAGCTCGCCGTACCGGGTCGGCCTGCTCCACGGCGACCCGCATCCGGGCAACTTCTTCATCGCCGACGACGGCCGTTTCGGTGTCCTCGACTTCGGTGCGGTCGGCCACTACCCCGGTGGACTCCCCCCGGAGACCGGGCCGATCCTGCGGCTCGCCCGCGACCAGAAGTACGACGAACTCAAGGACCTGATGGTCGAGGCGGAGTTCATCCGCCCGTCGCACGCGTCGAAGGTCACCAGCGCCGACCTCGAGGCGTACCTGCGGCCATACGTCGACCCGCTGTACTCCGAGTCGTTCCACTTCACGCGCAAGTGGATGCAGCGTGCCGCGGGCAAGGCGACCGACGTGCGCGGCGAGGTCTACAAGACCTCGCGGAACCTCAACGTACCCAAGCGGTTCGTGATGGTGTTCCGTGTGCTCGGCGGTTGTGTCGGCATCGCCTCGCAGCTCGAGGCGCACGCGCCGTACCGCGCCATCATGGAGGAATGGGTGCCCGGTCTGGGTGACTGATCCCCGACGACGAACAGCGACGCCGCGAGTATCTGCTCGCGGCGTCGCTGTCTGTGTTCTCAGGCCGCCGAGTTCTTACGCGGCCGGCCGCGGGGCCGCTTGCGTGCGATCACGGTGCCACGTTCGAAGATCTCGCCGCCCCACACGCCCCAGGGCTCGGCACGATCCAGGGCCGCCTGCAGGCACTGGGTCCGGAGCGGGCAGTCGGCACACATCGCCTTGGCACGCTCGAGGTCACGCGGGTTGTCGGCGAACCACAGGTCGGCGTCGGCCACCTGGCAGGGCAGGTCGAGCCGGGCGGTCGCTGCGCGGTCCGCCGAGATACAGGACTCGAGTACGCAATCGACGGTCATTGGGTTTCTCCACATCTGCTCGTTTGGGATTGGTGACCCATGTCCTCGATGTGGCTGCCGGTCCGAGAACCCCTGCGAGGGGTGATGATCGGGTGACAAAAAAGAGGGCCACGGGTTTCGCCTCTGCGATTCGCCCGTGGCCCGAAGTTCTCGGAGGTCTAACTCCGGAGAATCGGTGTCGGTACGGGGAACCCATGCGGCGCGGGGGCTGCTGCTGCGGCTGCTGCCGGCGCTACGTGCGCTGCTACCGGATGCACTGCCGCGGCGGGATGCGCTGCCGCAGTCGGCGGAGCGACCGCCGGGAGTGCGGCTGCAACGGCCGGCGTTGCCGGAATCGTCGCTCGAGCGACGACCGGACGTGCACAGACGGCAGGCAGCCAGGAGCGGTTGCGACGGGCGCGCAGAACGACGGCGTGTGCCTGGTTCGGCTTGGCCGCAGACACGGCGATGCCGGCCTGGTTCACGGTGCTTCCGTTCACTGATCCGCTCCTTTCTCTTCTCGACGAACTCCGATGAGCGATGGTTCCTGGTGGGCACAAGAGCGTTCCCACCCGTGTGCTGACGGAGATCAGCCTAAACGGTGCGCCAGAAGGCGCACAACCTATTTTTGACCTGCGGTTTTGACGAGTTCGAGGAGATCCTCGCCGTACTCGTCGAGTTTCTGCGCGCCGATCCCCGAGATCGACACCAGCGCAGCGGTATCCGTGGGCCGCTGTTCGGCGATCGCGGTCAGCGTCTTGTCGGAGAAGACGACGAAGGGCGGGACCTTCTTCGCCTGGGCGCGAGACCTGCGCCATTCCTTGAGCGCGACCAGGAGGTTCTCGTCGAGGTCGGACGGGCATCCCGCGCACCGACCGAGCAGCGTCGCGGTCGAATCCATCAGCCGTGAGCCACAGACGCGGCAGGTGGGTCCCTTGCGGGGGGTACGTTCCTTGGCGATCTTCGACGCCGGCGAGTCGTCGGGGACGAGATCGGTCAGGAACCGGGAGCGACGACGGGCGCGTCCACCCTCGTTACGCGCGAGGGCCCACGACAGATGCAGGTGTTCGCGGGCACGCGTCACGCCCACGTAGAACAGTCGGCGCTCTTCTTCCACGTCTTCCCAAGACCCCTTGATGGCCTGGCTGATCGGCAGTGACCCGTCGGTCAGCCCGACCAGGAAGACCGCATCCCACTCGAGTCCCTTGGCCGCGTGCAGCGACGACAGGGTGACGCCCTGGACCGTCGGCGGATGACGCGCCTCGGACCGGGTCGTGAGTTCGGCAGACAGTTGCGGCAACGTGAGGTCGGGGTTCTCGGCGACCATGTCCTCGGTCAACTGCACCAACGCCTTCAGCGACTCCCACCGGGCGCGCGCCTGGGCGCCCGACGGTTCCTCGTCGGTGAGTCCGAGTTCGCCGAGGACCGCGCGCACGACCTCGATCGTCGTGACACCGGGCCTCACCTCGCGGTTGGCGACCGTGGCGATCTGCCGCATCGCCTGCCGCACCTCGGTGCGCGCGAAGAACGCCTCGCCGCCGCGCACCTGATACGGGATGCCGGCCTCGGTCAGCGCCTGCTCGTAGTTCTCCGACTGGGCGTTGACGCGGTAGAGGATCGCGATCTCCGACGGTGCGACACCCGACTTGATGAGGTGCTTGATCTCGATCGCGATCGAGGTGGCGGCGGCCGGCTCGTCGTCGTATTCGGCGAACTGCGGTTGCGGGCCGGACGGCCGCTGTCCGATGAGGCGGAGACGGGTCCCGGCGATGCGTCCGCGCGCGGCACCGATCACGCGGTTGGCGAGGTCGACGACCTCGGGCGTGGACCGGTAGTCACGCTCGAGCCGGACGACCGTCGCCTCCGGGAAGCGACGGCTGAAGTCGAGCAGATAGTTCGGGGATGCGCCGGTGAACGTATAGATCGTCTGGTTGGCGTCGCCGACGACCGTCAGATCGTCGCGCTCGCCGAGCCAGGCGTCGAGCAGTCCCTGCTGGACGGGCGTCACATCCTGGTACTCGTCGACGACGAAACACCGGTAGCGCGAACGGAATTCGTCGGCCGCACCGGGCTCAATGGTGAGGATCTGCGTCATGTAGATGAGCATGTCGTCGAAGTCGAGGAGGCGATCGCCGTCGGGTGAGACCTTGGAGTCCTCGTAGTGGCCGTACACCGCGGCCACCTTCTGCGGCGGTGCGGGCGACTCGCGTCCGAGGCGGCCGACCGCCTCGACGTAGTTCTCCGGCGAGATCAGGGTGGCCTTGGCCCACTCGATCTCCGACGAGAGATCGCGCAGGGTGTCGGTAGCGGTGTCGAGTCCGGCGCGGCGTGCGGCGCGCGAGATGAGCGGGAACTTGTTGTCGATCAGCTCCCACCGGGCATCGCCGAAGGCGCGCGGCCAGAAGTAGCGCAGCTGCCGCATCGCCGCGGCGTGGAAGGTCTGGGCGGCGACGTTGCCGGTGGCCCCGCCGACGCCGAGGCTCCGCAACCGGGTCCGCATCTCGCCCGCCGCGCGAGCGGTGAATGTGACCGCGAGGACCTGGCCGGGATTCACCTGACCGGTGTCGACCAGGTGGGCGATGCGTCGCGTGATGGTGCGCGTCTTGCCCGTACCCGCGCCGGCCAGCACACAGACCGGGCCGCGCGGAGCGAGGACGGCCGCGGACTGCTCCGGGTCGAGTCCCTCGACCGCGCCGGCATCGCGGAAGCGGGCATCGGGGTTCGCGAGGGAGGTCGGATGGCGCACGGACTCCACTATGTCACCACCCACCGACGCTCCCCGGACCGGCGATCGGGCTGTGCGTGACGCGTCCCACGTCGCCGATCGCGGCGCCGCCGGGAACAGCCTGCGCATGCGTGGTGTTATGACAGTCATGAGCAACGTGATCGACGACGAGGCAGGCGCCCGCAACTCCGACACCGGCGAACTGACCATGTACACCACCTCGTGGTGTGGTTACTGCGCCCGCCTGAAGACCGGACTGAAGGCCAGCGGTATCCCCTGGCAGGAGATCGACATCGAGTTGAACCCGGATGCCGCCGAATTCGTCGGCAGCGTCAACGGCGGCAACCACGTCGTCCCGACCGTTCTCTACGCCGACGGCACCACCGCGACCAACCCCTCGATCGCCGACGTCAAGAAGAAGCTCGGCGTCTGATCTCGTGACCTGAACACCCGGGCCGGCCTTGCCGGACCCGGGTTTTCTCGTCTACCGGGACTGCTGCGCCGTCACCCGGCCGCGGCCCAGGACTCGATCAGCGTGCGTGCGATGGAGATCGATCCCGGCAGCTGCAACCGGGGTGCCGCGCCGTCGGGTCCGGGATCGGCACGCGTCCACCCGTCCCGCGACAACGCCTCGCGCACCTCGTCACGGTGGAACCACTGCGCATCGCCGATCTCGCCGTCGAGGAAGGCGAGCTCGTCAGCGGGATCGCCGATCGCGGCGAAGCCGAGCATGAGCGACCGCGGGAACGGCCACGGCTGGCTGCCCAGGTAGCGCGGTTCGCGCACCACGATGCCGACCTCTTCGTGCACCTCCCGCAGCACACATTGTTCGAGTGACTCCCCCGGTTCGACGAACCCGGCGAGGGTCGAGTACCAGCCCTCGGGCCAGACGGCCTGGCGCCCCAACAGGATCCGGTCGGCGCCGTCGTGGACCACGGTGATGATCGCTGGATCGGTGCGTGGGAACTCGTCCCGGCCGGACTGGACGCTCCGACGCACCCAACCGCCACGCGCCGGCCGCGTCGCCGACCCGTCGACCGGCGAATGACTCGCCGTCTCATGCCAATTCAGGATTCCCAGCGCGGTGACGAGCAGTCCCGCCTCGTCCGGCGTCAGATGTACGGCGCCACGTCGTGCGTCGTCGGTGGGTCCGTCGATGTGATCGACCCGGCGCGCCCACCGGTCGATGCCGTCCACGACACCGAGGATCACCGCATCGGCGGGCGGCTCGTCGGCAACGGTGGTCGCCGGAACCCAGTGCAGCACACCCGACTCCCCGACCGGATATCGACCGTTGGAGTCGATCAGCAGCACCTTCGCCTGTGGCCATCCCGCCAGCATGCGCTCGGCGTCGTCGCGGACCTCGTCGGCGCGGTGGAATGTCGCGCGCGACAGAAGCGGCTGGTGGACCAGTTCGAAGTGCACGTCGGTGTGTCCCTTTTCAGTGGTCGGTGCGCGGGGTGTCCTGGTGGCCGACACGCTTCTCGTCGACCGTGCTTCTCGTCGACGGGGTCTAGTCGTCGCCGGGGCTCTTGCGGACGTACAGCAGACGGTCGCCGACCTCGATCTGTTCGACCTCGCTGTCGTCGACCCGGTGCAGCACCCCGTTGCGGACGACGCCGAGCACGATGTCGCGGGTGTGCGCGGGCGAGCCGCCGGTCTCCGTCGGGTCGACCTCGCGTTCGGCGATGGCGTAACCCGCGTCGGGGGTGAGGAGATCCTCGATCACCTCGACCACCGACGGGGTCATCGTCGCGATACCGAGCAGGCGACCGGCCGTCTCCGAGGACACCACCACGGAGTTCGCGCCCGACTGCCGCATCAGGTGGGTGTTCTCCGACTCGCGGATGGACGCCACGATCTTGGCCCGCGGATTGATCTCGCGTGCGGTGAGTGTCGCCAGGACGGCGGTGTCGTCGCGGCTGGTGGCCACGACGATGCTCGAGGCATGCGCGACTCCGGCCAGACGCAGCACGTCGGACTTGGTGGCGTCGCCGCGGACGGTGACCAGACCGTTGGAGGCCGCGGACTCCAGGACGGTCGGGTCGGAGTCGACGACCACGATCTCCGAGGGCTTGATGCCGTCGCCGCGCATGGCGTCCACCGCGGTGCGGCCCTTGGTGCCGTAACCGATGACGACGGTGTGATTGCGCACGGTATTCCTCCAACGCTGGATCTTGAGCGCCTGTCGGGACCGTTCGGTGAGCACCTCGAGGGTGGTGCCGATCAGCACGATCAGGAACAGCACACGCAGCGGCGTGATGATGATGATGTTGATGAATCGGGCGAAGGGACTGATCGGCGTGATGTCGCCGTAGCCGGTCGTCGACAGAGTGACCGCCGAGTAGTACAGCGAGTCCAGGTAGGACAGTTCGCTGTTCTGCGCGTCCCGGTACCCCTCGCGATCGAGCCAGACGACCACCGAGGTGAAGAACAGCGCGAGGCACGCCCAGAGCACGCGGCGTCCGATCGCGCGTGCGGGGCTCTGCTGCAACTCGGGGATACGGACGACGCCGACCAGTGCGTGGTCGGGCCGGTTGGCCAGCTCGGCGTCGGATCCGAAGCGGCCGCGGAAGCGGTTACGCATTGCCACGTTTGCGCTCCTGGAGTTCGCTCACACGCTGAAATGTAACCCACACGACGGTGCGAGGGCTCATTTGGCCAGCTTGGCGGCAAGGGTCGCCTCGTCGGGCAGGTCGTCGGCCTCCAAGGTGTGTCCGTCGCGCACGTAGTGGAAGGCGGCGTGCACCTTCTCCACCGGCACGCCGGCCAGCTGAGCCCAGGCGATCCGGTAGGCGGCCAGCTGGATGAACAGCGACTCCCGTTTCGCCGGTTCGGGTACGACGCCGGTCTTCCAGTCGACGACCGTCCAGGATCCGTCCTTCTCGGCGAAGACCGCGTCGATGCGGCCGCGCACGACGATGCCGCCGATCACGGTCTCGAACGGCACCTCCACCTCGGTGGGACTGCGATTGGCCCAGCGGGACGCGAGGAAGGCCTCGCGCAACGCGTCGAGGTCGGCGTCCGGGCTCGCCGTGGCGTCCGCGGCGCCGGGCAATTCGTCGATGTCGAGCAGCCGGGTGGCACCGAACCAGCGCTCGACCCAGGCGTGGAATGCGGTGCCGCGCCGCGCCATCGGGTTGGGCCGGAAGGGCGTCGGGCGCCGGAGCCTGCGGGCGAACTCGGCCTCGTCGGCGTCGAGTTCGACGAGCTGGCTGACCGAGAGGTGCGTCGGCAGCGTCACCTCGACGAGCGCCTGGTTGGCCTGGTGGTGTTCGGCCAGCAGGGCCGACACCTCCGCCTCCCAGGCCGCGACCTCGTCCTCCGGGTCGGGCGGCATCGGCAGCATCTCCGGATCGTTCGGGGCCTCCGGCGCCTCGAACAGTGCGGGCGCCTCGCGAGTGGCGATGGCGTCGAGGACGAGGTCGGCTGCCGCCTGCACGGCGTCGCGGCGGCCGGCGAGCGGATCACGCGGCCACGGCTGCGCCACAACGCGTTCGGCCAGCGGGTTGGTCGCGTCCTCGGCCGGCGGCGGGGTGCGCACCGCGATCGACAGGCCGGTGGAGTCGACGGCGGGATCGGTGATCGCCTCGTCGATGGCGACCATCAGCTCGTCGAAGAAACCCGAACCGCCGCGCGGCTTGTCACCGGTCTCCGACCAGTGGTGAGCGGAGATCAGCAGGTCGTGTCGTGCGCGGGTGAGGGCGACGTAGAGCAGGCGCCGATCCTCCTCGAGGCGGCGTTCGCTGATCGCCGCCTTGTGGTCGGACAGGGCGTCCTCGAGTTGTTTGCGGTCGCCGACGGTGTCGATCTTCAGCAGCGGGAAGCCCTCGGGCGTGCCGTCGGCCGACTCGGCCGGGATCGCGAGGTCACCGCGCAGGTCGGCGGGTAGTTCGCGCGCGCTGCCGAGCCACGTGGTGTCGGCCTTGGCGCTCGGGAAGATTCCCTTCGCGAGGTGCGGGATCGCCACGACGTCCCACTCGAGACCCTTGGCCGCATGCACGGTGAGGATCTGCACGCGCTGCTCGGCGACCTCGATCTTGCCGGGCTCCAGGCCTTTCTCAATGGATTCGGCGGCGTCGAGGAAAGCCAGCAGCCCGGGAAGGTTCGCACCGGGACGGTCGGCGTAGTGGCTGACGTAGTCGGCGAAGGCGTCTAGGTGTTCGCGGCCGGTGATCGCGCCGCGCATGCGCCGGGCACGGATCTGCGCCTCGACGCCCACGCCGATGGTGTTCTCCACATCGGCGACGAGTTCGGGCAGTGGTTGTCCGATGCGGCGGCGGAGGGATTCGAGCTGCGCACCGAACGCCCGGATGCGGGCGTATCCCTCCGGGCTGTAGTCGCCGGGGTCACCCGGATCGACGACGGCATCGGCGATCCCGGCGCGATCGACGATCTCGGTGGGCAGTACGGCGTCGAGCGCGGCGTCGAGTTCCTCGCGGCTGGTGACGACGCCACCCGCCTCTGCGTAGCTCTCGGCGGCCAGCGTCGTGGCCCGACGCCACAGCGCGGCAAGGTCTTTGGCGCCGAGACGCCAGCGGGCACCGGTGAGGAGCCGCATCACGGCGGTGCCGGCCATCGGATCGGCCATGACGCGCAGCGTCGCGACGATGTCCTCGATCTCCGGGACGTGCAACAGTCCACCGATGCCGACGACCTCGGTGGGGATGCCGCGGCTCTCCAGCTCGGCGGCCAGCGGGGCGGAATCCTCGTTGCGCCGCACCAGGATCGCTGTGGTGGGCGGAGCCTCGCCGGCGGCCTCGGCCGCGCGATAGCGCCGCTCGACCTCGTCGGCGATCCAGTTACGTTCGTCGAGAACGGTCTCGGTGAGGGCGATGGCCGCGGTGCCGTGCGGGGCGTCGGGGCGGGGTCGCAGGATGGAGACCGGGATCCCGCGACGCCGCAGTTCCTCCGAGATCTGGTTGGCCAGGCGGAGGCCCTGAGCTGCGTTGCGCCAGCTGGTGAGGAGTTCGCGACGTTCGGCGGGCGTGCCGTCGGGTCGTGGGAAGTCGCGGGCGAACCGCGGGAGGTTGGCCGCCGACGCACCGCGCCAGCCGTAGATGGACTGGATCGGGTCACCGACCGCGGTGACGGCGACCGACTCCCGCGACGGGTCGTGGCCGCCGAACAGGGTCGACAGCAGCACGCGCTGCGAATGTCCGGTGTCCTGGTACTCGTCGAGGAGGACCGCGCGGAACGCCGTGCGCTCGGCGGCCACGACCTCCGGGTTGGACACGACGAGCTTCGCGGCGAGCGACATCTGGCTGCCGAAGTCGAGCGAGGACTGCGCCCTCATCGTCTCGCCGAGGGCGATCACCATCGGGATCAGTTCGCGCCGTTCGTCGATGACCTCCTTGACCTTCAGCAGCGCCTGCGTGGGCTTGTCGCGCTGCTTCGGCCCCTTCGGCAGGGTGTCGATGAGCTCGTAGAGTCGCGAACCCGCCTTGGCGAGATCGTCGATGTCGACGAGGTGTTCGGACATCTCGCCGTACAGCTTGAGGACCGACTCGGTGACGCTGGCCGGAACCTTCTTGGTGTTCAGCTCCCCCGGCCACGACGACACGAGCGAGAAGGCGAGCTGCCACAGTTCGGTCTCGGTGAGCAGCGTCGACGACGGTTCGACGGGCAGCAACAGACCGTAGTCGGCGATCAAGCGGCCGGCGTAGGCGTGATAGGTGCTGACCTCCGGGTCGGCGCCGCGCAGCCGTGCGGCCAGCGTCCCGTCCGGGTCCCAGGTGCGCAGGGCGGGCGCGCCCGACAGCATGGACAGTCGACGCCGGATACGTGCGCCGAGCTCGCTGGCGGCCTTGCGCGTGAAGGTGAGTCCGAGGATCTCGTCGGGTGCCACGATCTGGTTGGCGACGAGCCACACCACCCGCGAGGCCATCGTCTCGGTCTTGCCCGCACCAGCTCCGGCGACGACGAGCATCGGCTCGACCGGCGCCTCGATCACCGCCACCTGTTCGGGGGTCGGGTCGGGAAGGCCCAGCGCCGCGGCCAGCGACTTCGCGCCGATCATCGTCCGGCCGGTCGTGAGTCCACCGGTCTGGGTTCCGCTAGTCATCGGTCACCGCCTTTCCGGGGATCTTCGCGGGGCAGCTGGTGGTGAGGTTGCAGTGCACGCAGCCCGGGTTGGGTGTCGCGGTGAAGGTCGGGCCGATGCTCGCGCGGGCGGCCCGGCGCACCACGCCGATCCACTCGTCGAGCATCTCGGGCGTCAACGGCGACTGGACGCGTTCGGCCGCACCGGAATTGCGGTTCGCGGTGGACACGTAGACCAGGCGCGCACCACCCGGCGGGACATCACCGAACTGTGGCACTCCCCCATGCGCCAACGCGACCTGGTAGGCCGCCATCTGGGCGTGCTCGTCGGCCTCGGCCTTGGTGATCGCGTTCTTCGACGTCTTGACGTCGACGACCACCGGGCGGCCGGCCGCATCGGTCTCGAGGCGATCGACGCGGCCGCGCAGCCGCACGTCGGGCGCATCCTCTTCGTCGGGATCACCGGTGGGACCGCCGGGAACGGTGGCGTCGACCGGCAATTCGACGCCCACCTCCTCGAGGTCGGCACGCGAGATCCGCAGCCAGTCGCGGAAGTGGCCGAGCATGCTCTCGGCGCGTTCGAGTTCCCGGGCCGAGTACCAGCCCGCGCCGGTGTCGACCCGGTCCCAGATCGCGCGCAGCGCCGCGGTCACCTCGACCGGATCCAGCTGTCCCGCAACGGCCTGGACAAGTGTGTGCACGAGGCTACCGGTGAGTGCGGGCGTCCCGTCGCCGTCGCGGCCGCCGTTGCGTTCGAGCACCCAGCGCAGCGAACACCGGTTCAGCGCTTCGACATTCGACGGCGACAGCACGACGGGTCCGTTGTCCGGTGTCCACAGCGGCGCATCGGTGCTGGGTTCGGCGAGCCCGAACCAGTCGCGCGGGTGGGCGCCGGGGATGTCGGAGTCGGCGAGTTCGGCGAGCAGCCGGGCTGCGGCCCGGGTCCGCTCGTCGGGTTCGTGGGCACCGGCCATGACCACCGAACGCAGGGTCGCGACCAGCGACGGGAGCGACAGAACGCGGTCCACCCCGGGGTCGAGCTGGAGTTCGGCCTGAGGCGCCTCGTCGTCGGGATCATCGACGAGATCGGCGAGTTCGGTGAGGAAGCGCGACGGCGAGGCGTCGCCGCTGCCGTCCTCCACCGCCGTCACGAGCAGCCTGCTGCGTGCGCGCGTGCAGGCGACCAGGAACAGCCGCCGCTCGTCGGCGAGTGCCGTCGCGCCACGGGCGACTGTGTCGACCGCGCCGGCATCCATGCCGTCGAGGATGTCGACGAGCGCACCGGTGGAGAGCACACCGCCGCGGCTGCGCAACGACGGCCACAGACCGTCCTGGACCCCGGCCACCGCGACAACCTCCCACTCGCGGCCGACCGCGGCATGCGCCGACAGGACGGTCACCGATTCGGTTGCCGCCGTGGCGGTTCGGGTGTCACGCGGGATCTGCAGCTGGGACAGGTAGTGGACGAACCCGGCCGGCCCGGCGGCGGGCAGGGTGTCGGCGAAGTTGGCCGCTGCCTCGAACATCGCCATGACGGCGTCGAGGTCACGGTCGGCCTGTTCTCCGGCCGGACCGCCCCGGACCGCCGACGCCGCCCAGCGCCGTTCCAGACCGGTGGCCTGCCAGGCCGCCCACAGCGTCTCTTCGACGCCGCGTCCGGCATCGTGCGCCCGCTGTCCGGCGGCGACGACGTCGAGAACGCGGGCCAGCGGCGCCGCCTCGGTCTCGGTGAGGGCCCGGCGGTACCGTGCGCCGAGCTCGGGGTCGAGGAGGGCGCGGGTCAACGAGGTCAGCGAATCCGGTTGCGCCGTCGGGTCGTTCTTCTCGTCGAGGCGACGGATGCCGCGCCGCAGGCGTCGCATCGCACCGGGATCGGCCGCACCGACCGGACCCGACAGCAGCGTCAGCGTGTCCTCGGTGGTGAACAGCTCGGACTCCGGGGTCGCCTCGCTCCGCATCGTCGGGTCCTCGCGGCGGGCGGCGACCACCCGCAGCACCAGCATCAGCGCGATCACCGCACGCTGGCGGTGCAACGGCAGATCGCTGGCCGGGGTGGTCACCGGGACCCCGGCCGACCGGAACGCACGGCGCAGCGGGGGCAGGGCGAGGGACACCGACCGGACGATCACGGCCATCTGCGACCACGGGACGCCGTCGAACAGATGGGCGCGGCGCAGCAGGTCGGCGATCGCGGTGGCCTCCTTGGCCGCCGATCCGTACACGCGCACGGCAGCCACGTCGCGTGGCACTGCGGCGTCGGACTCGGCCTGCACCGGTTGGGGATATGCGTGCGGGCGCGCCCCGGGGAGCCTCGCGGCGATCGCGCGGCCCAGGCGGGCGAGGTCGGGGTGGGAGCGGAAGTCGTGCTCGAGCACGATGTCGCGCTCGGACCCCGGCTCGGCGAGCCCGTCGGCGAATCGTGGACTGGCCCCCCGGAATCCGAAGACCGACTGATCGGTGTCGGCCGCGATGATCGTCGAGGTGGTGCCGGTACCGACCAGCCGGATCAGCTGTGCGGCCTGCGGATCCAGATGTTGCGCGTCGTCGACGAGGAGGTGACGGATGCGGCGGCGTTCGCCACTGAGCAGGTCGGGATCGGTCGCGAAGGCCGACAACGCCGAACCGATCAGCTCGGCGGCGTCGACGGCCGGCGCCGACGCACCGGGCGTCTCGAGGCCGACCGCGCCGCGCAGCAACATGTTCTGCTCGTATTGGGCGTACGCACGGGCCGCGGCGGTCCACTCGGGGCGTTTGTGTTCACGACCGAGGGCCGCGAGTTCTTCCGGCCCGACGCCGCGTTCGGCGGCCCGCATCATCAGGTCGCGCAGTGCCTGCGCGAAACCGTCGGTACCCAGGGCCGGCCGCAGATGCGCGGGCCAGTACTCCGCGCCGTCCTCGATGTCGCCGGCGAGCAGCTCGCGCAGCACGACGTCCTGCTCCGATCCGGTGATCAGCCGCGGGGGCGGGTTGCCGTGGGCACTCGCCTGCAGGCGCAGGATCGCGAAGGCGTAGGAGTGCACGGTCCGGACGAGGGGTTCGCGGAGCGCACCGCCGAGCACACGCCGCCCGGCCGCGTTGGCCGAGAGCACGCGCCGGGTGATCTCCTCGCGCAGCGCGACCGCCGCCCGGCGGCTCGACGCCAGGACTAGGACCGATTCCGGATCGGTCGCGGGGTCGAGCAGGCGTGCGACAGCGGCGTCGACGATCAGCGAGGTCTTGCCGCTGCCCGGTCCGCCGTGGACCCGCACCGGACGCCAGGCCTGCTCCTCCTCGCCGGCCGGGATGCTCGCCGCCGGGTCGATGACCTGCGTGATCGCCGGCGGCCACTCCCGGGGACGGTCCGTGGCCTCGGGCGCCGCGACGAGCCGTGCGCGCAGGGCGCTGCGTGACGCCTGGGTGCCCGGTTTCCGACTCATGGGCTCCATCGAATCATGTGCCACCGACGACTCCCGCGGCCCGAGGTGTCGGTGCGGGTGGGCCGGGCTCGCCACCCGCGCATACGGCAGGATGGACGAGGTGACAGCTCTCAACACGTATGTCTTCGGCGGCGACACGGCGGAGGGCGACACCGTTCTCGCAATCCACGGTCTCACCGGCCACGGTCGTCGCTGGGAGCCCCTGGCACAGCACCTGAGCGGTGTCCGCATCGTCGCGCCGGACCTCATCGGCCACGGACGTTCACCGTGGCGTCCGCCGTGGAGCATCGAGCACCATGTGCGTGCACTGTCCGCCGTGCTCGACGACCACGTCCCGACCGACCGGCCGATCGTCGTCGTGGGCCACTCTTACGGTGGTGCACTCGCTCTCCACCTGGCGAACCGTCGGCCCGACGACGTCAAGGGGATCGTCCTCCTCGACCCCGCCCAGGGCCTCGACCCCGAGTTCGCGCTCCAGGTCGCCACCGACAGTCTCGACAACTGGGACTACCCGAGCGCCGACGCCGCGCGCTCGGCCAAACGTGCCGAGGGCTGGGCGGATGTGCCCGACGATATTCTCGAGGCCGAGCTCACCGAGCACCTCATCCCCCGCCCGCACGGCCGGGTCGGCTGGCGGGTCAGTGCACCCGCGGCCGCCGCGTCCTGGAGCGAGATGGCTCGGCCCGCAGTACTTCCGCCACCGGGCGTGCCCACACACATCGTCGTCGCCGATCAGGTGCAGCCGCCCTTCGTGCGGCCGTCATTCCTGGAGGCCTGCGCGAGCGAACGCGGTGACGACGTGACCGTGCACCACGTCGACTGTGAGCACATGGTGCCGTTCCTCGAACCGGAACTGTCCGCGTCGCTGATCCGCTCGCTGCTCTAGGACCCCGATGGCGGCGATCACCGAGGAACAGGTCGAAGCCGTCCGCGCCCTGGTCGCGGCGATCCCGGTCGGCCGGGTGAGCACCTACGGCGACCTGGCCGGCGCGGCCGGACTGTCCAGCGCCCGGATCGTCGGTTGGATCATGCGCACCGACACCGCCGACCTGCCGTGGCATCGGGTCGTCCCCGCGAGCGGTCGTCCCGCTCCGCATCTCGCGAACCGTCAGCTCGAACGGCTTGCGGCGGAAGGTGTCCCGATCTCCCACGGACGAATCCGGTTGCGCGAGTGCCGGTGGGCGATTGCGTGACCTCGATACGCGGCGTCCTCGCGTCGCTCGGTCGTCGCTACTCGGCCAGCAGAACGAACCACCCGCGGGCCCGGCCGTCGCTACTCGGCCAACAGAAGGAGCCACCCCCGCGGGCCCGGCCGTCACCACTCGGCCAACAGAACGAACCACCCACGGGCCCGGCCGTCACCACCCGGCCAACAGAACGAACCACCCGCGGGCCCGGCCGTCACCACCCGGCCAACAGAACGAACCACCCCCGCTGGTTGAGTAGGCGAGGAGCTTGCGACGAGCCGTATCGAAGCCAGCCGACGCAGCTCACACGAGCCGCGGCACCGGGGTGCGTCGGTACGGGCTGATCGCGGCCCGCATGCGGGTGACGATGAGGTCGACGATGCGCGGGTCCGGACCGAGCGGTGCGGCGACCGCGTCGGCGCCGTAGGTCTCCAGACGCTGGTGGAAGAGCCCCGGCGCGAGCAGGTAGCTCGCGACCACGACGCGACGTCCGGTGCGGCGCGCCTTCTCGATCGCCTCCGGCACCGACGGCTGCGCGGTCGTGATGAACCCGACCTCCACCCGGCCACCGATCAGGGATTCCAGTTGGCGCGCAGCCAGATACACCTGGCCGCAGGCACTGGGGTCCGACGACCCGGCGGCGGCCAGGACCACCGAATCGCCCGGCTCCCAGCCGGCCTCGGCGAGCCGCAGGCGGGCGACCGCCGCGATCGCCGGGTCGGGGCCGAGCGCGCGGGTCACGACCGTGTCGGGTCGGCCCGCGAGCGCGACGTGTTCGGGGATGTCCTTGCGGACGTGGTACCCCGAAGCGAGGAAGGCCGGCACCAGCACCGCGGGCTTGTCGAGGTCGGCGATCACCTCGGACGGCGTCGGCCCGAGCACGTCGACGAAAGCGGTACGGGTCAGCCCGATCCGCGCACTGACAGCCTCGGCGATCTCGGCGATCACGGTGACGCCGTGCGGGTTACGGGTGCCGTGTGCGACCAACACCGGACTGACGTCGCGCAGGCGGTCGCCGTGCGGGAGCCGAACAGTGCCGTCTCTCAGGGCATTGTCTCGCATGTGTCCTCCCCTGGACGTGGTCATTCGTCTTCGGCGTCGTACTCGAGGTCGACGGCCAGGCGGTAACCGCGTTTGACGACGGTCTGGACCATCTTCGAATCCCCCAGTGCCGCACGGAGTCGCGCGACCGCGACCTCGACGGCATGGGTGTCGGAGCTGTCGCCGGGCAGCACCGCGAGCATCTCCTGCCGCGACACCACCCGACCGGGGTTGCGTGCGAGCAGCTTCAGCAGCAGCAGGCCGGTCGCCGACAGGTCCTTCAGCTCGCCGTCGACGACGACGGCCTGGCCGCGTATCGCGGTGTCGTGTCCGGCGACCCGCAGCACGTGGGTGCGGCGCGGAAGTTCGTCGGTGATCAGGCGCGCAAGAGCTCCGAGCCGGAACCGGCGGGGATACGTCGTCGGGATCTGCAGTGCCTCCAGCGGACTGGCGGTCACCGATCCCACGCACATCACCGGCACCGCGGTGCGCAGCGCGTGCACGAACTGCTGCAGTTTGCCGAGTTCCTTGGCGCGGGTGAGGATCGATGCCGCGGCCGGCGCGCTGGTGAAGGTGATCGCGTCGAGATCGCCGCGCAGCACCTGCGCGATCATCTTGTCGATACGCGCCACATCCGGGTGCATGTTCCAGCGGTAGACCGGGATCGGCACGACCTCGGCCCCCGCGGCCCGCAGAACGGTGCAGAAGTCCGGCAACGGTTCCCACTCACTCGTCGCGCCGTGGAGCTGTACGGCGATGCGCACGCCCTCGACGCCCTCGGCGAGGAGGTGGTCGAGCACCTCCGAGGAGGACTCGCTCTCCGGCGACCACTCCTCCCGCAGGCCCGCGGCGCGGATCGCGCCCTTCGCTTTGGGGCCACGCGCGATCAGCCGGCTCTGCGACAGCGAACGCAGCACATCCTCGGCGTTGCCCCAGCCGTCGGCCGCCTCGATCCAGCCGCGGAAACCGATGCCGGTGGTCGCCACCATGATCTGCGGCGGCGAGGCGATGATCTCCTCGGTCACCCGCTCGAGTTCGGTGTCGTCGACGAGCGGCAGGATGCGGATCGTCGGCGCCTGGACGACCCGCGCACCGCGTCGTTCGAGCAGTGCGGCGAACTCCTCGGCACGACGCGCCGCGGTGATACCGATGGTGAATCCGGTGAGCGGCAACGGGTCGGCTTCGGCCGCATCACCGGGAAGATTGATGGCGTTCACGCGGGAAAGAACACCTCGACGTTCCGCTCGACGACGCGTACGCCGTAGCTCGGCACGGAGACCGATTCGTCGTCCAGGCACACACCGGTCCGCAGTGCGAAGACCTGCTTGCCCAGCGGCGAGGCCACTGTCGGCTCGCCGGCGCGGTCACCGGTGAGTCCGCGCGAAAGCACCGCGGCTCGACCGAACGGGTCGATGTTGCCGATGGCATACAGGCGCGAGCGGCCGGGAGCCGCCTCGCGGTCGGTCTCCGCGGCCTGCAGACGGAACAACGCCGCCTGTTCACCGCGCGGACCGAGTACCGCGACTCCGCGTCCGACGATCAGGTCGTCGATCGGGCACGCCCTCACCCAGGCTCCCTCGACCGTCCCCGACCCGTCGGCTCCGGACCGCTGTCCGGTCTCGTCTGGTGCGATGGTCATGTCGGCACTCCTTCCTTCACCGGCGCTGCGGTCACAACCGACCCGGTGTTCTCCTCCGCTCCCGGACGCACCTGCGGCATGTCGAGCAGCACCGGCACCTTACGTTCGTACTCGGCGAACCGGATGGTCGGGTCGACCACGTCGGGTGCGTTCACGAACGACACGAACCGCTTCAGTTTGTCCTCGTCGTCGAGCACCGCCGCCCATTCGTCCCGGTAGCCGGCGACGTGCCGGGCCATCGCATCCTCGAGTTCGGCGGCGAGTCCCAGGCTGTCGTCGCAGACGACCGCCTTGAGGTGGTCCAGTCCGCCTTCGAGGGATTCCAGCCACGGCGCGGTGCGCTGCAGCCGGTCGGCGGTACGGATGTAGAACATGAGGTACCGATCAATGTAGGCGACCAGGGTGTCGTCATCCACTCCGCTGGCCAGCAGCTGCGCATGCTTGGGGCTCTGACCGCCGTTGCCCCCGACGTAGAGGTTCCAGCCGTTCTCGGTGGCTATCACGCCGACGTCCTTGCCGCGGGCCTCCGCGCATTCGCGGGCGCACCCGGAGACGCCGAACTTGATCTTGTGCGGCGACCGCAGGCCCCGGTACCGCTTCTCCAGGAAGACCGCCATGCCGACCGAGTCCTGGACGCCGTAGCGGCACCAAGTGGAGCCGACACAGCTCTTCACCGTGCGGAGACTCTTCCCGTAGGCGTGCCCGGACTCCATCCCGGCGTCGACGAGGCGTCGCCAGATCTCGGGCAGCTGGTCGACGCGGGCTCCGAACAGGTCGATGCGCTGGCCACCGGTGACCTTGGTGTACAGCCCGTAGTCGCGGGCGATCTCGCCGATCACGATGAGCTGCTCGGGGGTGACCTCACCGCCCGGCATGCGGGGCACCACCGAGTACGAGCCGTTCTTCTGCATGTTCGCGAGGAAGTGATCGTTGGTGTCCTGCAATCCGGCCTGCTCACCGTCGAGGATGTGATCGCTCGACGTCGAGGCGAGGATCGAGGCGACGGTCGGCTTGCAGATCTCGCAGCCCTGGCCGGTGCCGTAGCGGTCGATGAGTTCGGAGAAGGTCCGGATGCCGGTGACGGCGACGATCTCGAACAGTTCGGCGCGCGACTGGGCGAAGTGGTCGCACAGCGACTTGCTGAGTTCGACGCCCGACGCGGTGAGGAGCTGCTTGATGCTGGGCACACAACCGCCGCAGGTGGTGCCGGCCGAGGTGCAGCCCTTGATCGCAGCGATGTCGCAGGCGCCGTCGGCGATGGCCGAGCAGATCGAGCCCTTCGACACCCCGTTGCAGGAGCAGATCTCGGCATCGTCGGGCAGCGCGTCAATGCCGACGCCGGTGCCGCCCTCCGGGGCGATCAGGGCCGCAGGGTCGCCGGGGATCTCGCGACCGACCATCGGCTTGAGCAGGGCGTAGGCCGACGCATCGCCGACCAGGATCCCGCCGAGCAGGGTCTTCGCGTCATCGCTGACGACGATCTTGGCGTACTTGCCCGCGACCGCGTCGTGATAGGTGATCTCGAGGGCGTTCTCGGTGGTCGCGAACGCATCGCCGAAGCTGGCGACGTCGACGCCGAGCAGTTTCAGCTTGGTCGACATGTCGGCGCCGGGGAAGGTCGACGAGCCACCGAGGAGACGGTCGGCGACGACCTCGGCGGTCGAATAGCCGGGGGCGACGAGTCCGTAGCAGCGGCCCTCCACCGCGGCGACCTCGCCGATGGCGAAGATGTGCTCGTCCTCGGTGACGCAGTTCGTGTCGACGAGGACGCCGCCGCGCTCGGCGACCGCGAGGCCCGCATCGCGGGCGAGCTGGTCGCGGGGCCGGACTCCGGCGGAGAAGACGACCAACGAGGCGTCGATCAGCGACTCGTCGGAGAGCGTGACACGCAGGCCGCCGTTCTCCGCGTCGGCGATCTCCGAGGTGCCGACGCCGGTGTGGACTTCGAGGCCGAGGTCGGTGACGAGGTTCTTCAGGATCGCGCCGCCGCCGGCGTCGACCTGCATCGGCATCAGGCGCGGCGCGAACTCGACCACGTGCGGCTTCAGGCCCATCAGCTTGAGCGCATTGGCCGCCTCGAGCCCGAGCAGACCGCCGCCGACCACGACGCCCGTCGCCCCCGGGCCGGCCGCGTCGGCGGCTGCCCGGATGTCGTCGAGGTCGTCGAGGGTGCGGTAGACGAAGCACTTGGAGTTGTCGTGGCCCGGCACCGGCGGCACGAAGGCGTACGAACCCGTTGCGAGAACGAGTGCGTCATAGGCGATCTCGCGGCCGCCGGAGGTCACCACACGTCGGTGCGCGCGGTCGATACCGGTGACGGCCTCACCCAGATGCGTGACGACGAGATCGTCACCGTCGTAGGTGTTGCCGTCCAGCGCGAGCGAATCACGCTGCCACGCACCGACGTAGGAGGACAGACCCACGCGGTCGTAGGCCGGATCTCGCTCCTCGGAGACGATCTCGACGCGCCACCGGTTCTCGGTGTCACGCTTGCGCATCTCCTGCACGAAGCGGTGGCCGACCATGCCGTGACCCACCACGACGACGGTGTTGCGGCCGGTGTTGGTCTCGCTGCTCATTGTCTACTCCCTGTGCCTTGCCTGATGGTCGAGTTGCGCCGCGGGCGAACTCAGGCCAGCGCTTCCCTGGTGGTGGCCGGCTCGCCGGTGCCGGCGGTGGTGCCGGTGGCCTCGGCGACCGGCAGATCGGTGGTCTCGCCGACGACGATCGGGCGTCGTGCGTAGAACCACCAGGTGACCACCGCGGCCACCACATAGAAGGTGAGGAACACCCAGAAGGCCTGCGTCGCCGACTGATTGGACTTGTAGCTGGACCGCAGCACCAGGTTGATGCCGACACCGCCGAGACCGCCTGCCGCACCGGCGATGCCGATGAGCGCGCCGGACATGCTGCGCGACCAGGTGGACTTGCCGAAGGCGTTCAGCCCCGACAGCGTCTGCGCCTTGTGCTCCCAGATCGTCGGGATGATCTTGTACACCGAACCGTTCGCGATGCCGGAGATCAGGAACAGCAGGATGAAGCCGGTGATGAAGGCCGCGAGCACACCGCCACTGATCACCTTGCCGTTGGCGTCGGCCGACATGCCGGCGATCACGAGGATCGAGGCCGAGGCGGCCATCGCGATGAAGCAGTACAGCGTGACCTTGCCGCCGCCGATGCGGTCGGCGAGCTTGCCGCCGTAGGGGCGGGCCAGCGAGCCGAGAAGCGGTCCGATCCAAGCGATCTGCGCTGCTGCGAGGGCAGGCTTGGAGGCACCGGCGGAGGTGAAGCTGATGTTGAGGACCTGACTGAACGCGAAACCGAAACCGATGAACGAGCCGAAGGTGCCGATGTAGAGCAGGCAGATGAGCCAGGTGTCGCGGTACTTGAGGCAGTCGATCATCGCCTTGCCGCTGGCGGTCTGGTGGTCGAGGTTGTCCATGTAGATCGCCGCGCCGATTCCCGCGACCGCGAGTGCGACGAGGTAGATCGCGCAGACGATCTCCGGCTGGTCGGCGAACAGCCAGATGACCAGCAGTCCGATGACCTGGACGACCGGGACGCCGATGTTGCCGCCGCCGGCGTTGAGGCCGAGCGCCCAGCCCTTGAGACGCTGCGGGTAAAAGGCGTTGATGTTGGTCATCGAGGAGGCGAAGTTGCCGCCGCCGAAGCCGGTGATGGCCGCGACCGCGAGGAACCAGCCGAACCCGAACTCGCCCGGGTTCATCATCAGCATCATCGTCAGACCGGTCGGGACGAGGAGCACGATGGCGGAGAAGATCGCCCAGTTGCGTCCGCCGAACCTCGCGGTGGCCTGGGTGTAGGGGATGCGCAGGCACGAGCCGACGAGGGTCGCGGTCGCGGCGATGACGAACTTCTGGTCCATGCTGATGCCGTATTCCGGGCCCATGAACAAGGCCATCACCGAGAACAGCGACCAGATCGAGAAACCGACGTGTTCGCAGATCACCGACCACACGAGGTTGCGCTTGGCGATCGCGGCGTTGCCGTTCTCCCAGGCGACCCTGTCCTCCGGATCCCAGTCGGTGATGGTGTGGTCACGCTTGAGCTGTGCTCTGAGGTCTGCGAATGCCATGCGTCCCCGTCTTCCGATGCTTGGTGGTCACTGCACGAGCAGTGCGGGCTGTCTTCTCGACACAACAGCGAGCTGTCATATCGGACGCCGACACCGATGTCGTGCGATCGAGACCAAGCATCCCGGGGGCGTGTTGCGCGGATATTCCGCGAGGTGACCGGACCGTCACGTTGTTCTCACTTCGGCACGAAGGCCGTGTGAGAACTCAGGAAAACCCCGATCAGGGCTGTGAGCTGCGGTTATACGAGCAAACGTACCAGTTCGACGACCCGCTGCAACCCGGGCAGTGCGCCGGCGGTCGAGCGCGGGTGCAGGGCGTGGACGGCCAGACGGAACATCGTCGCCCGTAGCATCATCTGCGGCCACTCCGGCTGATCGGACCACCGCTGGACGAGTTCGGTGTCGGCGCCGCCCCAGGCGAGGGCGTCGACCACCGCCACCGCGGCCGCCCACGGGGCGGGCCGCCAGTACGGGACGATGTCGGTGATGCCCGGTGCCGCAGCACCAGCGAAGAGCACGGTGCCGAACAGATCGCCGTGCACGACCTGAGACGGCAGGTCGACCGGCTTGCGTAGCTTCGCCAGGGTTCTCAGCATCTCGACGCTCTGCACGCCGTCGGGTGCGGTCGGCTCGGCCATGCCCGCGGCACGTGCCGAGCGCAGCGGGACCTCTTCCCACGCGGCCCGGTCGGCGGCGGTGAAGACGTCGACGTCGGTGTGTGGCGGCGCCGGGGGCTGCAGCAGGAAACGCGGGCGTTCGAGGGACGCGGTCGCCTCGTGTAGACGGTCGGCGACGAGGACTACCTCGTCGTGGCGCGGTTCGGGTGTCCCGGCGATGTAGGTGTCGGCACGCCATCCCGAGACGACGTAGCGGCCGTCGGTGGCACGGAACGGGCGTGCGATCCGCATGCCCTCGACGTACAGCGTCTCGCGGACTGCGGCCGACCAGGCGGCGCGTGCGTGGTCGGGAACCAGCGACAGCACGACCTCACCGACGCGCCAGCCACCGATCCATGATTCGCCCATGGCGACGGGCGGATGGGAGGTGAGCCCGAACGTGTTCAGCACGTGTTCGGGCGGCTCGACGGTATTCACCAGGTCAGATTACCGAGCGCTGGTGACCGATTCGAGAAGGCACGCGGTGGGAGCACCCGAGAACGGATGCCCCCACCGCGGTGAGGATGACGCTCAGTAGACCGGCAGTGTCTTGTCGACCTGATTGGCCCAGGCGGTCACCCCACCCTGCAGGTGCGTGGCGTCGGCGAACCCGGCACGCTTGAGCGCGGCGAGGGCCTCGGCGGAGCGGATGCCGGTCTTGCAGTAGAGGACCGTCGGGCGATCCTGCGGCACCTTCGCGAGGCCTTCACCGGACAGGATCTCGCCCTTCGGGATGAGGGTCGCACCCTCGATCCGCACGATGTCCCACTCGACCGGCTCGCGCACGTCGATGATCGCGAGCTTCTCCCCCGCGTCGATCTTCTGCTTGAGTTCGACGGCGGTGAGCGTCGAGCCGGCCGCGGCGTCGGAGGCCTCGTTGGACACCACACCGCAGAAGTCGTCGTAGTCGATGAGGCCGGCGATGCGCTCACCCTCCGGGTCCTTGCGAATCTTGATGGTCCGGTAGGTCATGTCGAGGGCGTCGTAGACCATGAGGCGGCCGAGCAGCGGTTCACCGATACCGCAGATGAGCTTGATGGCCTCGGTGCCCATGATCGATCCGATCGAGGCACACAGGATGCCGAGAACACCGCCCTCGGCGCACGACGGCACCATCCCGGGCGGCGGGGCCTGCGGATAGAGGTCGCGGTAGTTGATGCCGCGGCCGTCGGGGGCGTCTTCCCAGAACACCGACGCCTGCCCCTCGAAGCGGTAGATCGATCCCCAGACGTACGGCTTGTGCGCGAGCACCGCGGCGTCGTTGACCAGATAACGGGTCGCGAAATTGTCGGTCCCGTCGAGGATGAGGTCGTACTGCGAGAACAACTCGATCGCGCCCTCGGGCTCGAGTCGCTGATCGTGGATGTTCACGGTGACGTACGGATTGATCTCGAGGATCGAGTCCCGCGCGCTCTCGGCCTTCGGGCGTCCGATGTCGGACTGGCCGTGGATGACCTGGCGCTGCAGGTTGGACTCGTCGACGATGTCGAACTCGACGATCCCGATGGTGCCGATACCGGCCGCGGCGAGGTACAGCAGCGTCGGCGAGCCGAGCCCGCCGGCACCGATGACGAGCACCTTCGCGTTCTTCAGGCGCTTCTGCCCGTCCATCCCCACATCCGGGATGATCAGATGGCGGCTGTAACGGGCCACCTCTTCATTGCTCAGTTCGGCTGCCGGCTCCACGAGGGGTGGCAGCGACCCGGTGAGCGACCCTTGCGACGACACGAACGCCTCCAGTAATCGGCGAGTACACGGACTCTTGGCACAACCATCGGAGCCGCCCGCTCATTCCCGGGGTCAGCGCTTGGGGAACGGCCAGGGATTCGGGCGGCAGACGAACGTGCGGTTGGCCTTCATGTCCGGGTCGAGGGCCATGATCTCGGAGTTCGCGGTGCCGAAGGACTGCTGCATCATCACCGGCGCGAGCGCCCCGTTCTCGCGGCACGGCTCGTGCGATGCGTAGCCGAGTCCGTGCCCGACCTCGTGATTGACGAGGTACTGGCGGTAGGCGATGTCGTCACCCTGGTAGGACAGCGCGCCGCGCACCCAGCGGGCCTCGTTGAGGGTCACGCGCTCCTGCGGCGGGTAGTAACAGGAGGTCTCCAGCTTGATCTGGTATCCGCACAGTTCGCGGGTCGTGCCGGTGGAGACCAGGGTGATGCGCAGATCCGGCTCGCCGCGGTCGATGCGCCGGAAGCTCACGCGCCCGTCGCCGATCCAGCTGCGTGGGTTGGCCAGCGTCATGTCGACCATCTTCGCGAAGGTCGGGTCGCCGCCGTAGTCCTGCGGATTCAGGCCGTTCTCCACCTCGACGGTGTAGGTGTACTCCTGGCCGCCGGTGCCGACCTTCGGACCCGCACCGCGCAGCACCCGGAAGGTCTGCTTGCCCTGCGTGGTGAACGGGCCGCCCTGCGGCAGGGTGCCCGCGGGCAGCGCCGCGGCCTGGATGTCGCCGGTCGGCGCACCGATCGGGCGTGTCTCGGTGCTGATGTCGGTGTTGCGGGCGGCCGAGTCGGGATTGACCGCGGCGGTCGGCGCCAGATCGGAACCCCGTCCGTCCTGGATGGTCACCACGATGAGAACGATCGTGAGAATCGTCAGAACCGGGATGGCGTAGGCGCGCCAGCCGTACGTCGAGACGAACCGGCCGAGAGCCGACTGCTTCTTGTATTCGGGCTGCGCATCGCGGTCGACGCGGGGACGGCCGTTGTCATCGGTCGGGTCCCAGCGCGCCCGAAGCGGCTGGTCCGGCTTGGGACGCCCCGACGATCTCGGGCCGACATCCTTGGTGCGCACCGGTCCCTCGTCGAGGCCGGTGCCGCCATCCTCTGTGCGGCTCACGGAACAACTTTCTCACAGCGGACCGCAGATACTGCGCAGGAAGGTCTCCCGAGTACGATCTTCGCCATGTCGACCGCAACCAACGCGTCCTCGGTACCCGGACGCAGTACGCGCCTGCCGCGCAGCGCACGGCGCATGCAGTTGCTCGATGCGGCCAGTGAGATCTTCGTCGAACGCGGCTACCACGCCGCGGGGATGGACGAGATCGCCGTGCACGCGGGAGTGAGCAAACCCGTCCTGTATCAGCACTTCCCGTCGAAGCTGGACCTCTACATCGCGGTCGTCGACTCGCATGCCGAGAAGCTGGTCAGCGACGTCAACACCGCCCTGCGCACCACGACCGACAACCGGAAGCGTGTCCGAGCCGCGGTCGAGGCCTTCTTCGACTTCATCGACCAGGACAACTCGGGCTACCGGCTGATCTTCTCCTCCGACGCCTCCGACCCCGCGGTCATCCGTCGCGTCGAGGGTGCGACCGAGGCCTGCGTCGACGCGGTGTACGGCCTGGTCATGCACGACTCCGGCCTCGATCCGTACCGCTCGCGCATGCTCGCCTCCGGGCTCGTCGGTGCCAGCCAGGTCAACGCGCGCTACTGGCTCGAGGCCAAGCGTCCCGTGGACAAGCAGACGGCCGTCGACACCACCGTCGCACTGCTGTGGGGCGGTCTGTCCCACTTCCCGCGCCAGGCCGCACCGCAGACCGACGCTGAGTCGCCTGCGGAGACCGACTCCGGTCCGGCCTGAGACCCCGACGACGAGTCCCGGACATACGACAAGGGTCCGGCGCGCCCGTAGCGAGTGATCGCGAGATGCGTGCCGGACCCTTGTCGTTGGTCTGTGTCCCGCCTCAGGAACCGAATCCGACGCGACGGTTCTCCGACGCCCCGACCTCGGCGTAGGCGATCTTGGTGACCGGGATCAGGTAACGGGCGCCCTTCTCGTCCACCAGCGCCAGCAGCGGCTGCTTGCCGCCGAGTGCCGCCTCGACCTCGGCGTAGGCCTCGTCACTGGTCAGCGACGTCGCGACGGTCAGCTCACGCGGGCTGTCGGTGATGCCGATCTTCACTTCCACGGCCATGTGCCGCCCTCCTCCGGTGTCAACAACGCTTGCCGCACAAGGCTAGTCCAGCGGTCACCGGACCGGACAGCCGCTCCGCTGACAGCGAAAAGCGGCGGGAACGAACAGGTGGTCAGTCGAGCCCGAGATCGGCCATGCGCTCGGCGTGTTTGGCCGCGACCGCATCGAAGAAGTGAGCCACCCCGGACAGCGAGGACGCCCCGGAGAACAACAGGTCGGTGACCTCCTCCTCGGCGGCGAGCACCCACTGCGCGTGGGTGATGGCCTCACCCAGCAGACGGCGACCCCACAGGACCAGCGCCGACTTGATCGACGGATCGGCCTCGACGGCCGCCCGGACCTGCTCGCGGGCGAACGCCGAGTTGGCGGTCTCTGCCATCACCTCGGCCATCACGGTGCGCGAGTCGGGCGGGAGCATGTCGGACAGTTCGACGTAGAAGTCGGACGCCAGACCATCACCGACGTAGGCCTTGACCAGCGCCTCGTACCAGGTCTTCGGAGTGGTGGCGCGGTGGTACTGATCGAAGACCGACCGGTAGCGTTCGACGGCCTCGGCGGCGGTGAGCCCCGTCATCGTCTCGACTCGCTCGGCGAGGCGGTCGAAGTGGCCGACCTCGGAGGCGGCCATCCGCGCGATCGCGATCTTGCTGGGCACGTCGGGAGCCATCGCCGACTCCTCGATGAGGCGATGGAAGGCGGCGAACTCGCCGGCCAGCAGCACCGCGAACAGCTTCCCGACCACGCGGTCCTGGGTCTCGATCGCAGCTACCGGGATGATGTCGGAGGGTTCGGAAACAGGCGCCATGAGGTGATGGTAGCGGCCTCTCAGGAAGCACCAAGTACACTCGACCTCGGTGCACCCCGACGGGACCCCCGGCGCCTGCCCGCTGAGCTGCGTGATCATCGCGTGCTCGCCGGCGCGAGCGTGTGGATGCGGCCGATTGGATCTTTCGACGACCCCTCGCGACCTTCGCGGAATCGAGACAGCGAGTTCCTCGCGGATCGAAGAGTTCGTCGCACGACGCCCGGCCGAATCCCCGGTACCACCACGACATTTGCGCGCGCACTTTCGAGCTTTTTCCTCGTGCGCGCAGGAATCACACGCGCGCAAGAGAACTGGCCAGAAAGGCAACAACCGCACATGAGCGATTCGGCCGTGCAGACGACCATCGTCGACGAAACCCACACCGCCCCCACCTTCGCCGAACTCGGCGTGGACGAGCGTATCGTCTCGGCACTCACCGAGGACGGCAAGACCCAGACGTTCGCCATCCAGGAACTGACCCTCCCCCTCGCCATGGGCGGAGACGACCTCATCGGTCAGGCCCGTACCGGCATGGGCAAGACCTACGGCTTCGGCATCCCGCTGCTCCATCGCCTCGCCAACGCCGAGGCCTCGGGTGTCCGCCCACTCGACAACACCCCCCGGGCGCTGATCATCGTGCCCACGCGCGAACTCTGCGTGCAGGTGACCAGCGACCTCGAGATCGCCGCCAAGAACACCGACGTCACCCTCGCCGACGGCACCAACCGCATGCTGAAGATCACCTCGATCTACGGTGGCCGCCCCTACGAGGCGCAGATCGCCGAGCTGCAGTCGGGCGTCGACGTCGTCGTCGGCACCCCGGGCCGCCTGCTCGATCTCGCCCAACAGGGCCACCTCGTGCTCGGCAAGGTCTCGATCCTCGTCCTCGACGAGGCCGACGAGATGCTCGACCTCGGCTTCCTCTCGGACATCGAGCGCATCATGGCCGCGCTGCCGACCCCGCGCCAGACGATGCTGTTCTCGGCGACCATGCCGGGCCCGATCGTCACCCTGGCCCGCACCTTCCTGCACCGGCCCACTCACATCCGGGCCGAGAACGCCAACGACTCGGCGGTGCACGACCGCACCAAGCAGTACGCCTACCGTGCGCACGCTCTCGACAAGGCCGAGCTCGTGGCCCGCATCCTGCAGGCCGAGGGACGCGGCGCGACGATGATCTTCACCCGCACCAAGCGCACCGCGCAGAAGGTCGCCGACGACCTCGCCGAGCGCGGGTTCAAGGTCGGCGCCGTGCACGGCGACCTCGGTCAGGTGGCTCGCGAGAAGGCCCTCGGTCGGTTCCGCGACGGCACCATCGACGTCCTCGTCGCCACCGACGTTGCCGCCCGCGGCATCGACATCGACGACGTCACCCACGTCATCAACTACCAGTGCCCCGAGGACGACAAGACCTACGTGCACCGCATCGGACGCACCGGTCGTGCGGGCCGTACCGGCATCGCCGTGACCCTCGTCGACTGGGACGAGCTGCACCGCTGGGAGCTCATCGACAAGGCCCTCGGGCTCGGCATCCCCGAGCCGGTCGAGACCTACTCGACGTCGGAGAACCTGCGCGAGGATCTGTCGATCCCCGAGTCGGCCACCGGCCGCATCGTGGCTGCCAAGCCCGCCCGCGACCCGAACGAGACCCGCGAGACGCGTGAGGACCGGGAACCGCGCAAGCGGTCGACCCGCACCCGTCGTCGTACCCGCGGCGGCCAGGGTTCCGAGGGCGGCGACTCCGCCAAGTCCGAGAACACCGCGGAGTCCACCGCCGAGGCCGAGAGCGGCGAGTCGGCGAGCAGCGGCACCAAGGCCTCCGGTGAGGACAACGGCGACGGCACCTCGAAGCCGCGTCGTCGTCGCCGTCGTCGCGGTGGCGCCAACCGCAAGCCCGCGGGCGAGGGCTCGGGCGCCGGCGACGCGACCCCGGTCTCCGCACAGTCCGCAGCCGAGTAACCCACCACGAGTCCACGCGTGGCACGCGTCAAACCGGAGCGGCGTCGGCCGATCGATCTCGCGGTCACCGCGACCATCATCGTGCTCGTCGCCGTCGCCGGGCTCATCGCCTGGTTGGTGAGCCCGGTCCGCGGGACGACCAGCATCCAGGCGCAGTCCGCCCCGCCGCAGGTCGAACAGCCCGCGGCGGTTCCGGACGCCTTCGCGCCGCGCTGGCAGGCCTCCTCCGATGCCACCGTCGCCCCGGCGATCGCCGATTCGGTGGTCGTGACCGGCGACGGCGGCACCGTCATCGGCCACGACCCGGCGTCCGGGGCCGAACTGTGGTCCTACCGCCGAGACCTCGACCTCTGCGTCGTCGACACCGCCTGGACCGCCAGCAGCGACCTCGCGCTCGCCGTCTATCGCAATTCCCGGGGCTGCTCGGAGGTCACCGCGCTCGACGCGAAGACCGGTGCCCGCAAGGGCTCCCGGACCAGTGACGCCGACGACGAGCTACGCCTCGTCAGCGACTACGGGTACGTGGTCGCACAGGGCTCCGGGCGATTGGAGACGTGGGGTTCGAATCTGGTCCGCGGCGTCGAGTACGGCCGCGTGGAGGCGCCCGTGCGCCCCGAGGACGAGGCGAAGCGCAAGGCCTGCGTGATCTATTCCTCGGCCATCACCGGCGATCGCATGTCCGTCGTCGAACGGTGTGCCGACGACCCAGGCTACCGGCTGACCGTGCTGGGCGCCCTGCTCGACGACGACGAACGAGTCGAGCAGTACGGTTCGACGCTGATCACCGGTGACGTCAGCGGACCTCCGCCGGTGGTGATCGCGATGTCGTCGACGGGTATCGCCGTCTACGACGGTGGTGCGAGTCCGGCCGAACCGCCGGCGCTCGGTGGCGACAGCGGACCATCGATCCGCCGCTTCGATTCCGAGGGCGTGGCCACCGGTTCGAACACCGTCGCCGGGGATGCCACTCCGCCGACGGGCAGCGTCCCGCTCGAGGGCAACGGCATCGTCACGTACTGGACCGGCAAGGCCACCGTGGTGCTGGATGCGCAGAGTCTCAAGCCGATCTACCAGGTGCCGGCGACGCTGGGCCCCGGTCAGGTGATGGCGGGGCAGCTACTGCTGCCGAGTGCGTCGGGGATCAGCGTGCGCGACGTCGCCGGCGGTCGTGAGATCCGTTCGATCCCACTCGACCGCAGCAGCGCACCGGGCGGCGTGGTGAGCCTGCGGGTCATCGGCGACACGGTCGTCGAACAGCGCGGTACGACGGTCGAGGCCTTCGGGCCGGCCTGACCTCGTCCGTTCTACGCCTCAGAAGTCGACGGTCCGCACGTCCTCCCCCGCATCCCAGTGCTTCCACAGGTTCTCCGCGAGTTCGCGATATGCGGTGGCGCCCTTGTTCTTTCGCCCACGCATGACCGACGTTCCGGAGGCGGAGGCCTCCGCGAACCGGACCGTGCGCGGGATCGGCGGGCTCAGCACCGGCAGGTCGTAGCGATCGGCGACGTCGGAGAGGACGTCCCGGCTGTGTGTGGTCCGGGCGTCGAACAGCGTCGCCACCGCTCCCAGCATCTTGAGGTTCGGATTGGTGATCTGCTGGACCTCGCGGACCGTACGCAGCAGCTGTCCCACGCCGCGATGGGCGAGCGTCTCGCACTGTAGGGGGACGATCACCTCGTCGGCGGCGGTGAGGCCGTTCAGGGTGAGCACGCCCAGCGACGGCGGGCAGTCGACGATGATGACGTCGAAGTCCTGCCCGACCTCGGCGAGTGCCCGCTTGAGCGCGTACTCACGTCCCGGGCGCATCAGCAGCAGCGCCTCGGCGCCGGCCAGGTCGATGGTGGCGGGCAGCAGCGTCACCTTGTCCTCGGTGTCGAGGAGCACGTCGGCGATCTCCTCGTCGCCGAGGAGCACATCGTGCACCGACGACTCCAGCTGGTCGGGGTCATGCCCGAGGGAGAACGTGAGACAGCCCTGCGGGTCGAGATCGACGACCAGCACCGACACGTCGAGGTCGGCGAGAGCGGCTCCGAGGGACTCGACCGTGGTGGTCTTGGCGACCCCACCCTTCTGATTGGCAATCGCGAGGATGCGCGTCATGCGCCCCACTGTACGGGCGACCGCCCGGACGTCGACGTATTGGAGTCAGGGTTGTGGTAACA
Organism: Gordonia sp. C13; assembly: GCF_023218005.1. Classification (NCBI taxonomy): domain Bacteria; kingdom Bacillati; phylum Actinomycetota; class Actinomycetes; order Mycobacteriales; family Gordoniaceae; genus Gordonia; species Gordonia sp. C13. The sequence goes on from NZ_JALPSY010000012.1 coordinate 39,975, forward strand.
ACTGGATCAACTGGTCGGAATGCCCGATTCCGCGCCTCGCGCCCGGTTCAGTGGTCGGGTTCGAGGTCCCCGGCGAGCCACCGGACGGAGGCCGGGCTGAACAGCATCACCAGCACGGCGAGCGCCGCCAGGGCGAGCGGCACGCTGAACACCGGCCAACCGCTGGTGTACAGGTAGTACGCGACCGGGAGCAGCAGGATCTGGGCGACCATCGCGATCGAGCGACCCCAGCGCCGCCCGGCCAGGAGGGCGAGCCCGCCGACGAGGACACCGCCGCCGATGATGCCGAACCAGCCCGCGGTGCCGTAACCGCTGATGGCCGTCTCCTCGTGTCCGGCGAGACCGCGGATCACCAGGATCACCGCCACCGTGACACCGATCAGGCCCTCCACGGTGGTCACCGCTCCGGCCACCTTGATCTGGGTGGGCGTCACCGACGGATCGACGTCGATCTCGAGTCGGTCCTGCTCCGGGCGGTCCTTCTCCGTACTCACGCGTCCAGGGTATTCGGCGCCGGCGGGAGGTGGCTGCGCACCCCACGGCGGCCTTCCACGACCTCGCCGATGCAGGGCGGATTGCACGGTTGCGCCACCTACCCCATATCCTCGGGTGTCGTGCGCGTCATGCTCATCGTCAACCCCTTCGCCACCGCGACCAGTCCGGCCGGGCGCGATGCTCTCGTGCACACACTGAGCGCTCACTTCGACCTCGACGTCGAGCTCACAACCCACCGCGGGCATGCGTTCGAACTCGCCGCCCGCGCGGCCGCCGAGGACTTCGACACGGTCGTCGTCCACGGCGGCGACGGCTCGGTGAACGAGGCCACCAACGGCCTCCTCGATCCACCGGGTACGAGCGACCCCTCTCGGCGCCGGCCGAGCCTGGCCGTGATCCCGGGCGGCAGCGCGAACGTCTTCGCCCGGACCCTCGGCATCGACCCCGACCCGCTGCTCGCGACCCAGCAGATCATCTCGCTGCTCGACGCCGGGGAGAGCCGTCGAATCGGTCTCGGCCACACTGACGATCGCTGGTTCCTGTTCAACACCGGCATGGGCATGGACGCCGTCGTGGTGCATGCGATGGAAGACAAGCGTCATGCGGGCAAGGCCGCCACTCCCGCGCGGTATCTGTGGACCACCGTCAGCAGCTTCCTCAAGCAGGCCGGCAGCTCGGCGACGTTCGACGTCGAGATCCCCGGCCGCGACCGGATCGTCGGCGCCCGTTTCGGTTTCGTCTCCAACACCAGTCCGTGGACCTATCTCGGGCCGCGCGAGATCCGCACCAATCCGACCACCGGCTTCGACACCGGACTCGGTGTGTTCGTGGCGACGTCGACCGGCGTCCTGCGCAACCTCCCTCTCGCCACGCGACTGCTGGCACAGGCAGCTCCCAAGGCGCACCACCTTTTCCGCGACGACGACGTCGACGAGATCCGGTTCATCGCCGAGGCCCCGATCGATGTACAGATGGACGGTGACTACATCGGCGCGTTCCGCGACATACGTTTTCGTCATCGTCGTGACGCCCTGACCGTCATCGCACCCGCCCCCACCGCATAGGGCAGCGCGGCGATCGCGAACAACGCCGCAGGCCCGAGATGTACCGATCCCGCCGCCCATCCGGCGAAGGCGAGGATCGCGACCACCTCCTCCCCCACGCCCGCGATCGACGTGACCGTTGCCCGCGACGCGGAGTCCAGCCGGTCCTGCAACGCGGCGTCGGCGACGACCAGCGCCCACCCGAAGACCCCGAAGGCCACGGCCACGCCGACGACGCCCGCCGGGTGAGCCCACAGGGCCGCGGCGATCAGCGCCGATGCGCCGAGCCCCACCGCGGGGCCGACCATCACGGTGTCCCGGACGCGCCGTGCCGCAAGGGAACCGCAGATGTCGCCGGCGGCGACCACGATCATGAGCAGTGCGACGGCCTCCGGGGTCGCGGCACCCGACGTCGGGCCGCCCAGGAAGGATTCGACCAGCAACGGCAGGTACTCGTCGAGCGCTGCCACCCAGGTCAGGGCGATGACCAGGACCAGTAGCCGACGTGCGATCGGACGGTCACGCAGATGGCGCAGGGCGCCGCGGAGGACCGCGAGCCAACCGTCGGGTGCGTCGAGTTCAGCGGTGTCGGCACCCGGACTCGAATCCTGTCCGGGGCCGCCTGCCCCGGGGCGACCCGATTCCGGCAACCCGGCGGAAACCAACGCGCAGAGCACGCAGGCCGTGACACTCGCAACGCCCGCTGCCGTGTACCCACCCCACGCGAGGAGCGGCACCGCCAGGGCCGTGCCGCCGATCACCCCGATCGCGGCCGCGGCCCGCATCGCACCCGAAAGCCGTGCGTACTCGTGTGACCGGCCGAGGATCGCCAGTTCGTCGTAGACGAGCGCCTGGCTCGTACCCGAACGCAGCGAACCGCCGATCGCCCACAGCATGAAGCCCGCGGCGAAAGACGGGAAGGAGGGAGTGAAGGTCCAGAGCGCGAAACCGGCGCCCGTGACCAGAGGCCCCGCCACCAGCAGGCGGCGTCGCGAGAACCGGTCGGCGAGGACCCCGGTCGGCACTTCGACGATCACCGTCGACAGCGACCACAGGATGAACAACGCACTGATCTCGGCAGGCGACAAACCGGCCCCGGGGACCGTGGGGTCGGCGAACAGAATCGCGTAAACCGGGTAGAGCGGGATCAGATCCTCGAGCAGGGCGGCACCTACGGCGCAGCCCGCCAGACGCCGCTCAGAACCCCGGCCGCGAGCGCCGGATCGGAGTGGTGTGGATCAACATCGTCGACGCATGTGAGCAAGAATACGTGAGCCGGCTCCACGTCACGCGGGATTTCCCGAGAGCGTGAGGGTCGTACCTGCGGAAACTCATCGACAGCCCCTGAGAGGGCGCGTAGGCTACTACACGGACGGCGAACCTGCTGTCCATACCCCCCATGGGGTCGGCTTTGGCTGAAGTGGTAGGCGCGGGACGTGATGTTGCCCACGTGTTAACCAAGAACCATTGACTTCGGCTGGATTCGTGAAAGTATTCACAAGCAACAACGCGGAAACATTTGGTGCGCCCGCGTGAACTGAGAGTTACCAGCCAAACAATCAGCAAGCAATCAACTAATCGAGTGGTGCGCGGAAACGCGCCTGAAGGAGTAGTGGAATGGACTGGCGTCACAAGGCCATCTGTCGCGACGAGGATCCGGAGCTGTTCTTCCCCGTGGGAACCAGCGGTCCGGCCATCGCGCAGGTCGCCGACGCGAAGCTCGTCTGTGCGCGGTGCCCGGTCACCGCTGACTGCCTCTCGTGGGCCCTCGAGTCGGGCCAGGATGCAGGCGTCTGGGGCGGCATGAGCGAGGACGAGCGTCGCGCACTGAAGCGTCGTACCGCACGTACCCGCACCCGGAGCAGCGTCTAGGCCCATCCGAGCCGGCGTTCGCCCGCATTCGAAGAAACCCGGCCACGGCCGGGTTTTTTCGTGTCCGGCAACAGCTTTCACACCCGGATGACCGCGCCGCGTCAGGAACGCAGCGGAATGTGCACGCCGACTTCGGTTCCCGCCCCTTCAGGGTTCGGCCGGACGTCGAGTTCACCGCCGAGTTCGATGGACACCAGTGTCTTCACGATCTGGAGTCCGAGGTGGTCGGAGGCCGCCGGGTCGAAGTTCTCGGGCAGTCCTGAGCCGTTGTCGCGCACGGCGATACGAAGGTTGCGCACGTCACGTTCGGCGATCACCGCGATCTCGGCGTCGGATCGGGGCGAACCGTCGAAACCGTGCTCGATCGCGTTCTGGATCAGTTCGGTGAGCACCATCACCAAGGGCATCGCCAGCTCGGCGGTGAGGACGCCGAGCCGGTCACGGTGACGCACCGTCACCCGTGACTCGTTGGACGCCACATCGACCAGGATCGGCACGAGACGGTCGACGACCTCGTCGAGATCGACCTCCTCGTCGACGCTGCCGGACAGCAGTTCGTGGACCAGGGCGATCGACGCCACCCGGCGCACGGCCTCGTTCAGCGCCTCCCGCGCGTCGGTGTTGGACGTGCGGCGGGCCTGCAGGCGCAGCAGCGCCGAGACCGACTGCAGATTGTTCTTCACCCGGTGGTGGATCTCCCGGATTGTCGCATCCTTGCTGATCAGCGCGCGGTCGCGTCGTTTGACCTCGGTGACGTCACGGATGAGCACCACACTCCCCGACTCCTCCCCCTTCGGGCGGAGCGGCACCGCCCGGATGAGGACCGTCGCGCGCCGGGCGTCGGCCTCCACCCGCATGCCGATGTCGCGGTACGGGCCGGTGGGCACCTCGGCCACCCCGGCCGCGATGTCGAGCATCATCGCTACGTCGTCGGCCTCGAACGGCTCGGTGACGAGTTGTTTGACCACATCGGAGAGCCGCGTGTGGTTGAGCTCCGCCGTCCAGCCCATGCGATGGAACGCCGACAGCGCGTTGGGGCTCGTGTAGGTCACCGTGCCGGTCCGGTCGAGCCGGATGAAACCGTCGCCGGCGCGAGGGGTCGACAATCCCCGCGGATTGCCCTCCTCGTGCGGGAACGTGCCGTCGGCGACCATCTGGCACAGATCGTCGGCCGAGTCCTGATATGCGAGCTCCAGGGGCGAAGGCAGTCGCGGATGGGTGAGGTCGACGGCGCGCGTCAGTACGCCGATCACCTCACCCTCGAAGCCGACCGGGACCGCTTCCTGCCGCATCGCGGTGGCCCCGAACCACGTCGGGTCCTCGTCGCGGAGGACCTTGTCGGAGTCGAACGCGCGGACCACCTGCGGATGCACGGAGGTGTCGATGACCCGGCCCACCTCGTCCGTGGGAAAGACGGTCGACGCGGTGTTGGGTCGGCACTGCGCGACGGTGACCACGTCCCCGTCGTCGGTGCGCACCGACAGGAGGAAGTCCGCGAAGGAGAGGTCGGCGAGCAGCTGCCACTCGGCGACCAGACGCTGCAGGTGTGCCGCGGCCGCGTCGGAGAGCGTGGTGTGCTCGGCGAGCAGGTCGGCAAGGGTCGACATGGGGTGCGGCGCGGGTTATTCGAAGGTGGCGATGACGTCGCCGGCCTGGATGACGTCGCCCACCTTCACCTTCAGGTCGGCGATGGTGCCCGGTTCCTCGGCGAGAACGGGAATCTCCATCTTCATCGACTCCAGCAGCACGAGGGTGTCGCCGACCTCGATCTGCTGTCCGGGGGCGATCAGGACCTCGAGGACACTCGCGACGATCTCTGCCACCACGTCTTCAGCCATGCACATAAGTTAGCCCACGAGGTGACCGGCGACGACGGGTCGGGGCCGGGTCGGGACCGATCGCGACCGGTCGGTGGCCGGCCGGGTTTTGGCACGTGGGAGAATGCCTGAGACACTGTGATGTCCCCATCCGCCGGCAAAAGGAGATGCGTCATGGGAAAGCGCGGACGCAAGAAGCGCGCTCGTAAGAAGAACGCTGCCAACCACGGCAAGCGTCCGAACGCCTGATCTTCGCCTCACGGCGGGGTTCGGCGAACGAGCACCAAGAAAAACGCCCGGGTACGGCCACCATGGCCACCCGGGCTTTTTCATGTCGTCACCCCCGGATCAGCCGGGGGTGACGGGGGTTTCAGCGGTCGGTCTCGGCGACCTCTTGGACGATGACCGTCTTGCGGATCTCCACCCGCAGACGATCACGCAGGCCCTGCGGTGCCTGGTCGCCGCCGCACTTGCGGTTGACCAGCGCCTTCAGCTGCCGCTCGATGCCGTAGTGGGCAAGGCACGACGGGCAGGTGTCGAGGTGACCCTGGAGTCGCTTGCGGGCGTTCTCGTCGCACTCGTTGTCCAGCAGCAGCCAGACATCGGCGATGACCGCCGAGCAGTCGAGCTGGGTGAGTTCCGGATCGATGTCGCTCATCGCGCCACCTCCGCACCCTTGGCCGTGGCGGATCGGTGGAAACCACGCTCCCGGGCGACGTCGGCGAGCAACTCACGCAGCTGACGGCGTCCTCGGTGGAGTCGGGACATGACGGTGCCGATGGGGGTGTCCATGATCTCGGCGATCTCCTTGTACGGCAGGCCTTCCACGTCGGCGTAGTACACGGCCATCCGGAAATCCTCCGGAAGCTCCTGCAGCGCGGCCTTGATCTCGTCGTCCGGAAGGGCGTCGAGGGCCTCGATCTCCGCCGAGCGCAGCCCCTGGGAGGTGTGCTCGGCAGTCGACGCGAGCTGCCAGTCGGTGATCTCGTCGGTCGGGTACTGCGCCGGTTGGCGCTGTTTCTTGCGGTAGCCGTTGATGTAGGTGTTGGTCAGGATCCGGTAGAGCCAGGCCTTGAGGTTGGTGCCCTCCCGGAACGACGCGAAAGCCGTGAACGCCTTGATGTAGGTCTCCTGGACCAGGTCCTCGGCATCGGCGGGATTGCGGGTCATCCGCAGCGCGGCACCGTACATCTGGTCGAGCAACGGCAAGGCGTCGCGCTCGAACCGTTCGGTGAGCTCTTCGGGGGACTCGCTCGGATCGGCGCGCCGCGGCGCACCCTTCTCGGCGGACACATCCGCAGCGGAACCGGTCGCGGTGGACCCCGGACCGGCTGCTTCGGTGTCGGCTGACTCGGCTTCGGCCACTACGATCCCTTCGATGAGAGGCGTCACTGGGACGTTGCCGGTCAAGCTTACCGACCCCGGCCCGGACAGGAGGTGCGTCGCCTCCACGAGTACCGGTGGCTCGAGTACCGCCGCTGTGCTCATCTCGGTTCTACCTCCTCGCATGCGCTCCCGATCTTTCTGTCGCAACCAGTCACAACAGGGTGGGACGGGCAGTTTGTTCCCGCGGCGTCGCATACGCTCACCACGTCACATCCGGCCCAGTCCCACCGGGAGGCACCCGACCATGGCGGCAACACCTGCGATCGCTGCCCTCGAACGCGCGAAGATCGCCCACACCGTGCACCGCTACGACCACGACCCGCGATCGGAGGCCTACGGGGCCGAGGCGGTCGAGGCCCTCGCCGACGCGCTCGGGGTGGTCGGCGAGCAGGTCTTCAAGACGCTGGTCGTCGAACTGTCCGGTGGCAGCCGCCCCGGCCTGGCGGTCGCCGTGGTCCCGGTCCCCCGCAAACTGTCGGTGAAGGCGGCCGCCGCCGCACTCGGCGCGTCGAAGGCGCAGATGGCCGAGGCCAAGGCCGTCACCCGCAGCACCGGTTACGTCCTCGGCGGCGTCTCCCCCGTCGGGCAGCGGACCGCCCTGCCGACCGTCGTCGACTCCTCGGCACTCGGGTTCGACCGGATCCTCTGCAGTGCGGGCAAGCGCGGTCTCGAGATCGCCCTGGCACCGGCCGATCTCGTCGCCGTGACGAAGGCCGTGGTCGCCGACATCGCCGTGTGAGGTCCCCTCTGTCGCAGGCGAATGGCAGCATGGTGAACATGTGCGGACGCTATGCGGTGACCACCGATCCGGCGAAGCTGGCGGCGGAGATCGACGCGGTCAACGAGGTACCGGAGCCGGCGAAGGAACCTGCCGACCCCGATGCCCTCGACCTCGACACCCCCGCACCTCGCGCCCTCGGCCCGAACTACAACGTCGCGCCCACGACCACCGTGATGACCGTGGTGAAGCGACATGCGCCGGAGGACCCGACCGACGATCCGCTCCTGCGCATCCGCGCCATGCGCTGGGGGCTCGTACCGCCGTGGACCAAGGAGATCGGCAAGGGACCGCTGCTGTTCAACGCACGCGCCGAGAGCGCCGCGGAGAAGAGTTCGTTCCGTGCGTCGGTGAAGTCCAGGCGCTGCCTGGTGCCGATGGACGGCTGGTACGAGTGGAAGAAGGGTCCGCCCGACAGCAAGGGCAAGCCCACCAAGATCCCGTTCTACATGTCCCCGCAGGACGGCACCCGGCTGTTCATGGCCGGACTGTGGTCGGTGTGGCACGACAAGAACTCCGACGCCGCCCCACCGCTGTTGAGCTGCTCGATCCTCACCACCGATGCGGTCGGCAAACTACGCGACATCCACGACCGGATGCCGCTGATCATGCCGTACGACAACTGGGAGGCCTGGCTCGATCCGGACCACCGGGCGCCGGACGACCTGTTCGCGCCGCCCGCCGAACCGCTCGCCGAGGCGATCGACATCCGCGAGGTCGCCCCGCTGGTCAACCGCGTCGCCAACAACGGGCCGGAGCTGCTCAACCCCCTCTGAGTCAGAGGTCGGCGACGAGGACCGCAGCCCCGTCGAAGCGTCCCGCGGCCAGGTCGTCGAGGGCACGATCGGCCTGCGACATCGTGTACTCGTGCGTGGTCGCCCGAACCCCGTGCTGGGCGGCCAGCGTCAGGAACTCCGCACCGTCGGCACGGGTGTTGGCGGTGACCGAGCGGATCTCCTTCTCGTAGAACAGTTCCCGCTCGTAGTTGAGCGGCGGCACGTCGGTGAGGTGGATGCCGGCGATCGACAGGACGCCGCCGCGGTCGAGCGCGCGCATCGCCACCGGGACCAGCTCACCGACCGGGGCGAAGGTGATCGCGGCGTCGAGCAGTACCGGCGGCACGTCGGTGGCATCGCCGACCGACGCCGCACCGAGATCGGCGGCCAGGCGCCGGGACTGTTCTCCACGGGTGAGAACGTGTACCTCGATCCCGAGGGCGATCGCCAGCTGCGCACACAGGTGAGCACTACCGCCGAAACCGTAGAGTCCCAGCCTCTTCGGACGGCCGGGCCCTGTCCCGGGGTCGTCGAGGAGGCCGGTACGCCGGAGCGCGCGATAGCCGATGATGCCGGCGCACAACAGCGGCGCGATCGAGACGTCGTCGATCCCGGCCGGCAGCGGGTAGGCGAAGGCCGCGGGCACGGTGACCAGCTCGGCATAACCGCCGTCGACGTCCCATCCGGTGTACACCGATGCCGCACACAGGTTCTCGGCACCGCGGAGACAGCGATCGCAGGTCCCGTCGGTGCGGTGCAGCCAGGCGACGCCGACGCGGTCTCCGAGGGAGAAGCCGTCGGCACCCGGACCGAGTTCGACGACCTCCCCGACCACCTCGTGCCCGGGCGTCACATCGGCATGGCGAATTGGCAGATCGCCCTCGGCGACGTGGAGGTCCGTCCGGCACACACCGCAGGCACGGACCCGGACGAGCAACTCGCCGTCCGCCGGCCGCGGTTCCGGTTTGTCGACGAGCCGCAGTGGTCGGGTGTCGATCGGCCCCGGCTCGCTCACCGCCCAAGCGCGCATACCTCAGGCTAAACCCGCCCGCGCGGTGCAGCGTGGTCTTGCACATGACCGGTCTCACACCGGTCGGGCTACACCTTCCCGACACTGTGTCGATATCGTTGCCGACATGGTGTCGGTAAACATGCGAGGGCAGTGACACGTTCCTTGCCCTTCGAGAACTCTCTTTCGCACGCGGACGATTCGCCCTGATGGGGTCGGTGGTCGCGCTCATCGCCATCCTGATGGTGCTGCTGAGCGGCTTGTCGGTCGGTCTGGTCAACGACGGTGTCTCCGGTTTGAAGAAGCTGCCGGTGACCTCCTTCGCCTTCCAGAAGGACATCGCGACCGACTCCGCCTTCTCCCGCTCTCTGGTGCCGACGTCGGCGGTCGGGAAATGGGCCGAGCAGCCGGGCGTCGAGGACGCCGCACCGTTCGGCAACACCCTGATCAACGGCCGCACCAACACCGGCGTGGACATCGACCTCGCCCTCTTCGGCGTCGAACCGGGCAGCTTCGTCAGCCCCACCGCCTCCGAGGGCAAGTCGCTGTCGACCGCCCCCGGTGAGATCGTCATCAGCCAGACCGCCGCCGATGACGGACTGTCGATCGGTGACACGGTCACCGTCGAGCCGCTCGGCACCCAGCTGCGTGTCGTCGGAATCCTCGACGGCCAGAGCACCTTCGGACACGTCGACGTGGCGTTCGTGCCGCTGAAGACGTGGCAGGAGATCCGCGCCGGAGCTCGTCCCGGCGAGCCGGTGCCGCCGCGCGTCTATGACGACATCACCGCCGTCGCTGTGAAGGCCGACAAGTCCGTGGACCTGGCCGCCGGCGATGCCGCCGCGGACACCACCTCGCTGACTCTCGACGACCGCGCTCGCACTCAACGACGTCAGTCTCGTCCACGGCGACGGGGAAGACGTGGTCACCGCACTCGACGCGGTGAACCTCGAAGTCGCCGCCGGCGAGTTCGTCGCCGTCGTCGGCCCGTCCGGATCGGGCAAGTCCAGCCTGCTCGCGGTCGCGGGCGGCCTCATCACCCCGACGTCGGGGAAGGTCACCGTCGGCGACGCCGAACTGGGAACCGCGTCCAAGCGCGACCTGACCCGGATCCGTCGCGAACACATCGGGTTCGTGTTCCAGAGCGGCAACCTGCTCGACGCGCTGACCGTCGAGGACCAGCTGCGTCTGCCACTGACCTTCGGTCGCGTCGCCGAGTCCCGCTCACCGGCCGAACTGCTCGCCCGGGTCGGGATGTCGCACAAGGCGAAGCGCCGTCCGCATCAGCTGTCGGGCGGTGAACGTCAGCGCGTCGGTATCGCGCGGGCGCTGATGACGGCTCCTGACGCCCTCCTGATCGACGAGCCCACCGCGGCCCTCGACCGTCGGCGCAGTCACGAGGTCGTCGAGCTGCTCGCGCGCGAGACGCACGAGCACGGCGTCGCGACCGTGATGGTGACCCATGACCAGGACGTTCTCATACACTGTGACAAGGTGTACGAGATGATCGACGGACAACTGAACCCGGGCTCCCCGGCGTCCAGCTGAGCTGAGGAGGTGGGCGTTTGCCACGCATCCAGGCGCCCACCGTCGCCGAACACCGGCGACAGCAGGAGCAGGCGATCCTGGCCGCCGCGAAGGCGATTCTCGCCGAGACCGGTCAGGTCCCGACCCTCGCCGCAGTCGGCAAGCGCGTCGGGCTGGCCCGCTCCAGCGTCTACCAGTACTACTCGTCGAGCGAAGAGCTCCTGGCCGCGGTGGTGGCCGACCTGTTCCCCAGTTGGGTCCGGTTCGTCCGGGATCGGGTCACGGCACAAACCGAACCCGGGCAACAGATCTGGGGTTACATCGGCGCGAATGTCGAACTGTTCGTCGGTTCCGAGCAGGACGTGGCCAACGCGCTGACCCGAGTGGTCGACCCGAGTGTGTTGCAGGAGCCGATGCAGCGGTTCCATCGGGAACTCCAGGAACCGCTCGTCGAAGCCCTCGTCGCGCACGGCGAACCGCGGCCACTCGAGATCGCCCAGCTCATCGACTCGATGATCGTCCAGGCGTGTCGGTCCCTCGGAGGCGAGCACTCCGAAGCCTCGACGCAGCCACCCACGGAGGCGAACGCACAGGAGATCACCGCGATGATCCGCCGCCTGATCGGCGGCTACCTCGGGCTCGCCGACGCCTGACGCCGGCGAGTACGACCCGTCTCAGCGGAAGGCGTAGTCGCTCAACGGGAACGAATCCATCTCCCGAAGGGTCCGCAGCGTCGAGGCGGGACGCAGGAGGGTCGCCTCCCCGTGCTGGTTGAAGTAGTAACTCCGCGAGCTCACACAGTTGCCGTTGTAGAAGACCGACGACTGCAGACGGTCGGTCACCTCGTCGAGGAAGGCGTCGTTGGCGGTCTCGGTGACCTCGAAGGTGTCCTGCCCGCGACGTCGGAGTTCACCGAAGAGCCGGGTGATGTGCTTCATCTGCCCTTCGATCGTGGTGAAGTACGACAGACCGCTGTAGGAGTACGGGCTGTTGAGCGAGATGAAGTTGGGGAACTTCGGCACGGTGACACCCTCGTAGGCCTGAAACCTGCCCTCGCGCCAGAACTTCCCGAGGTTGCGTCCCTCCCGCCCGACGATGTCGAACGCCGGGAAGTTCACGTCCCACAGGTTGAATCCCGTTGCCAGCACGAGGGTGTCGATCTCGGTCTTCGTTCCGTCGCCGGCCAGGATCCCGTCGGCCTCCAGACGGGCGATGCCGCTGGTCTGCAAGGTCACGTTCGGCTTGGTGAAGCTGGCGAAATACGTGTTGGAGAAGGTCGGTCGCTTGCAACCGAAGTCGTAGTCGGGCGTCAGCTTTCGACGCAGTTCCGGGTCGGGGACCTGGGACCGCAGGTGCGCCTTGGCCAGCCGGGCTGCGAGCTTGTTGCCGGGCTTGAGCTGCTTGTAGTGCAGCACGCCGGAGACCATCAGCAGCTCCAGCAGCGAGGTGTTGACCAGGCGGGCCGCCCGCTGCGTCAACGGGATCCGCCGGAACAGCTGCTGCACCGCCGACGGGATCGCGAAGTCGATCTTGGGGACGACCCAGATCGGTGTCCGCTGGAAGACGGTGAGCGCATCGGCACGCTCGGCCACCTCCGGGATCAGCTGGACCGCCGTCGCCCCGGTGCCGATGACCGCGACCTTCTTGCCGGTGAAATCGAAGCCGTCCTCCCACGCCGCGGTGTGCAGGATCTTCCCCTGGAAGTTCTTGATCCCCGGGAAGTCCGGGACATGGGGCTGGGAGAGGAAGCCGGTCGCGGTGACCAGATAGCGGGCGGTGCGCTGCGTTCCGTCACCGGTCCGTACGCGCCACAACCGCGCGGCGTCGTCCCATTCGGCGGAGTCGACAGTCGTGCCGAACTCCATGTGCCGCTTGAGGTCGTACTTGTCTGCGACGTGGTGGGCGTAGCGCTTGAGCTCGGGCCCGGGCGCGAACAGTCGCGACCAGTTCGGGTTGGGCTCGAAGGAGTACGAGTACGTGACCGAGGCGATGTCGACGGCGAGACCGGGATAGTGGTTGACATGCCAGGTCCCGCCGAGATCGTCCTCGCGCTCGAGGATCGCGATGTCGTCGATGCCGAGGCGTTTGAAGGCGATGGCGGCACCCATTCCGCCGAATCCGGCGCCGACGATCAGCACCTCATGAGCAGGCGCGGCGTGTGCAGGTTGCATGAGAGACCCCAATAACTGTAACCGACAGTTACTGTAATCTAACACACACCGCGACCGTGTGTATCTCCCCTGGTCAGGCGATCGCGGTGCCGTCCCAGAGCACATCGAAGAACTGTGTCGCCATCAGTTCCTCGCTCTTGTTGCGATTCAGCCCGAGCTCCTTGCGGTAGGCCAGGATGTGCTGCAGCGACAGCGCCGAGTACAGCAGTGGCAGGTGGTCGTGCGGCTGGTCGTAGACACCGCTCGCACCCTTGGCCGCGGCGAGATTCCGGCGAAGATGAGACGGGTGCTTGAGCGCGTCGCGCAGCACCGCCGCCTTGATCATCTTCCTGCGTCCAGCCGGGACGACGACGAGGTCGCCCGGGTCGAACAGGGCGGTGTCGAACTCCTCGGACGTCGCCACGGTGCAACCGGCGGTCGGTCGCGGATTGCACTCGACCATGTGGTGGACCCCGTCGTCGGTGACGAGGTAGTCGAAGCTGATCTGCCCGTGCCAGTTGAGTTCCCGCGCGATGGTCTGGGCTGCGGCGAGGGATTCCGGCGAGTCGACGGACTGGAAGACGATGCCGCCGCGATCGTCGATCGCGAGGGGGTGCTCGTAGCAGGAGTGCAGGACGATCTCGCCGTGGTGGGCGACGCTCCAGCTGCACCGGTCGACACCCGCGAGGTATTCCTGGACGAGCCACGGGTCGTCGGGCGTCGGCGTGATGTCATCGATCGAGGACTCCCCGGCCAGCGGCCCGGTGTTGGTGAGGATGTCGAGCCCGCCGCGCCCGAAGGCGGCCCGGGCGAACCAGTGCGGCCACCGTTGGGTGGCCTCGCGCAGCTCCTCACGGCTCGTGGTCGTCACCGACTCCGCGGCCGGGAGCCCGAGTTCGCGGCAGAGAGCGGTGAACCCGACCTTGTCGTGGACGCGGGCGAGGGTCTCGAAATCGGGGAAGAACAACTCGACGTCGGGATGCGCCGCGGAGATCCGGTCGCGGTGTTTGGCGAGGTAGAAGACCTCCTCGAACATCGGGAGCAGCCAGGTGATGTCGTGCTCGCCGATCGCCTCGATCACCGCGTCGACGAAGGCGGTGGTCTGTTGGGTGGGTGCGGGGAGCACGAGATGCCGTCGCGCGCCGCGCGAGTGACTCCCCGGCGCCGAGGCGAAGGTGTCCGCGGCGGTGACGTCCCGCCCTGTCTCACCCAGTTTGTGGATCTCGTCGACGGCGAACGGCATCCGGGATGTGGTCACGAGGATGTGCGGTTCAGAGGCCTGCATGGCTGCAGACGATAAGCGACACGCGGGCTTCCGGCCCGGCGATGGCGGACAGATGGCGAGGATTTGTTCCCGGTCGGCACTCCCGCCCGGTCCGGCGGTAGTTTGGCAGTCTCATGACTGATCGATCCGGCACCCCCTCAACCCGCTCCTCCCGTGGTGCGGCGGCCGCAACCCGTTCGACCACCCCCTCCTTCGTGGCGGCGGTCTACGCCTTCGCCGTCGTCATGCTCGGGACGACGCTGCCGACACCGCTGTACTCGCTCTACGGCGAGGAGCTCGGCTTCGGTGTCGCCACGACGACGATCATCTTCGGTGTCTACGCGGCGGGAGTCATCGCCGCACTGATCGGCTTCGGTCGCTGGTCCGATGTGATCGGGCGGCGCAAGTTGCTCATCGCCGGCGCACTGCTCTCAGCGGCCAGCGCCGTCGTCTTCCTCACCGCCGGACCGGTCTGGCAACTGCTGGTCGGCCGGGTGCTGTCAGGATTGTCTGCGGGGATCTACGCCGGCGCCGCAACGACTGCGGTCATCGAACTCGCACCACCGTCGTGGCGGGGCCGGGCGCCGGCCGTCGCGACCGCGGCCAACATCGGCGGACTCGGGATGGGGCCGCTGATCGCCGGAGTGCTCGCCGAGTATGCGCCCGATCCGCTGTACACCCCGTTCTTCCTCGACCTCGTCCTCCTGGCACTCGCCTTCGCCGGCATCTGGCGACTACAGGAGACGGTCGACGTCAAACCCGGTGCCCGTCTCGGTGTTCAGCGACTGTCGGTACCGGCCGACATGCGCGGCGTGTTCCTCCGCGCCTCGATCGCCGCCTTCGCGGGCTTCGCGGTGATGGGCACGTTCACCGGCGTCATGCCCTCGTTCGTCACGCAGATATTCGGCGTCGACGACCGCGCGTTCACCGGCTTTCTCGTCTTCGTGCTGTTCGCCTCCTCCGCGGTCACGCAGATCGTGGTGCGTCGCATGCCCACCGAGCCCGCGCTGATCGCCGGTTGCGCGATCCTGATCGGCGGCACCTGCCTGTCCGTCGTCGGGCTCATCGCCGCGTCGACCGCAGCCCTGCTCGCCGGCGCGGTGGTGTGTGGCGTGGGCCAGGGAATGTCGTTCAGCAAGGGACTCGCGTCGGTGGTCGCGGCCAGCCCGGCCGATCGGCGAGCCGAGGTCACATCCACCTATTTCGTGGTGGCCTACGTCGCGATCTCGCTGCCCATCGTCGGGCAGGGTGTGGCCGCAGAGCAGTGGGGACTGCGGCCGGCCGGCATCGCCTTCAACATCGGCGTCGCGGTGCTCGCGCTGGTGGCGTTGATCCTGACGATCATCGTGGTGCGGCGCCCGGAACCCCGTTCTCGTTGAGCACGTCCACCAGCTGCCGGAAGCGCACGCTGCTGACGAGGTCCTCCACGAGCACCACCTCACCGTCGGCGTTGGCGAGCGGGATGCACCAGTTCGGGTATTGCTCGGCACTCGTGCCGGGTTGGTTCTGAATTCGCCTCTCCCCCACCGCGTCCACGAGTGCGACGCTCAGCAGCACCGACGGTGTGTGCGCGATGACTGCGTAGAGGGCGTCGACGACCTCCGGTTCCGACAGCGGGGTGTCCCGCGACAGCAGTCCACGCTCGTAGGCGAGTTCGAGGACGGCGTCGCGTTCGCGTTCGTTGCGTTCCCGTTCGGCCTCTTCCCCTGTCTCGAGCAGTCCCAGCCGCGCCCGCAGCGCGATGTGGTCACCGGCCAGGTAACCCGACGTCGGCGGGAGGTCGTGCGTCGTCACCGACGTCAGGCACAGTTCGCGGTAGCGTTCCGGCGCGATCGCCGCCTGGCGGTCCTGCTCGAACCACAGGATCGACGTGCCCAGGATTCCTCGCTCGCGCAGCGTGTCCTGCACCGTCGGTTCGAAGACCCCGAGGTCCTCGCCGACGACCACCGCGTCGGCCCGTTGGGCCTCGAGGGCCAGGATGCCGATCAGCGCCTCGCTGTCGTAGTGCACGTAGGTGCCGCCGGCCGGTCCCATGCCGTCGGGAATCCACCACAGCCGGAACAGCCCCAGGATGTGGTCGACGCGGACCCCGCCCGCATGACGCAGCACGGTGCGGATCATGTCGCGGTAGGGCTCGTAACCGGCTTCGGCCAGTCGGCGCGGATGCCAGGGCGGCTGATCCCAGCCCTGGCCCTGCTGATTGAAACCATCCGGCGGTGCGCCCACCGTCGCACCGGAGGCCAGCACGTGGCCGAGCGCCCAGGCGTCGGCGCTGTGCCGGCCGACGCCGACGGCGAGGTCGGCCATCACGCCGATGGACATCCCCGCGGATTCCGCGGCATGCGCCGCGGTGGCGAGCTGTTCGTCGCAGATCCACTGCAGCCAGATGTGGAAGTCGATGCGCCGAGCGAGCTTCCGGCGCTTCTTCTTGAGGTACGTCGGATCGAGGAATTTGTCCTGCCAGCGGGGGTCGTCGGCGTCGTAGCGCTCGGCCAGTGCGCACCAGGTGGCGAATCGCTTGAGGCCCTTGCTCTCTCGCTTCCGAAACTCCCGCAGGGCGGTCTTGCGGGCGGGGCTCAGCGGCACGCCGTAGATCAGTTCGAGTGCTTCCAGCTTCGCCCGGTAGGACTTGTTGCGCCGGATCCGGTCGGTGGCGGTGTTCTCACCCATGAACCCGCGGGCGAGCTTGTCCAACCACTTGCGCTGGGACTTCGACAATCCGTCGAGTTCGGGGATGTCGGTGACCCGGATGTAGATCGGGTTGAGGAAGCGGCGGGTGACCGGAAGATAGGGCGAGGCCTCGATCGGAGGGTGCGGTTGCGCCGCATGCAACGGATTGACCTGCACGAAATCAGCGCCGTACGCACTGCCCGCGACCTCGCAGATTCCGGTCAGATCGGCGAAGTCGCCGACCCCCCACGAGTCTGCCGACCGGATCGAGTACAGCTGCACGGCCAGGCCCCACCGCTGCTGCCCCAACAGCCGGTCCGCGGTGTGCAGCCGGCGCGGGGTGACGATCAGCGGCGCGCTCGACGCCGTCGAGTCGTCGAGGTCGAGGGCTTTGATCTGGTGGTATCCGGGTTCGAGGTCGTCGGGGATCGCGAAGGTCGCCCGCCCGACGAGCGCGCCGTCGATCTCCCGCGGGTCCACCCACACGTCGAGTTGTTCCGGCGCGACATCACGGCCGTCCTCGGTCGCGATCCACACCTTGACCAGGTTCCCGTGCGGGACATGGACCCAGAAGGTGTTGCCGCCGCCCTCGGTCACGACCGTCACCGCGGGGACGAATTCGCGCCACGGCCGCTCGTCGACCTCCCGGATCGACTCCTCGATCTCCTCGGGTGAGTCCGCAGGGACGTCGAGCGCGGTGAGGACGGCGACCAGCGTCTCCGCGCTCACGTCGTGGGTCTCCTCGTCCCAGCCCACATAGCTGGTGGCCACACCGTGACGATGCGCCAGTTCGGTCAACCTCTCGGTGTTCACGTCAGCCACCTCGCCATCGTCTCAGGATTCGGGCGAGTCCGCGCTACGTCCCTTCGATACGCCCTGCGCAAGCTCCGGGCTACTCAGGGAGCGGGGAGACCGAAGATGACGCCCGGGTTCAGCAATCCCTGCGGGTCGAACGCCGCCTTGACCGCGCGCATGGTGTCGAGGTCGACGTCGGACCGGCCCAGGTGGGTCCAAGCCGTCTTGGCGCGGCCGATGCCGTGTTCGGCACTGATGGACCCGCCGTTTGCCGCGACGATGCCGAAGACCCGGTCGGTGACGGTCCCGGCGTGTTCTTCGGGGACGTCGAGCAGGTTCACGTGGATGTTCCCGTCACCCACGTGTCCGAAAAGGATGGGGCGACACGGGAAGTCGCTGGTCGTACCGACCGCGGCCAGCTCGGCGAATGTCTCCGGCAAGGCGCGTATGGGGACGGAGATGTCGAGTTTGACGACCGGCGTCGTACTCGACCGGGCGATCGTCTCGGTATGACTCTCGCGTGCACCCCAGAGTGCTCGTGCGGGCGCCGGTTCGAGGACGGCGTCGACGAGTCCGCCGGTGCCGTCGAGCAATTCGGCCATCGTCGTCTCGATGTCGCCGACCCCGGACACCTCGAGCAGGACGTAGAACGGCGCGGGTGTCGCCGTCGGCCGGCGTTGTCCGTGCTCGTGGACGAGTTCGATGCCGGCCTCGGTCATCAGCTCGGCGGCCTCGACGGTGAGCCCACGCGACGATGCGGCGCCGATCAGTGCGATCGCGTCCTCGACGTGTTCGACCGCGGCCACCGCGACGGTCGCCGCCGACGGCGGGACGACGAGTTTGAACAGCACACGGGTGATGACCGCGAGGGTCCCCTCACTCCCGGCGAGAAGTGCCGGGAGGTCGTATCCCACATTGTCTTTCACCAGTGAGGTCCACCGGCGGAGGATGCGGCCGTCGGCGAGCACCGCCTCGATCCCGAGGACCTGGGAACGCGTGTTGCCACGGCGGATCATGCGGATTCCCCCGGCATTCGTCGAGACCACCCCGCCCGCGGTGGCCGACTCGCGGGAGGCCAGGTCGATGGGGAAGGCCAGGCCCGCGTCCGCGGCCCGACCGTCGATGGCGTCGACGGTGGCACCGGCCTGGGCACCGACGCAGCGCCCGACCGCGTCGACCTCGTCGATGTCGGTCATGCGGGCCGTCGACAAGACGATCACCGGTTGTCCGGTGTCGCCGCGGGGTGGCGGCACCGAGCCACCCACGAGTCCGGTGTTCCCGCCCTGCACACAGATCCGGGCGCCGACGGAGGCGCATTCGCCGACGACCCGGGAGACCTCCTCGGTCGTGCGGGGGCGTACGACCGCATCCGCCTGGCCTCGGTATCGACCGGTCCAGTCGGCCAGGAAGCCCTCCATCGCCGCGGGGTCGGTGAGGACGTTGCCCTCACCGACCGCCCTGCGCAGTTGCGTCAGCAGGGCATCCGCATGCCCGGGCACGGTGTCAGACCTGTGCGACCGCGTCGGCGACCGGCGTGGGTCCGTCGTTGAACTCGATGACCTTGTGCACTGTCTCGGGCCGGGCGAGGACTTCCGCCGCCACTGCGGCGACGTTGTCGCGGCTGACGTGGTCGCCATCGCCTCGGGTCCCGCCGACGGCGATCTTCCCCGTTCCCGGCTCGTCGGTGAGCCCGCTGGGTCCGAGGATCGTCCAGTCGAGGTCGCTCGACTTCAGGTAGGTGTCGGCGGCAGCCTTTGCCTCGGCGTACGCGTGGAACGAATTGTCCTCGGGGACGCCGTGATCGGGGCCGGCACCGAAGTAGGAGACGATGACGTAGCGGCGGATGCCGACCTTCGCCGCCGCGTCCATCGATCGGATCGCCGCATCCCGGTCGACGGCGTACGTTCGCGCGGGGTCACCACCGCCCGCTCCCGCCGACCAGACCACGGCGTCGTGTTCGGAGATCGCCGTGGCGATCCCGGTCGTGTCGAGGGTCTCCACGTCGGCGACGACGGGTACCGCTCCGGTCTCCGCGACATCGCGCGCATGTTCCGGGTTTCGGATGATCGAGGTCACCTGATCGCCTCGGTCGGTCAGGATCTTCGCCAGGCGCAGCGCGATCTTGCCGTGTCCACCGATGATGGCCACTCGGGTCACTGGATGCTCACTTTCCGTTGCTCACTCGTGCTGGGGTCGACGACAGACGTACTTTTCCCAACGTACCCACCCCGCGAACGACACCACCCCGGTCCGGACGCGGTGCGTCGGGACCGGGGCGGGTTCGCTGTGGGGGCTGCGATCAGACGCGGGTCCGGCCGCGTCCGGTCACGAGCTTGACCAGGAACAGCAAGATGCATGCGCCGATCAGGCAGGTGACGAAGCTGAAGATCCATCCGGCACCTTCGACGTCGACGCCGAAGATCTTGAGGAGGAATCCTCCGAGCAGGCCGCCGATGACGCCGACGACGATGTTGAGGATGATCCCCTGCTGTGCATCGGTCTTCATGATCTTGCTGGCGATCCAGCCGGCCAGACCACCGATGATGATCCACGCAATGATGCCAATTCCCAGCATGTTTGCCTCCTAGGTAGTTGTTGATCCTGCGTGCGTACGTAAATCGTCCGAATCGTCCAGATCGTGCGATTTGCTACAAGACCGAACGTACCCAGGAATTCCGGGTCCAAACCTGCGGGCACGGATCTGTGTGCACATCGAGACCCGTGCGACGGTCGTGCCGAGACCTTCTCCAGGGGTGAGGCCGCCCGAACTGCGGCTATGACGGAATCACGGACAGGTCACCTCGATCTCGTAGGACTTGGTCACCTTCTCGGTCGGGTTGGCGAGATCGACGCCCGACGCCTCGCCGGTGATCTTGTAGGTGGAGCCGTCCTTGTCGACCTCGGCACTACCCTCACCCACACCCTTCTGATAGCCGAGCGTCACGCCGTCCACGGAACCGAGCCCGACCGACTCGACCTCCGGCGAATCCCCCGACGACAGCACGACGCCGATGCCCGAGGTGCCCGACCCGGAACCGATCCCGATCGTCACCTTCCCAGCCGCATCGGTGCAGCCGACGGTCTTGTCCGCCAGATCCACCTCCCGGTCGTCGACGGTCACCTTGGCCTCCGCGTCGGTGTTCTCGGAGTCGTCCGAGCCGCATGCGGTTACGGCGACGGCCAGTGCCGCCGCGCCGAGGACTGAAGCGATGTGCACCTTGTTCATCATGAGAACTCCTGGGCAGTCGTGAACGCCGCCGGCCGGCGGGCTGAGACGAATCTAGCGGTTGAGCTGCGCGTTGGCACAGAAATGTTCGAATATCGGGACCTCCGGCACCGCAGTGGGTCTCAGGCGATCGACGGCAGTTTCGCCTCGGCCTCGATCATCACCGCGCGGGTGAGATCGCGGAACTGTTCGTAGTGCCCGTGATAGCCGTACTTGGCGTGCAGACTCGGCCACCGCGTGTGATCTGCGGCCGCGCCGATCGCATTGGCCTCGTGGAGATATGCGGGCAGGATGTTCTGGATCGTCGGATCGCGCCGGAGGCGGTGGACGGTGTCCCGGTGCAGCGACGACGACGCCCGGTACTTGGTGATGACGACACCGAGTTCGACGATGGTACGGCCGATCTCGGCACCGAAGTCGGCGACCTGCCGCTGGACGTGTGGAATCGCGTACGTGGACAACACGTCCGGGATCGTCGGGATGAGATACCCACCGGCCATGAACAATCCGTTGAGACTGAATGGACCGACGTTCGGCGGACAGTCGACGAGGACGTAATCGTAGCGGGACATGGCGGGGGCCAACGCAGCCCGGAGCACCTCGACGGCGGCGAGATGGTCGTCGGCGGCGACGCGGCGCGCGCTCATCTCCTCCTGCAGGTCGATCAGGTCCAGCGACGACGGTATGAGGTCGATCCCCGTGACCCCGTCGATCGACGAGACGTCACGTTGGACGGTGCTCTCCAGGTCGAACCGGTGGGTGCCGTCGAGGACGTCGGCGAACAGGGTTGCGACGGTGTGCCCGCGCGCATTACAGGCCTCCCAGCCCTCCTCGATCATCATCGTGGTGAGGTTGGTCTGGGCGTCGAGGTCGACGAGGAGCACCTTCTCACCGAAGGCGCCCGCGAGGAAGTCGGCGAGGCCCGCCGTGAGCGTGGTCTTCCCGACCCCGCCCTTGAGGCTGATGGTCGCGATCACCGTCGGCATGGTGTCCCCGGTCTGTTCGGTGGGCCTGCGTCGCCAGACTAACCGGGAGAAACGCGCGGCGCAGCGACTCTCAGCCGGTCGTACCCAGGGCCTCGACCCTCTGGTCGTGGTGGGCGAAGGTGGGACCGCGCCCGCCGTCCTGCTCGGCGGCCAGCTTGGTGAAGGCGTCGTGCATGACGGCCCAGTAGGTGTCGCCGTTCGCGCGACGCCTGTCGGCCCGCTTCCAGTACCCGGGGATGCGTCGGTCCAGATTCGCCAGGCGCGCCTGCGCGGTGATGAGTTTCGGTGCGACACGTCCGATTCGGGTCGGCTCGAGAGTACCGGTGATGCGCTTGCCGAGGAACGTGCCACCGATGAAGAAATGCAGGCCGTGCAGGGTCTGGTGGAGCGCCGACTTCACCCGCGTGTCGATCAACGGGACCCGAACCTTGTCCATCAGCGTATTGAGCATCATCTCGGAGACGTCGTTGAGCGCCTCGGAGAACTCCGACGGTGGTTCCATCACCGCATAGCCGTAGTCGAGGAGCTCCACCGCTTCGCCGAAGGTGCGCGGGATCATCGCCTCTCGAATACCCAGGATGTGACCGATGTACGACCAGAAGATGTTGAGGTCTTCCAGGTCCCGGTAGTCGTAATGACGACCGTAGTTGATGTCGTACATGAGGTTGGCGACCCCGAACGACGCGATGCCGCCGGACATCTCGGCATTGGAGATCGGCACACCGTGCTGGGCGACCCATTCCTCCCCCCCACTTCTTACGGAGCATGACACGCGCCTGCGCGTGCATCAGCCGCACCCGGACGGCGTTCTTGAACGCGATGCCGTAGCGGTCGAGCACCCCCGGGGCGGGCAGGTGCACCCAGAACTCGGCGGTCTCCAGCGACCGGTTGACCATGTTGCGCTGCATGCGACCCATGGTTCCGACCGCGCCGCCCACCGAGCCTCCCTGGACGGTGACCAGGGTGTTGAGGAAGATCAGCGACGCCTTGCCCGCCGGGCTCACGCTGTTTGCGACGATCGCGCCCCGGTCGACGCGCTCCCTGGTGATCCAGGGCGGCGGGTTGTCGATGTGCTCGAAGAGCGCGACGAGTTCCTCCGGGGGATCGTCGATGGTCTCCAGTCCGTTGTCGAGGGCGTCTTCGAACATCTGCCGTCCGCTCCGCGGGGGGAGTCTGCAGAACATCTGCACGACAGCGTCCATCTCCGGATCACCGACCCAGAGATGGTCTTTGGCGCGGGCCACGATTCCGCCGGTGTCGGGGAGCCGATCCTGCACGTCGACCCAGCCGTCCAGCAGTCGATGACGGGCAGGTGTCCAGTCCGGGTTGAACGTCGGTCGCGCGGGCGGTGCCGGTCGCAGCGGGCGCCCCAGCACCGGATCGATCGGGGCGTCGGGGGCGGGCGGTGGAGCGAGGGCGTCGAGGTGATCTTCGAGGACGGTCATGGTGTCTCCGCGCCCGAACCCCGCCGTTCCGTGCCGCGCACTCGTCCCCGCATCCCGGCCGGCGCGCCCTGACGTTTCCACCGTTGATCAAGGTTCGGGAGAACGCGCGATTCGGGCGACCCCGACTCTGCCGACATTGTCGAAATCTGTGAGAATGGTCGTCGCCGGACATTCCACGCCGAGACCGCGCGGACACCACGGCACATTTCGTGAACCGAGGAAATACGCGACGACCCGCAATCCCTGGATTCACGTGATACCGATTCACCGAACGCGGCCGCGTCACCTCCGCGAGACAAGGACAGTCATGACCACTCGTCCCACGAACGCTCGTATCCAAAAGCTCTCGGCCGGAATGGCTTTCGCCGCAGCGGCGGCGACAACCATCGCGCTCGCACCGTCCGCCTCGGCATCCCCGGGAGATGTCACCGTCTCACCGTCGGTGTCCGGAAACACGATCACTCTCGAGGTCACCAACAATGCGAACAAGCGCATCGGCTGCGAGATCTTCGGCGTGAAGGCGAATTCCACTCCCACCGCCTCGGCCGTGGTCTTCGGTTATCAGACGCCTGAGGAACTCGGCGCGCTCATATCACCCGGCACGTCGAAGAATGTGCCGATGCGGGTCACCGCGGGCAACCCGCCGAAGCCGACCGGGTCCGCGACGATCCCGACCGAGACCTACGACATCTATTGGGGTTGCGCCACCATCACCCTGCCGCCGGGCTCCGTCCGCGAGCAGTTCTGGGGAACCAACCCGCCGTTGACCAACATGACCCCGACCGCCGGGGCGCCGGTCCGCGTCACGGTGACGGGTGCCGGGCCGGCCACGCCGGAACCCCGGTCGGAGGCCCCCACGACACCTGCTCGCCCGACGGTCCCCGGATTGCCCGGTATCGAGATCCCGGAGCAGATCTGCGCCCCGTGGGCCTGCTACCCGCTGCCGAGACCCTGATCGCTCACCGACTCCGCGTCACAGCGGCGTCGGGTGATTGTCCTTGGACTTCGAGCGGAACAGCATGTACCCGCCGTAGAGGGCCAGTCCGATGAGGGCGATCCAGAAGAGCCCCTCGAGGAGCGGTCCGATCACCGCCAGCGCGATGAGGACGACCGCGATGATCCCGAGGACCTTCCAGAACGTGGTTGACGAATTCGTTGATGTGCTCATGCCCCGAGTCTCCGCCGGCACCCCACCAAAAGCCACAGGTCAGCCGGTATATGGGGCGAAGTTCAGGGACATCCCTGAGACCCGTCCCTAGCGCCGGAACCAGGCCTCGGGATTGCCGCTCAGGGCCTTGGAGATCCGTAGGCGCGAGGTGTCGGTGAGGTCGTCGGGCAGATCGTCGGACGCGAACCAGGCGACGTCGGAGTTCTCGTCGTCGGCCGCATGCGGTTCGCCGTCGACGTACCGCGCGAGGAAGCAGACGTCGAGGTAGCGCGTCTGATCCCCGTTGGGATAGGTGATCAGCGGGGTTACGTCGATACTGGTCAGGCGGATGATCTCGGCGGTCACGGCCGTCTCCTCGGCGACCTCGCGCAGCGCCGCGCGGGCAGGCTCCTCACCGGGTTCCAGCACCCCGGACACGACCGCCCACTGTCCGTTGTCGACGCGGCGGGTGAGCAGCAGACGGCCGTCGGCGTCGCGGACGACCACACTGACACCCGACAGCCAGAGCTCGCGATGACCGACCTGGGCACGCAGGTCACGGATGAAGTCAGGGATGGGCATCCCCACATCCTGCCTGCCCGGGCCTCGGGGCGTGTCGCGGCGGCGCGCACAATGTGATCCATGAAGATCTCCCGACGAGCCGAAGGGATCGCCCCGTTCTACGCGATGGAGTTCGCGCGGAACGCGGCCGAGCTGGAGGCGCAGGGCCACCACGTGGTGAAGCTCAACATCGGCGAACCCGACTTCGGACCGCCCCCTGCGGTTCTCGCGGCAGCCCGTGAGGTCAGCGACGGCCGGCCGCTCGCGTACACCGGCGCACTCGGTCTCCCGGAGTTGCGGGCCGCGATCGCGGACTTCTACGGGCACCATTTCGGCGCGGATGTCGACCCTCGACGGGTCGCGGTCACCTCCGGCGCCTCGGCCGCGCTGCTCATGGCGTGCGCCGCACTCATCGATCCCGGCGACAGAGTGCTCATCGGAGATCCGTCGTACCCGTGCAACCGCCAGTTCGCCCACGCCTTCGGTGCGCAGGTCGACCTGATCGAGACCACCGCGGAATCACGCTTCCAGCTGACGACCGATGACGTCGAGAGGTCCTGGACCGACACCACACGCGGTGTCATCGTCGCCACCCCGTCGAATCCCACCGGCACCTCGATGCCGTACGACGAATTGGTCGCGATGACCGATCTCGTCGCAGCGCGCGGCGGCTGGTCCATCGTCGACGAGATCTACCTCGGGCTGTCCGACCCCGGTGCGGACGGACGCGCCCCGCGGAGTATCCTCGCCACCGACACCCCGGGTACGGCCGAGACGGTCGTGATCAACAGCTTCTCCAAGTATTTCGGCATGACCGGCTGGCGTCTCGGCTGGTGCATCGTCCCCGACGAGTTGATCGGGGTCATCGAACGCCTCGCACAGAACTTCTATGTATGCCCGCCGACCCCGTCCCAGTACGCGGCGCTGGCCTGCTTCACCCCGGAGTCCCTGGCCGTCGCCGAGGACAACCGGCGCGAGTTCGCACGTCGCCGGCACCTCGTCATCGACGGGCTCGCGCGCATCGGGCTCGACGTACCGGTGGTCCCCGACGGGGCGTTCTACGTCTACATCGACGTGAGTTCGACCGGGCTGAGTTCGGCGGAATTCTGCGACCGCGCCCTTCGCGAGGCACACGTCGCCCTCACACCGGGCAAGGATTTCGGGGTCGCCGGTGCCGATCGCTTCGTCCGGCTGTCCTACGCGGCGTCGACGGAGGATCTCGCTCTCGCGATCGATCGGCTCGGCGCGTTCGTGGGAGCCGGAAACCCCGCGTGACCCGCGACTGACGCCGACCTCGCGGATAGAGTGTGATGTGCAACACTCTTCGAGCCCAGGAGGCGTCGCATGAGTATCGCCGATCTCGACACCGTGGACCCGAAGCGGATCGCGGAGGAGGCGGGGAAGGTCCTGCGCGAGCGGACAACCGGCGAACCCCGGGTGCCCGGTGTCGTTGCCGGGGTCACCACGGACCAGCGGACCGTCTACCTCGAGGCGGTCGGGCTCAGGGCCTCCGACGCCGATCATGCGATGACCACCGACTCGGTGTTCGCCCTGTTCTCCATGACCAAGGCGATCACCGCGACAGTCGCGCTCCAGCTCGTCGGCGAGAGGCGGCTCGACCTGCACGCACCGGCGAGCGAGTACGCCCCGGCCATCGCCGACCTGGAGGTGATCGAGGGATTCGACGACGACGGCAACCCACGGCTGCGCCCACCCGCCTCCGCCGTCACCACCCACCAACTCCTCACCCACACAGCGGGTTTCGGCTACTCCTTCTTCGACGAGACCTACCACCGACTCGAAACCGAGCACCGGCAACCGCCGATGTCCGAGTCGACGCACGCCGCACTGCGCACACCGCTCCTGTTCGATCCGGGCACCGCGTGGGAGTACGGCTCCAACATCGACTGGGTCGGCCAGGTCATCGAAGGCATCACCGGCCGCCGCCTCGGTGACGTGATGAGCGATCGCGTGTTGTCGCCACTCGGCATGTCCGACACCGCATTCACGCTCTCCGGCGACACCCGGCACCGTCGCGCGATCATGCACCACCGCCGCGGCAACACCCTCATCGCAGATCCCCAATGGGAGCGAACCCGCGACCCCGAGGTCCACATGGGCGGGCAGGGTCTGTACTCGACGGTCCCCGACTACCTCCGGTTCCTGCGGATGTGGTTGCGGGACGGCGAATCCGACTCCGGAGACCAGGTCCTCCGACCCGAGGTCGTCGAGTTGGCGTTGCGGAACCACATCGGCGACCTGACGGTGAAGAAGCTGCCCGGGGTGATGCCGGAACTGTCCAACGACGCCGAATTCTTCCCCGGCACACCGAAATCCTGGTCCTACGCCTTCATGATCAACGACGTCGACGTGCCCACCGGCAGACCGGCCGGCTCCCAGTCCTGGGCCGGCCTGGGAAATCTCTACTACTGGATCGATCCGGTCGACAAGATCGGCGGCGTCTGGGCCACCCAGATCCTCCCCTTCGCCGACCCGACCTCCATGGGCGGGTACCTCGACTTCGAGACCGCGGTCTACCGCGCGCTCAGCGTCTGACCCAGAACCTGCCGACCGGACTCCCAGAAAACTGGGGGCGCACCGGTTCCAGAGGTTCCGCCGCGACTTTTCCGGCGTTCGAGGGATAGCGGGAACAAAAGGTGCTCAGCGACTCTGAGTGCCATGAACACATCGGGAACCGCGGTGCCGAAGACCGCACCCGACCCCGCTTCACCGTCCGCTCCGACCACCGAACCGCGAAGGAACCACACCGTGTCCATCACCTCCGAACCGATCGACTTCACCGACCTCGACGCCCTCGTCACCGCCGTCGCAGGACCCGTCCTGACACCGACCGACGACGGTTACACCGCCGAACTGACCGGCTTCAACCTGGTGGCCATCCCGGCCGCGCAGGTCGTCGTCGGCGCGACCGGCGCCGAAGACGTCGCCGCCGCAGTGCGATACGCGCGGGCCAACGGACTGCGGGTCGGTGCCCGGGCCACCGGACACGGGGCCCCGATCGAGGGCCGCGGCACGGTCGTCGTCACCACCTCGCGGATGACCGACATCGTCGTCGACCCGGTCACCAGGACCGCCCGCGTCGGCGCCGGTGTCCGCTGGCGTGACCTCGCCGCGGCGACCGCGCCTCACGGACTGACCGGCCTGGTCGGCTCGTCGTCCTCGGTCGGCGTGGTCGGCTACCACCTCGGCGGCGGGCTCAGCCCGCTCGGACGCCGATTCGGTTGGGCCGCAGATCATGTGCGGTCGATCGAGCTGGTGACGGCGGATGGGATCATCCGAACGGTCGACCCCTCGGCCGGTTCGGACCTGTACTGGGCGATCCTGGGCGGACGCGACGGCTTCGGCATCGTCACCGCCATCGAGTTCGAACTCTTCGAGCTCCCCACCGTCTACGGCGGCGGCATCTTCTTCGCCGGCTCGGCGGCGGCCGACGTGCTCCACACCTGGCGTGAGTGGGCGCCGACCCTGCCGGAGGAGGCCGGCACCTCGGTCGCGATCCTGCGCCTTCCGCCGGACCCCAACCTGCCGGCCCCGTTGCAGGGCCAGCTCGCGGTGCACGTCCGCTACACCCACACCGGCGACCCGGCCACCGCGGCAGCGCTTCTCGCCCCGATGCGCTCGGCCGGCCCCATCCTGCTCGAGAACATCGACGTGCTCCCGACCGCCGCTCTCGACGCCGTGCACATGGACC
This sequence comes from Gordonia sp. C13, assembly GCF_023218005.1. NCBI lineage: Bacteria > Bacillati > Actinomycetota > Actinomycetes > Mycobacteriales > Gordoniaceae > Gordonia > Gordonia sp. C13. The sequence continues at coordinate 68,634 of NZ_JALPSY010000012.1, forward strand.
CGCCCGGCCCGATGCCCTCCGCCGAACGCGGCAGCATCCTGCGCGAGTTCCCGGCGTCGGCCGTCGATGCCCTTCTCGAGGTCGCCGGACCGCACGTCGCGAGCCCCCTGGCCATCGTCGAGGTCCGCCTGATGGGCGGTGCGCTGACGCAACCGCAGCGCGTACCCAACGCGGTCGCCGGACGCCACGGTGCCTTCAACGTCGTCGCGATCGGCGTGCCTGCCGGTCCCCTCGGCGACCAGGTCGGCGCACATCTGGCCGCGGTCACCCGGGCCGTCGCGCCGTGGTCGGCCGGTGCACTGCTGAACTTCTGCGGACTCGACGCCGCCGGACGCGAGCAGCTCTGGACGCCCGAACAGCGGGTGCGGCTGGAGACGATCCGCCGCCGTCACGACCCGAGCGGGGTCCTCCGGGTGGATGATCCCAGCTTTGTGGGATAGACATCGGTGCAGCTCAGGAACATGATTGCCAGATGACATCGAGCCTGACCGCCGAGCGCGTGCGCCGCGACATCGAAGTCGTGGCGCACGCCGGTCTCGGCCTCGACGACTTCTTCGCCGAAACCGTGGAGTCGTTGCGTCGTGCGGTACCCATCGATGCCGCCTGCATCGGCACCTTCGACCCCAACACGGTCATGCTGACCTCGGCCCGGAAGTACGGGGACCTGCTCGGTCAGGATCACAAGGATCCGGAATGGGGGCTTCTCGAGTATGGGCAGGTCGAACCGTCCAGTTACCGAGAACTGGTGGCGCAGAAGCGCGATGCCGTCGGCCTCAATCTCCTGACCCGAGGTCGGACCCAGCAGTCCGAACGCATGACGCGGCTCATGATCCCGGAGTACTGCTTCCACGACGAGGCGCGCGTCGTGCTCCGCGACGGGGATCGGGTGTGGGCCGGGATCGCGATGTTCCGCAGCGGCGCGGGGTGCCGCCCGTTCACCGAGGACGAGATCGACTTCCTCGGTTCGCTGTCCCAGACACTCGCACACGGGGTTCGGATCGGGTTGCTCAGCACGGTCGTCGCCGAACAACGGCCCTCGATCAACAACGGGCCCGCCGTCCTGATCATCGATCGCAACAACGAGATCGTGCAGATGAGCGCCGGCAGTCAAGAGCGCATCGAAGACCTCGCGGCGGGACCGAACAGTGCGGCGGCCGTGAACCCCATCTACGGCCTGATCGGCGCCGCACGACGCTACGGTGCCGGCGAGACGCAGGTACCGCCGCGCCTGCGGGTCCGCGGCAGATCGGGGATGTGGCTCGTCATCAACGCGTCCCCGCTGTCCTCGGTCGACGGCCGGCCCGGAGAGGTCGTCATCACGATCGAGGAGGCGCGCCCGCCGGAGATCATCCCGCTCGTCGTCGAGGCCTTCGGCCTCACCGCCCGTGAGCGTGACGTGACCCAGATGGTGTTGCAGAACGTCGCCACCAAGGACATCGCCGCGACCCTGCACGTATCCGCGTACACGGTGCAGGATCACCTGAAGTCGATCTTCGACAAGGCCGGGGTCCGGAGCCGTCGCGAACTCATCGCCAGGGTGTACTTCGACCAGTACGCGCAGCGTCTCAACGATCCGCTCACGCCGTCCGGCTCCTACGCGTCGGCCGAATAACCACACCTCACCTGCACATTCCCACCGAGGGCCCGCATCACGGGCCCTCGTTTTGTCGTCGGCAGACCGGCGACTTGGTCAGCCGTCTCACAGTGAGACGTTTGTTACCTGCATCACACGGTTGTATCAAAGTCGCTCCAGTCCATGCGGGCCGGCACACCCGTCGGCTCCCTGACAAGAGGAGGCGCACTTTGAGCACGGGCAGGTCGGGACGATGCCACCCCCGCCGAATGGCACCGTCCCCGCGACCTGCATCTTCACGCCATAACCGATGTTATTCACGATCGTGAATCGTCCGTAGTCCATCACGGGACCGCGCACCATGACAAGGAAAAGTGACAAGGTGTGACACTCGTGACAACCATCTGTACATTGCTGAACCGCGTGCACGTGACTCCTCGATCGAGGGTCGGATACCGAGCGGACGATCGGTAGATGCATGATGAACGGGTGCCCCTGAGACGGGCACGACAACGGCGGTCCGATCACGAGGAAGTGCGATGGCCACACCCATGTCCCGGCGGGACCTCGAGTTCCTGCTGTACGAATGGCTCGACGTCGAGGCCCTGACCTCACGAGACCGATTCGCGGCGCACTCGCGCGAGACGTTCGACGCCGTCCTCGAACTCAGCACCGACATCGCCATGAAGTGCTTCGCCCCGGCCAACAAGATCGGCGACGCCAACGAGCCCTACATCGGTGCCGACGGCAAGGTCGTCCTCCCCGACGAGGTGGTGTCGGGCCTCGCCGAGTTCCGCAAGGCCGGCCTCATCGCCGCCTCCTTCGACGAGGAACTCGGCGGCATGCAGTTGCCGACCGTCATCCGGCAGGCGTCCGCGGTGTGGTTCCAGGCGGCGAACGCGGCCATGTCGTCCTACAGCTTCCTCACGGTCGGCAACGCCAACCTGCTGGCCGCGTACGCGACCGCCGAACAACGCGACACCTGGGTCCGCCCGCTCGTCGAGGGCCGCTTCTCCGGCACGATGTGCCTGTCCGAACCGCAGGCGGGGTCGTCGCTGGCCGACATCACCACCAAGGCCGAACCGGCCGGTGACGGCACCTACCGGATCACCGGGACCAAGATGTGGATCTCGGCCGGCGACCACGAACTCACCGAGAACATCGTGCATCTCGTGCTGGCGAAGGCCCCCGGCGGCGGTCCCGGCGTCAAGGGGATCTCGCTGTTCATCGTCCCGAAGTTCCTGCCGGACGGCACCCGCAACGACATCGCCCTGGTGGGCCTCAACCACAAGATGGGCAACCGGGCCACCACCAACTGCCTGCTCAACTTCGGCGACGGCACCTTCTCGCCCGACCCCACGCCCGGTGCTGTGGACACTCAGCCCGCTCGCTCCGCTCCCGGCGCTGTCGGGTACCTGGTCGGCGAGGAGCACCGTGGCCTCTCCTACATGTTCCACATGATGAACGAGGCACGCATCGGCGTCGGATTCCTCGCCACCGCACTGGGTTACGCCGGGTACCAGGCGTCGCTGGAGTATGCGAAGGTGCGCACGCAGGGCCGCCCCGTCGACCAGAAGGACCCGTCGTCGAAGCCGGTGCCGATCATCGAGCACGCCGACGTCCGGCGCATGCTGTTGGCCCAGAAGTCCTACGTCGAAGGCGCACTCGCCTTCGAGCTGTACTGCAGCGTCCTCGTCGACCAGGCGGCGACGACCGCCGACGCCGAGGAACGCGCCCGCATCGACCTGCTGCTCGAGGTACTGACCCCGATCGCCAAGAGCTGGCCGTCGCAGTGGTGTCTGGAGGCCAACAGCCTGGCGATCCAGGTGCACGGCGGCTACGGCTACACCCGCGAGTTCGACGTCGAGCAGTACTACCGCGACAACCGCCTCAACCCCATCCACGAAGGGGCACAAGGCATCCACGGCCTCGACCTGCTGGGCCGCAAGGTGATCATGCAGGGCGGTGCCGGCCTCGCACTGCTCGCCGAGACGATCGGCGCGACCGTCGCACGTGCACGCGAGGTGCCGGCCGCCGCCGGGTACGCCGAGACCCTGCAGTCGACCGTCGACCGGCTCGTCAAGGTGACCGCGCACATCTGGTCGTCGGGAGACCCGAAGCTCGCGCTCGCCAACGCCACGCTCTATCTCGAGGCCACCGGCCACATCGTCGTCGCCTGGATGTGGCTCGAACAACTCCTCGCCGCGGACGGCCGGACCGGCGACTTCTACGACGGCAAACGTGCAGCGGCCCAGTACTTCTTCCGGTATGAACTACCGAAGACCGGTCCGCAGCTCGACCTCCTGACCGCTCTGGACCGCACCACCCTCGACGTCGAACCGTCCTGGTTCTGACCTCACCACCGATCACGACGCGGCGCCGATGCGCCGTGTCACGTAGGAACATGCAAGGGAGACAACGATGTCCGTGATGGATCTGTTCGACACCACCGGCAAGGTGGTCATCGTGACCGGCGCTTCGTCGGGACTCGGTGTCTCCTTCGCCCGCGGCTTCGCCGAGGCCGGCGCCGACGTGGTGCTCGCCGCGCGCCGGGCGGAGAAGCTCGCCGACACCGCCGCCGCCGTGGAAGCGCTGGGCCGCAAGGCTCTCGTCGTTCCCGCCGACGTCTCCGACCCCGAGCAGTGCCAGCGCGTCGTCGACGCCGCGATGGAGACCTTCGGCAAGGTCGACGTCCTCATCAACAACGCCGGCGTCGGCACCGCCTACCCCGCCACCCGTGAGACGCCCGAGCAGTTCCGGAACGTCATCGACATCAACCTCAACGGCTCCTACTGGATGGCGCAGTCGTGCGGGCGGGTCATGCAACCGGGCAGCGCGATCGTCAACATCTCGTCGATCCTGGGCATCACCACCGCCGGGCTCCCGCAGGCCGCCTACGCCGCGAGCAAGGCCGGCGTCATCGGTCTCACCCGGGACCTGGCCCAGCAGTGGGGTTCGCGCAAGGGAATCCGGGTCAACGCCATCGCCCCCGGTTTCTTCGAGAGCGAGATGACCGACACCTACCAGCCCGGTTACCTCGACTCGCAGATGCCGCGGGTCGTCCTGGGCCGCACCGGTCACGGCGAAGAGCTCGCCGCCACCGCGATCTGGCTGGCGTCGGCGGCCGCCGGTTACGTCACCGGCCAGACCCTCGCGGTCGACGGTGGCGTCACGATCACCTAGAAGCGACACGCGATTGCCGCAGTCGGCGGCGGGGGCGGCCATAGACTGATCGCAATGGAATCCGTACCCGCTCCCGACAATCCGCTGCATCCCACCCTGCGTGAGCCGGTCAACCAGGTCGATCCACGCGCCAAGACCCTGTGGCGCATCGGTCCGTTGATCCTGGGCGTACCGGCGACCATCGCGGCCATCGTGGTCGCGGTCGTCGTACCCGACGCACGGTGGGGTGCAACGCTCGCCGCGATAGCCCTGGCCCTGCTGACCGTGTTCTACACGGCGGTGGTCCCGTTGTGGCGGTATCGCTTTCACCGCTGGGAGGTCAGCGAGGATGCGGTGTACGCCCAATCGGGCTGGTTCGTCCGGCACCGGGTGATCATCCCGATCGCACGTATCCAGATCGTCGACACCGAGGCCGGTCCCCTGGAACAGTTGCTGAAACTGGGGAAGCTCACGGTGACCACGGCGTCGTCGGCGGGCACGATCCACATCGAGGGGCTCGACGCCGAACTCGCCCGCGCGACCGCATCCGACCTGACCATCCGCACCCAGGCGTTCACCGATGACGCGACCTGAGCCGCAACCCGGTGCGGTGCCGCCGGCCACCCCGGCGTCGGGCCTGCACATCGACGCACCGGACGAATGGCATCGACTGTCCCCGTGGATGATGGCGGTGACCGTCGTCGAATCGCTCCCGTCGCTGGTTCCGGTCCTCATCGCACTGGTCTTCGCCGGGCGGAGCGCGCCCCTGGTGACGCTTCTCGCCACCGTCGTGCTCGTGCCCCTGGTGACGGTGGTGCCGTGGCTGACCACCTTCTATCAGGTGACCGCAGAACACGTCCGGGTCCGGAGCGGGCTGGTCACCAAGAAGGTCGCCACCGCCCGCCGCGACCGGATCCGCAGCGTCGACCTCACCGCCTCACTCGTCCACCGCGTACTGAACCTGCAGAAGGTCACCATCGGCACCGGCGGCGACGAACAGGCGTCGCAGGTCAAACTCCGCGCCGTCACCCTCCCCGAGGCGCGCGCCCTGCACGACAACCTGATGCCGACGGCCGGAACCCGGTCTGCGGCAGCAGCGTCGGAGGAGCAGTTCGCTGCCGAGATGCCGACGGCCGCACCCGAGGTGCTCACCAGCTTCCAGAACGCCTGGCTGCGGTACTCACCGTTCTCGATGGGCGGTCTCGCGATCGCCGCCGCGGTCGCCGGCGTCGGGGTCCAGATCGCCAACGACGCAGGCATGTTCGACGAGGGGGTCGGCCTCGCACGCGACGCCTTCGACACCGTGCGGTCGATCCCGCTCGCACTGGTCATCGCCGTGGCCGTGGTGGCCGTGATCCTCATCGGCGCCGTCCTGTCGGTGATCGGATATGTCCTGAGCTACTGGGACTTCCGCCTCACCCGACATCCCGACGGGACCCTGCGCACCGAACGCGGACTGCTCACCACCAACTCGATCAGCTTCGACGAGAAGCGCATCCGCGGCAGCCACCTGACCGAACCGATCCTCATGCGACCGCTGAAGGGTGCCCGTCTGCAGGCGATCGCGACCGGTGCTACCAAACACCCGCTGCTGCTGCCGCCGGCCCCGATGTCCGAGGCGATGCGGGTCGCCGACCTCGTCACCCACGAGCGGTCCGAACTGACAACCGCGTTGACCGGACACGGCCGCGTCGCCCGCATCCGCCGCCTGAACCGGGGCTTCCTCTCGGGTCTGGTGATCCTCGTCGGGATCTCGATCGCGGTCATCGGCGGCGCGATCCCGGTCGGTTGGATCGCCGTGGGTGTGCTCGCGCTCGCGGGTTCGATCGGTCTCGGCATGGTCCGGGCCCGGCACCTCGGTCACCGTCTCACCGCCCGGTCGGTGGTCATCGCTCCCCCGACGGTCGCCCGGCAGCGGATCGTCGTCGACCGCGCCGGCGTGATCGGCTGGGCGAGCCGGTCATCGGTCTTCCAACGCCGTGCCGGAGTGAGCACGCTGATCCTCGCGACGGCCGCCGGTTCCGAGCACTACTCGCTCGTCGACGTCGACGATGCGACCGCCGCGGCGATCACTTCCGACGTGACACCCGACTGGGTGGCACCGTTCCTCCGTCCGATGGCCGAGTAGGTCGACGGCCCCGCATCCGCATGGTGATTTCCTTCCCGCCTACCGAGCTCGATCGGCGGGAAGGAATCCGACAGGCGGGATCGTCGATCACCCGGCGTCGGGTAGCGCCTGGAGCAGCCGGTCGACGAACGCCGCCTGAGCGGGGTTGAGTTTCTTCTTCGCGGTCTCCGGGTCGAACCACTCGGCGCGGTCGATCTCCGGGAACGATTGCATGCGGCCCGACCGCGGCGGCCACGCCATCTCGAAGGTGTTGGAGACGACGGTCGTCACGTCGAGATCGCCCTCCACGCCGAAGCCGATGACGGTTTTCCCGCTCTTGAGTTTCACGTCGCCGAGGTCGATGTGCGGGCCGTCGGGCACCGGGCTGCCGATCTCTTCGAGGTACTCACGACGCGCGGCGTCCCAGGCCGACTCGTCGGCGTCGAGCAATCCCTTCGGGATCGACCACGACCCCTCGTCCGGCTTGCGCGCCCAGATCGGGCCGCCGGGGTGGGCGATGAGTACTTCGACGCCGTCTGGTCCGGTGCGTCGGAACAACAGGATGCCCGCGCTGCGGCGAATCGAGGATGGGGTCACCGATATATCTTCGCGGAAACACCGCCGACACACGGACGCGCCTTCGCGGAAACCTCGGGTCCGTAGAAAACCAGGCATGTCGGTACTCGATGTCGTGAAGAACGGGAAGACCGGTGCGCGTCCGGTCGACGAGATCCCGCCGTTTGTCAAACTGTTCCCGCTCGGCTTCCAGCACGTGCTCGCGATGTACGCGGGTGCGGTCGCGGTCCCGCTGATCGTCGGCGGCGCGATGGTCGGGGCCGGGCAGCTACAGCAGGGCGACATCGTCCACCTGATCATGGCCGACCTGTTCGTCGCCGGTATCGCGACGATCCTGCAGGCCGTCGGGTTCTGGCGGTTCGGCGTCCGGCTCCCGCTGATGCAGGGCGTGACCTTCGCCGCCGTCGGCCCGATGATTACCATCGGCACCAGCTACGGCATCACCGCCATCTACGGTTCGGTGATCGCGTGCGGCGTGTTCATGATCGCGGTGGCACCGATCGTCGGGCGGCTCATCCGATTCTTTCCGCCGCTGGTCACCGGCACGATCATCCTGATCATCGGCGTCTCGCTGATGCGGGTGGCGGCCGGCTGGTTCGGCGGCGGCACCGCCTCCGGCCCCGACTTCGGCGACCCGAAGAACATCGGCTTCGGCTTCCTCACCCTGGCGATCATCGTCGCCATCGAGCGTTTCGCTCCCGACGCCGTCCGCCGTGTCTCCATCCTCCTCGGCCTGGCGATCGGCACGCTCGTGTCCATCCCGTTCGGGATGACCCACTGGGACAAGGTCGGCGAATACCCGTGGGTGGGTGTGCCGCAGCCGTTCCAGTTCGGCGCGCCGACCTTCGAGATCAGCGCGATCATCTCGCTGATCATCGTCGGCGTGGTGATCATGACCGAGACCACGGGCGATATCGTCGCGGTCGGTGAGATCGTCGACGAGAAGATCACCCCGCGCCGCCTGGCCGACGGCATGCGCGCCGACGGACTCGGCACCGTCCTCGGCGGCATCTTCAACACGTTCCCGTACACGGCGTTCGCACAGAACGTCGGCCTCGTCGCCATCACCGGCGTCCGCACGCGCCACGTGGCGACCTGTGCCGGCATCATCCTGGTGGTCCTCGGTCTGCTGCCGAAGATGGCGGCGGTCGTCGAGGGCATCCCGCTCCCGGTGCTCGGCGGCGCCGGTGTGGCACTGTTCGGCATGGTCGCGGCCAGCGGCATCCGGACCCTCACCAAGGTGAAGTTCAACAACGTCAACGTGCTCGTCGTCGCGATCTCGGTGGGCGTTGCGATGCTGACCGAGGCGAAGATCTACTACACCGACCGTGCTCTCGGCGATGCCCCGGTCGACGTCGTGCTCGACATGTACTCGCAGTTCCCGGACTGGTTCCAGACCATCTTCCACTCGGGCATCTCGGCCGGCGCCATCACCGCGATCCTGCTGAACCTGCTGCTCAACACCCGCAGCGTGTCGTCCGATCCGGTCGACTACCACAACACCGGGGACATCGCGGTCGTCGGCGAACCCACGGTCTCGGCCTCCGACGGCGTCCGGGCACCGGCGTTCGACCCGCGGGACGCCCTCGCGGCCGCCGACCCCGACACCCCGCCGGAGACCCTGCGCTACCTCGCCGATCACGACGCGTCGCTCCACCAGTTCATCGTGACCAACCCGTCGACCCCGAAGGACCTCTGCGACCACATCAAGAGCCTCGGTGATCCCAAGGTGATGCGGGTGTTCGAGACCTGGGACGGCTACACCGACGGTGGGTTCTCGCGGCGCGGTTCGTGAGCCCGCGACGTCAGTCGCTGGCCGCCTTCGCGTAGTTGCTCGCGCCGTAGAAGTCGACGGTGACCACAGGCTCGTCGCCGACCACCCAGGCATCGTGTCCGGACGGCAGCGACGTGATCTGCCCGGGCCCGGCGTCGAACTCGGTGCCGTCGGCCATCACGATGTGCAGCACCCCGGACACGTGGTACTGGAAATGCGGGGCCTCGCAGAGTTCGGTGCCGGCGATCGGTTTCACGTCGACCGACCATCGCCAGCCGGGCTGCAACTCCAGCCGGCCGATCTCGAAATCCCCGACGTTGAGCACGTTCATCCGGCCGTGGCCGAAGGTGCGGACCTCGTCTGGTGAGGCGAAGTCACGGTGCTCGGTGCGATGCTCGGTGGCGGTCATGATCCTGCCGCTTTCGGACGATGGAGAGCTGATCCCGACATCTTGACGGTACAACCCGGACCTTGCGGTTCGGTCGCAGCAGGCGCGCGATCTGGTCCCTTTTGCGACCCTCCAGGGACGGCCCCGTTCTTCACCAATTCAGCAAGGCACTGACAACGGCCGGCCAAACTCCTACGAGGAGATCGTGCTGGCCGTAGGTCTCATCCCAGCCGCGAAACGCCGCTAGTCACGACATCTTGGCGATCGCGGCCATCTTCGCAGCCTTGAATTCGTCCGCGTCGAGGAGACCGCGCTGATGCATATCGGCCAGCCTCTCCAACTCGTGCGCCAAACCACCGCTGCTTTCGCTCACGGTTGTTGGCGCTGGCGCATGCTGGACGATTACCTGCGGACGCTTTGCATCAGCAATTTTGCGCTGCATCTCATTTAGCAGCGGTTGCGCTTCTTGGTACAGCGCTTTCGCAATTGGAAGGCAGTTAGAGAGAGTCCACGGATCATCATGAGCTTTGTTTCGCCCCTTACTGGACGAGCGCCAGTAGTCGTGGTTTCCAGTGCCCTGGTAGCTAGGCGTGAGTACCTCGAGCACCCCTGTCGCGAACCCGCCATTGAATTCAATGTTCGTTATCTCTGCGTACGGGAAAATGGTCTCTCGGCCACCACCGAGGGAGCCAGCCATGAACGAAGTCATGCCACCAGTCTTAGAGATGAGCAACCGGTCCTCGAACGCTACGAGGCGACCCGCCGACCCACCGTTGATGATGAACCAAGGCATTTCGTTGTCATGCGAATGACGGGCAATGGCGTCCCACCACTTGTCCTTCATGTCCGGCCCAATGACGCGAACTTGGTTGCGACGGTCTCGCACTTCCGCATCCAGCGCGGCTTGGGCGGCGCGCTCCTCTGCTGCCGCAGCAGCCTCTGCCGCTTCCTCGAGTTGTGCAGCTTTCTGGCCCTCACGCACCTCTGGCGCAACGCCGCTCCGCCAGAGGTAGTCGGCGTAGTACTTTGCGAACTCGACCTCTGTCTTGTCCAACGGACCGAAGTCAACCTCGCCCACGTCTGTGTGCACACGCATGTGCAAATTTTTGCCCTCGAAGTCGAGCCCGCGGATCTGATCTGCGGATACTTCCAACGGCACTCGATGCTTCGAGTCCGCTTGGTTGGTCAGGAATCCGATGATCCGCGCGTTGGTGATCGCAGCACCTTGGGTCACTGGCTTCATCCGGCGCGCGTTTACGAATGCCCACACGACTTCCCCTGGATAGAGATCCTTCCCCTGCAGCGAATTCTCCCACTTCGCCGCATTCTTCTCTTTGACCTTGGAACTCAGCTGGGCCATTTTCACGCACCTTAACTAGTCAGCAAACAGTCAGACACCATCACACGGCACCGACATTCGACCGCTGATTCGCTGAACTTGCGTCTGCTGTTACATGTGTCATCCACAGCCGTCCTCTTCTCGCGGTTTAGAAGTGTGGCAGTCAGCGCTCACGCCCACGCCCCACGCCGAGGCGCTGTCACAACGGTGCAGTACGTTCCATCGAGTGCGCGGGTCAGAGGTGTGGGCGCACGTGGAGTTCGAGACAGGAGAACTATGACCGTCGTGCTGGAAAAGGGTGCCGAGTTCGAATTTGCAGAGGATTCGTCGTTCAGTGCCTACCGATTCGAGCAATGGCCATCGACTGGCTACAGCGTCGTGTCTATCCCTGCACCGGCCGGCACTCAGTTCTCGATCGAGACTCCGGTTTGGAACCCTCCCGGCGACTCCTTCCCCCCGACGCGCATCTCCACGGACCTGCCGGTGCCAGCACAAGACAGATTCGGCCGGTCTCTTGCAGACGCGATCCTGACGGTCGACCAGTCCGTGTTCAGGTTTCGGATCGCACGACCCGTCCCAACGACGCGGTAAACCCGACCTTGCGGTTCGTGAGCCCGCGGCCGGGCCAGGTGTCGGCGAACGTGTCGGCAGCCGCCACGATCGGCGACATCTGCCGACGAGTCGCTCGCTCCTGGCCTCTCCGCCCGCCGATTCGGCCTATCGTGGGAGGCATGTCCTCTCGACTCGACCCCGAGGAACCGGTGCCCGACGATCTCATCGTCGACCCCGACGTGCCCCACGAGTGGCCGCACGCGTCGGCCTTCGCCTTCGGTGATGCGACGCCGATCGGCGAGACCGATCGCCTGGCGCGCGAACGCGCGGCGTACGAGGCCGCCGGTCACGCCGACCACAACCGGGGCCACGCCGTGGGCGGCTCCGCCGGAAGCACCGAGGGGCAGTAGATGGAGGTCTTGTCCAGCCGGGTGCTCCTGCTCTCGGCAGATCCCGAACGTCTGCAGGCCTTCTACCGTGACCAGTTGGGCCTCCCGATCCATCGGGAGTATCCCGGCGGCATCGTGTTCTTCGCCGGCAACGGGCTCATCGAGATCTCGTCGCACATGAAGACCGACGCCCCCGACCCCACGAGCAACGCGGTGCTCTGGTTGCAGGTCCGCGACGCCGAGGCCACCGAGAAGCAGTTCCGCGATCGCGGGGTGACGGTCAAGCGTGAGCCGCGGTCCGAGCCGTGGGGCCTGATCGAGATGCGCGCCGAGGACCCCGACGGGCGCACGATCATCGTCGTGGAGATCCCCGCCGATCACCCGTTGCGCAAGGACACCCGCTAGCCGGAGGGCATCGGCGGTGATGAAACCGGCCGGACCGGGCATGACAAACTGGACCGCATGAGTTCCTGGAACGCGCCCACCTGCGCGAGCGGCTTGGATGCCACCGTCGAGCTGCCCGGTTCCAAGTCCATCACCAACCGCGCGCTGGTCCTCGCCGCGCTCGCCGACGGCCCGTCGACCGTCCGCGGAACCCTCCGCAGCCGAGACACCAACCTGATGCTGGGAGCCCTGGAGGCACTCGGTGTGCAGGTGCGCATCGACCCCGCGTCCGAGACCACCGTCTCCCTCGTCCCCGGGCCGCTGCACGGCGCGGACATCGACTGCGGTCTCGCCGGCACGGTGATGCGGTTCCTGCCGCCGCTCGGTGCGCTGGCCGCCGGCCGGGTCCGCTTCGACGGCGACCCGCAGGCCCGGGTCCGGCCCCAGACCACGATCCTCGACGCCCTGCGCGGACTCGGGGTCGCGATCGAGGGCGACCGGCTGCCATTCACGATCGACGGCACCGGCCGCGTGCGCGGTGGCGAGGTCACCATCGACGCGTCGGGGTCGTCGCAGTTCGTATCGGGTCTGCTGTTGTCGGCGGCCCGGTTCGACGAGGGGCTGGTCATCCGCCACGTCGGTCCGCCCGTCCCCTCGACTCCCCACGTCGACATGACCGTCGAGATGCTGGCGACCGCCGGCGTCGAGGTCGACACCTCCGAGGCGAACGTCTGGCGCGTGTCGCCCGGGCCGATCCGGGCGGTCGACTGGACCGTCGAACCCGACCTGTCGAATGCGGCTGCGTTCCTGGCCGCCGCCGCGGTGACCGGCGGGGAGGTCCGGGTGCCGTACTGGCCGGCGGTCACCACGCAACCCGGCGCCCGCATCGCCGACGTCCTGGCCGCGATGGGATGCACCGTCGAGCACCTCGAAGGCACTCTCACCGTCCGCGGACCCGAGGTGCTGAAGGGTGTGTACCTCGACCTGCGCGACATCGGCGAGCTGACCCCGACCATCGCCGCCCTGTGCGCCCTCGCCGACGGCGAATCGGAGCTGAGCGGCATCGCCCACCTACGCGGCCACGAGACCGACCGGTTGGCGGCCCTCACCACCGAGATCACCCGGCTCGGCGGGATCTGCGCCGAGACCGAGGACGGACTCCGGATCACCGGCACGAGCCTGCACGGCGGGACGTGGGAGTCCTACGCCGATCACCGCATGGCCACCGCCGGCGCCATCATCGGACTCGTGACACCCGACGTCGTGGTCGACGACATCGAGACGACGAGCAAGACCCTGCCCGACTTCCCCGGGATGTGGCAGCAGATGATCGGGCGCCCTTGAGCCGGCGGGCAGCCAGCTACGACGAATCCGACGTCCGGGTTCGTCCCGGCAAGGGCACCCGTCCGCGCACCAAGACCCGCCCGTCCCACGACGACGCCGAGCAGGGCATGGTCGTGTCGGTGGACCGCGGTCGCTGGGGTGTCGTCCTCGGGGGCGATCCGGACCGTCGCGTCGTGACGATGCGGGCGCGAGAACTCGGTCGGACACCCATCGTCGTCGGTGACGACGTGTCGGTGGTCGGCGACCTCTCCGGCAAGCCCGACACCCTGGCCCGGATCGTGCGCGTGGCCGAACGACGAAGTGTGTTGCGCCGCACCGCAGATGACTCCGATCCCTACGAGCGGATCGTGGTGGCCAACGCCGATCAGCTGCTGATCGTCACCGCGATGGCCGACCCGCCCCCGCGCACGGGATTCGTCGAACGCACCCTGGCCGCGGCCTACGTCGGCGGCCTGTCCCCCATCCTGTGCCTGACCAAATCCGATCTCGCCGATCCGACCGAGTTCACCGCCGCCTTCGCCGATCTCGACCTGCCGGTCATCCGCGCCGGGCGGGACGATCCGCTCGACGACATCCTCGACGCACTGCGCGGGCACATCACGGCCTTCATCGGCCACTCCGGGGTCGGCAAGTCGACGCTCGTGAATCGTCTTGTCCCCGATGCTTATCGAGCGACCGGCGTCGTGTCCGGGGTCGGCAAGGGACGCCACACCTCGACCCAGTCGGTGGCACTGCCGCTACCCGGGGACTCGGTCCCGCGCGGCTGGGTCGTCGACACCCCGGGCATCCGGTCCTTCGGACTGGCCCATGTCGGCCCCGACGACATCATCGCGGCCTTCGACGACCTCCGCGACGCCATCGAGGAATGCCCAAGGGGCTGTACGCATCTCGGCCCGCCGGCGGATCCGGAATGCCGACTCGACGAACTCGAGGGCCACTCCTACCGGCGCGGCATGGCCGTGCGCCACCTACTGGCGGCGGTCAGCGGATCGCTCAGCGACGACGACGCCGCGCCCGCAGCTGGCGAATCGCCGTCTTGAGTCCGGTCGCCCGCGGCATCCCCGCGAAACGCTTCTCCGACGCGGTTTCCGGTGCGTCGTCGGCGGTCGCGCGCAGGAGCTGATCGGGCAGCGCCAGCTTGTTGATCGTGCGCAGCGTCTGGAAGTACTGCACCGCAAGCGAACCCGTCGTGTAGGGCAGGTCGTACTTGTCGCACAGCGCGCGCACCCGCTCGGCGATGTCGGCGTAGCGGTTGCTCGGCAGGTCCGGGTAGAGGTGATGCTCGATCTGGTAGCAGAGGTTGCCGCTCAGGAACGCCATCGCCGGGCCGGCGTCGAAGTTCGCGGTGCCGAGCATCTGCCGCAGGTACCACTGGCCCTGCGTCTCGTTCTCGAGGGACTCGACCGTGAATTTCTCTGCGCCATCCGGGAAATGGCCGCAGAAGATCACCACGTAGGCCCACAGATTCCGGATCAGGTTGGCGGTGAGGTTCGCCGTCAGCGTGTGCTTGAAGTTGGGACCGGTCAGCGCCGGGAACAGGACATAGTCCTTCGCGACCTGCTTGGCGATCTTGCGACCGAACTCCTTCATCTGCGGGATCGCGACCTCTTTGGGCTTCTCGCCCTGGATGACCTCTTTGAGGCCGAGATCGTGCAGGCCGATCCCCCACTCGAAGGTCGCCGCCAGCATCACGTTGAAGAACGGCTGGAAGAGCCGGCGCGGCTCCCACGGCTCGTCGCGGGTCACGCGCAGGATCTTGTAGCCCACGTCGTGATCCATGCCGACCACGTTCGTGTACTTGTGATGGATGTAGTTGTGGGAGTGCTTCCAGTGCGGCGAGGCGCACACCATGTCCCATTCCCAGGTGGTCGAGTGGACCTCCGGGTCGTTCATCCAGTCCCACTGCCCGTGCATCACGTTGTGCCCGAGCTCCATGTTCTCGATGATCTTCGAGAGAGCGAGCGCGCCGGTGCCGAGCAGCCAGAGAGGCCGCGAACGACTGCCGAGCAGCGCAACGCGGCCGGCAACCTCGAGCGCTCGATGCGCCAGGATCGTGCGTCGCAGGTACTTGACGTCACGCATCCCCCGGTCCGCCTCGATCTCGCGGCGGAGGGTGTCGAGTTCGGCACCCAGCGCCTCTACGTCGGCGTCGGTCAGATGCGCGTACTCGTTGATGTCAGTGATGGCCATTGAGCCCCATTATGCCGACCTTCTCGTTTCCCTGCGCCGCCGCGGGGTGCGGCCACACGTCGACGACGATCAGGCGGCAGCCTCGTCGTCGCCGCGCGCCGCACGCAACGGCGTCACCACGGCACGGCGTCCACGGGCGGCCCGACGACGCTCACGCAGACCCGCGATGGCCGAGCGCAGCCCGCGACGGCTACCGGTCTGCTCGTCGATGGTTGCCTGGAGTCGAGCGCCCTCGGGCAGTCCCTGCTTGAAGCGTCGCTCAGAGGCGGTCTCCGGCGCATCGTCGGCGGTCGCCTTCAGGTACTTGTCCGGCAGCGAGAGCTTCGCGATGGTCCGCCAGGTCTTGGCGTACTGCACCGGGAACGGACCCGAGGTGTAGGGCAGGTCGTACTTGTCGCACAGCGCGCGCACCTTCACCGCGATCTCGGCGTACCGGTTGCTCGGCAGGTCCGGGAAGATGTGGTGCTCGATCTGGTACGAGAGGTTGCCGCTCAGGAACGCCAGGACGAACCCGGAGTCGAAGTTGGCGCTGCCGAGCATCTGGCGCAGGTACCACTCGGCCTGGGACTCGCTGTCGATGTCCTGCTTGGTGAACTTCTCCGCGCCGTCGGGGAAGTGACCACAGAAGATGACGGCGTTGCTCCACACGTTGCGGATGACATTGCCGAGCGCGGTCGCGGTGGCGGCCCGGCGGTAGGCGTTGACGTAGCCGACCTTGTGCCCGGTGGTCGCACTGACCAGCGCCGGGTAGGCGAGGTAGTCCTTGGCGACCTGCTTGCCGATCTTCGACAGCACGTCGGCGACGTCGCGCTTGTGCTGTTCCTGCTCCTCCGGCGTGCGGCGCTTCTTGCCCAGCTCGAGGTGCTGCACGGCGACGCCGTACTGGAACGCGAGCGCGAGGATCGTGTTGTAGACGAGGTTGCCGTAGTTGAACGGACGCCACCGCTGATCGCGGGTGACGCGCAGCAGGCCGTAGCCCACGTCGTCGTCCATACCCAGCACGTTCGTGTACTTGTGATGGATGTAGTTGTGGGTGTGCTTCCAGTGCGCCGACGGGTCGGTGTTGTCCCACTCCCACGTCGAGCTGTGCACCTCGGGATCGTTCATCCAGTCCCACTGCCCGTGCATCACGTTGTGCCCGAGCTCCATGTTCTCGACGATCTTCGCCACACCGAGCGCACCTGCACCGGCCCACCAGAGCGACTTCTTGGTGGAACCGAACAGCATCGCGCGTCCGGCCATCTCGAGGCCACGCTGGAAGCGGATGGTGTTGCGCAGGTAGCGGGCGTCACGCTCGCCCCGGCTGGCCTCGACCTCCGCGCGGATCGCGTCGAGCTCGGCGCCGAGCGCCGCGACGTCCGCGTCGGACAGATGTGCGTACTCGGGGATGTCCGTGATCGCCATACGTGTGGTCCCTTCGCAGGTGGGGATGGGTCTCGGCGGGGGTCGACGACGACCTCTACACCGACCGGCTCACGCCGGATCTCCGACCCTTACGTCTCCGTAACTTACGCAAGCGTAGGTTACGTGGCGCAGGTGTGTCCAGCGGTGAGCCGCGGCAACGGCACGGATTTCTGCGAAGTGGGGGGTTTCGACGGGCTCAACCAGCGGGGGTCGGGCGCAACCAGCGGGGGTCCGGCGCAACCAGCGGGGGTCGGGCCCAACCGGCGGGATCAGCTACCCGCGGCCTCGCGATAGTCGTCGATGAACAACTCGAAGCCGATGAGGTCCTCGAAGACACCGTCGGACCGGGCGGCGAGCTTCTGCCGGCTGACCTCGCGGAAACCGGCCGCACGGGCGAGTTTTTTGCTGCCCTCGTTGCTGTCGGCGGCGAACAGCGTCAGCCGCCGGAAGCCGAACTTCTCGAACGCGTACCGCACGGACGCCGGGAACGCTTCCGCCAGAACACCTTTCCCGCGTGCTTCGGGGTGGGTGTAGAAACCCGCCTCGGCGCCGGTGACCTCGTCGATGTGCAGGAGGGTGATGTCACCGAGGTAGTCGTCGGTCTCCAGATCGGCAACGGCCCAGGTGCAGGTCAGGCCCTGCGCCGCGGTCCACCACTTGCGCAAACGTTCGGCGGCCGCGTGCTCGAGTTCCAGCGGATCGGGTCGCGCGAAGAGGTACTTGCGGGAGACCGGGTCGTCGAGCGTCTCGCGGATGCGGGGGTCGTCGTGTTCGGCGAGGGGCCGAAGGCAGAACCGCTCGGTCTCGAAGACGTCGGTACGCCACTCGGTCTGCGGTTCCCGCACGTCGTCGGCACGCAGTGAGCCGACCCATGCGTCGCGGATGCGGCCGCGGACCTCGACCCCGTCCGGGACCGCGGCGTCGAGCCGGAAGCCGCAGGAGTGCGCGACGCGCAACGCGTCGATGTTGCCGGCGACCGTCGTCCAGCGGACGACCTCCTTGCCGGCCTCGCCGAAGGCGTAGTCGACCGCGAGCAGGACCGCGCGTTTCATCACACCCCAGCCGCGGGCATCGGGATGGAGGTCGTAACTGAGACTGCTGAGCGGGCCCTCCCCCGCGAGGTCGACGGTGCCGACGAACCGGCCGTCGAACTCGACGGCCCACAACATGCGGGAACCATCCGCCCAGGATCTGGGCGCATAGTCGAGGGCGAACCTCTCGGCGGCGGCACGACTGTACGGCGCCGGGATGGGTGTCCACCGCATCATGGCCGGATCGGCCGCGAGCTCGACCATGCGATCGAGATCTCGGGGCTCATGAGGCCGCAGCGTCACCCCGCCGTCGGTGAGAACGGGGACGTTTTCGGGAATCGGGACCGCGGCTTTCACCGGTCAGCCCTCGGGCCGAACGGGACGGGTCCCAGCACTGTGACCAAGCACGGTTCGAGCGTACCGGCAGTTCCCGGGGGTCGCCGGGTCACAGACGAACAGGCAGGTCAGACGTCCAGCGTGCAGTCGCCGGCGGCCGCGCTGACACACGTCTGGATACGTTCGCCCTCGACATGCTCGACACCAGAGCGCAGATCGCGCACGCAACCCTTGTCGAGCATCACCACGCAGCTCTGGCAGATACCCATCCGGCAGCCGAACGGCATGATCTCGCCTGCGGCCTCCCCGGCTTCGAGAAGGGTCGTCGCGCCGTCGACCTCCGCGGTCTTGCCCGAGCGCTTGAACGTCACGGTGCCGCCCTGGGCACCCACCACACCGCGTTCGAGGGCGAACCGCTCGATGTGCACTTGCTCGTCCAGGTCGGCATCGGAGTAGAGCCGGTGCAGGCCGTCGAGGAAACCCGCCGGACCACACGCCCAGGTCTGACGCTCACGCCAGTCGGGGCACAGACTCGGCAGGACCTCCGGGGTGACCTTGCCGTCGGTGCGGGTGTACTGCACGTGCAGGTCCACGAGACCCGACGACGCCATCGCCTCGAGTTCGTCGGCGAACAACAGATCGGCCTCGGAGGGCGTCGAATGGATCAACCGGATGTCGGTGGTCTGATCGCGCTGCCTGACCGTGCGCAGCATCGAGATGATCGGGGTGAGTCCACTACCGGCCGTCGCGAACAGGATCTTCTGCGGCAACGGGTCGGGAAGGACGAATTCACCGCGCGGCGCGGCGAGACGCACCACGGTGCCCGGCGTCAGGCCGTTCACGAGGTGAGAGGACAGGAAGCCCTCCGGCATCGCCTTCACGGTGATCGCGATGGTCTTGTCGTGCGCCGACGCGTCGGGGGTCGAGGTGAGCGAGTACGACCGCCACGTCCACCGACCGTCCATGAGGACACCTATGCCGACGTACTGACCGGGTGCGTAGTCGAACGAGAACCCCCAGCCCGGACGGATTCGGATGGTCGCGGTGTCCTCGGTCTCCCGGTTCACCGAGATGACCTTGCCGCGCAGCTCTCGAGCCGACCACAGGGGGTTGGCGAGATGCAGGTAGTCGTCGGGCAGCAGCGGCGTCGTGATGCGGGTGACCGCCGCACGAACCCACTGCGCACCGCGGCTACGCGCGGCGACCCCGGCCACCGGTTCTTCGAATCGCTCGAGCAGACCCAACGCACACACCGCCTTCGATGTCAGGAACACTGCGCCTGACACTCTAACCTACGCAACCGTAGGTTAACGCCATCGAGGATCGTCGACCGGTCTCAGAGCAGTTCGAGTAGGAACGGCAGCTCCTGGGTGGCGTACCAGGCGAGGTCGAAGTCCTCGATGTCGCCGACGGCCAGTTCCGCGTCGAGGTCGCCCATGTCGGCGGCATCGATGACGACCACGGCGGCACGGACCTTGTCCTCCGCCTCCTTCACGTCGACGTGGACCGAGGCGACCGCCGAGAGCGGGATCGTCCCGCCGACCTTGACCACGGCGTCGTCGAGATCCGGACGCAGTTTCACATCCTCGACGTCGGCGGCGACGACCACGCGGCGCGGCGGCAGCGACGGGGTCACGCCCGGCTTCGTCACCGCCTCGTCCGCGGCGAGATCGTGCTCGGCCTCGGCGTCGCCGGATTCGGGCGCCTCCCCGGCGAGCAGACGCAGCGAGGCCCGGGCAGCTTCCCGCATCGCGACCTCCGAGAGCTCCTCGTCGTCGCCCGAGACGAACGCCTCACGCAGGGCCGGGGTCAACGCGAACCCGGTTCCGCCGATCGGCCGGAACTCGCCGTCGGAGTTGAGCTGCATCAGCATTGCCAATGTCGCCGGCAGGTAGACCCTCATTCGACCATCGCTCTCATAGAACGACCGCTCACGCGGTCCGATTGCGGTACCCGCTCACCTTAGCCGCGCCCCCGACTCACTCGGTGACCAGCAACTCCTCGCAGGACTCCGTGACGTAGTCCGCCAGAACGGGCAGGTCGGGAATGACCCCGCGGTCGGCCATGAACGAGAACTGCAGCCGGTCACCGTATTCGACGATGCTGACCGCAAGTGCCCTCTGCGAGACGAGAACCGGGATGTAGAAGATCTCGCGGACCGGCGCCCCGAGCACGAACCGGTCGGCGACCGGGGCGGTGCTCATCGCCAGCGGGACGTTGTACCCGCGACTGTCGAGCGACCGGAACGCGCGCGAGCTGAAGTCGGCGAAGGGTACGAGCCCGAGCTCCGGGAACAGCGGACTCGGCCCGGTGCTCATCCGGCGCGGCGACTGTGCATAGCGCTCGGCGAGGCCCGCGACCTGGGCGAGGCGCACCGTCGGATTCGACTCCCCGACAGGCAGGTCCGTCACGAAACACGGTTTGCCGACGTTGATCCAACCCGGCTCTGCATCCGCCTCGATCTCCACCCCGGGGTCGCGCGGCGACAGCGGGATCACCACGCGGACGGTGTCGGCCGGTACCGCCGCCGGGTCGACCGACAACATCCACCGACGCACCACCCCCGAGATGATGGCGAGTTCCACGTCGTTGACGGTGCAGTTGTGGTGCTCGGCGATCTTTGCGCAGTCGCGGCGCGGGACCGACGCCGTGGTGAACGTGCGGGTCGTCGTGCCCGTGTTGTTGAGCGGGCTGCGCGGGGCGTGGTCGGTGAGCTGCCCGACGACGTCACCGGCCCGGCGGACGGTCCGGCCGACCACCGACCGCACCTCGGAGACCAGACCGTTGCCGCGCACGACGGTCTCGACGAGATCGCCCGGGCGCGCCATCGCCTCGGCGAGTGCACTCACGACCAGGTTCGCCGACCCCGGCGGCGAGCCGGGCATCCACAGCTCCTCGGGCAGCTCCTCCGGCTCGTCGGTGGGGTCGCAGATGACCTCACTGATCTCGGGATGGTCCGGGCCGTCGATCAGACACCGGTGCGACTTGGTGAGGATCGCGAGCCGGCCGTCGGCCAGGCCCTCGATCAGGTACATCTCCCACAGCGGCCGGGTGCGATCCAACGGCCGGGACATCACCCGGGAGATGAGCTCGGCGAGATCTGCGGGACCACCGGGCCGCGGCAACCCGGAGCGCCGGATGTGGAAGTTGATGTCGAAGTCCCGGTCGTCGACCCACACCGGACGGGCGAGTCCGAGCGTGACCTCGCGGACCACCTGCCGGTACCGGGGCGCCAGTTGGAGCCGGTTCTCGACCAGCGACACCAGCGACTGGTAGTCGAGCGCGGATCGACGGGACGTGGTCCCGTTCTCGCCGGTCGTCGGGTCGCCGGCCTTCGTCGGCTCGCCGGCACAGGGGTCCACGACCAGCAACGCCCCGAGATGCGTTGTCGACCGGGAATCGTCGAGGAAGTAGTACATCGCGTCGCGCGGCGACAAACGGTTCACCACGCCGCCGATCCTAGCCGTCCGGGAGCGTCGGGGCCGGACTCGACGGGGTCAGCAGAACTCGAGGGCCACCAGCTGCCAGCGGTATTCGACCTGACCGAGACCTGACCGCACACCGACGCCGGGGCGCGAATCGTTCCCGCGCACACGACGGCACGGCTTGCGCTCGACGCGCCCGGCGAAGGCCCGAACACGCCCACCACGGAGGTAGGAGCCGAACACCTCAGCCGCACTGGTGTCGCACAGTTGGACGTGCACACGCTGGAGAACCGTACCGCGAGCGGGCGGACCCCCTGGGGCACCGGTGGTTTCGGCCACCCGGAAGGCATCGTGACGAACCAGCGCGGCCACCTGATCGGCGATCGACGGCGACACGGAGTCACCGAGATGCGCTATCCCCCTCCGACGGTCGATGACCTCGAAGAGCAGTCGCGATGTGGCCACGGTGAACCGTCGGGCCTCCACCGCGGCGGCCAGGGTCTTGCGTGAGGTTCCCGCGCCGGGACGCGGCCGCGGGAACACGGCGCGCACGGTCCCGGAACCGACCGCACCGGCACCCATCGCGCCGGGCCCGGCCGGCTCATACGTCGGGGCGGGCAGTACCCGGACCCGCGGCGTCCGTGTAACGACGGGAGGAGCGGAGGTGAGTGTCTGCATGGGGATTGGACGCAGCCACTCCCCTGCCGGGTTCCACTTTCTCCCGAAATTTTTTCAGCGGCGCTGTTTCTTGGCCTTCGGCGGCTTCGGACGGCTGCCCTTGGTGTTCGCCCGTGCGGCCGCGCGGCGCTCACGCCGGCTGGCCGAATCGACGGCACCGGCCAGTTCCTCTTCCTCGGAGTGGACGACCGTGCCGCCGCCCTCGTCGGGACCGGAGAACGTCATCGGCACCTCGCCGTTGGCGGCCCCGGAACCACGCAGGGCTGCAGGGACCTGCGAACCGGTGTCGGCCGCCGGCGCCGGTGCGGGTGCCCCCGCACCGACCGCGGCACGGAGATCGGCGGCGGTGGGCAGGGGTGCCTGAGGTGCCGGCTGCTCGGTCTGCACCTGCGCGTTGAACAGGATCCCGAGTGCTTCCTCCTTGAGGCCCTCGAGCATGCCGTTGAACATGTCGAAGCCCTCGCGCTGGTACTCGACCACCGGGTCGCGCTGCGCCATCGAACGCAGGTGGATGCCCTCGCGGAGGTAGTCCATCTCGTACAGGTGGTCGCGCCACTTGCGGTCGAGAACGCTGAGCAGGACGCTGCGCTCGAGCTGGCGCATGGCGCCCTCACCGGCGATCTCCTCGATCGCCTTCTCGCGCTTGTCGTAGGCGGCCTTCGCGTCGGCGACGAGGGTCTCGCGCAGCTCGTCGGCCGAGATGTCGTCGCGCTCACCGTATTCCGTCTCACCGACGACCTCTTTGGGGTCGAGTTCGATCGGGTACAGGGTGCGCAGCGCAGTCCACAGCTCGTCGAGATCCCAGTCCTCGGCGTAACCCTCGGCGGTCGCACCCTCGACGTACGCGCTCACGACGTCGTCGATCATCTGCTTGACCTGCTCGTGGTGATCCTCACCCTCGAGGATCTGGCGGCGCTCGGCGTAGATGATCTTGCGCTGCTCGTTCATGACCTCGTCGTACTTGAGGACGTTCTTGCGCATCTCGAAGTTCTGCTGCTCGACCTGGGTCTGAGCGCTGCGGATGGCCTTGGTGACCATCTTGGCCTCGATCGGCACGTCGTCGGGCAGACGGCTCATGATCGCCTCGAGCGCACCACCGTTGAAGCGGCGCATCAGTTCGTCGGCGACGGACAGGTAGAACCTCGACTCACCCGGATCGCCCTGCCGACCGGAACGGCCGCGAAGCTGGTTGTCGATTCGGCGGGATTCGTGCCGCTCGGTGCCGAGCACGTACAGGCCACCGGCCTTGCGCACGGCCTCGGCCTCCTCGGCGGCCTCGGTGCGCGCGACCTCGATGGCCTCGTCCCACGCGGCCTCGTACTCGTCCGGGGTGGTCACCGGGTCGAGTCCGGCCTTGCGCAGGCGGGTGTCGGCGATGATGTCCGGGTTGCCGCCGAGCACCACGTCGGTACCGCGGCCGGCCATGTTGGTGGCCACCGTGACTGCCCCGAGACGACCCGCCTCGGCGATGATCTGGGCTTCCTGTTCGTGGAACTTGGCGTTCAGGACGCTGTGCGGGATCTCGCGCTTCTTGAGCTGACGGGACAGGTACTCCGAACGCTCGACGCTGGTGGTGCCGATCAGCACCGGCTGGCCGATCTCGTGGCGCTCGACGATGTCGTCGACGACCGCGGCGAACTTCGCCTCTTCGGTCTTGTAGATCAGGTCGCCCTGGTCCTTGCGGATCATCGGCCGGTTGGTCGGAATCGGCAGCACTCCGAGCTTGTAGATCTGGTCGAACTCGGCGGCCTCGGTCTCGGCGGTACCGGTCATGCCCGACAACTTGTCGTAGAGGCGGAAGTAGTTCTGCAGGGTGATCGTGGCGAGGGTCTGGTTCTCGGCCTTGATCTCGACGCCTTCCTTGGCCTCGATCGCCTGGTGCAGACCCTCGTTGAAGCGGCGGCCGTCGAGCACACGACCGGTGAACTCGTCGACGATCAGGACGTCGCCGTTGCGGACGATGTAGTCCTTGTCGCGCTGGAACAGCTCCTTGACCTTGATCGCGTTGTTCAGGTAGCTGACCAGGGGCGAGTTGGCGGCCTCGTAGAGATTGTCGATGCCGAGACGGTCCTCGACGAACTCGACGCCGGCCTCGTGCACGCCGATCGTCTTCTTCTTGATGTCGACCTCGTAGTGGACATCCTTCTCGAGCAGCGGCGCGATGCGCGCGAACTCGGTGTACCACTTGCTCGATCCCTCGGCGGGGCCGGAGATGATCAGCGGCGTACGGGCCTCGTCGATGAGGATCGAGTCGACCTCGTCGACGATCGCGTAGGCGTGGCCGCGCTGGACGAGGTCGGCGAGCGAGTGCGCCATGTTGTCGCGCAAGTAGTCGAAGCCGAACTCGTTGTTGGTGCCGTAGGTGATGTCGGCGGCGTAGGCCTCGCGGCGCGCGGCGGAAGACATGCCGGTGAGGATCACCGCGGTCTCGAGGCCGAGGAAGCGGTGGACGCGTCCCATCCACTCCGAGTCGCGCTTGGCGAGGTAGTCGTTGACGGTGACGACGTGGACGCCCTCACCCGACAGCGCGTTGAGGTATGCCGGGAGCACACAGGTGAGGGTCTTGCCCTCACCGGTCTTCATCTCGGCGATGTTGCCGTAGTGCAGCGCCGCGCCGCCCATGATCTGGACGTGGAAGTGCTTCTGGTCGAGTACGCGCCAGGCCGCCTCGCGGGCCGTCGCGAAGGCCTCGGGCAGCAGTTCGTCAAGCGTCTCACCATCGGCGATACGTTTCTTGAACTCGTCGGTCTTGGCTCGCAGTTCGGCGTCGGAGAGCGCCTCGAACTCGTCGGACAGCGCCTCGACGTGCGACGCGATCGCGTCGAGTCGCTTGACCATGCGGCCTTCGCCGACACGCAACAGCTTGTTCAGCACCGTGGATCGAGTCCCTCACCTGTAGAAAACACACGGAATCCGGCCCGTGCGAAAGCACAGACCGGATCCCATGGTAGCGAGGTGAGCTGAGCAGACCCTGATCGACCGGCACGTTGACGGGACGGACTTCGTCCCTTCGGATTCGTCGGCGGACCGTCGGGAACGCTCAGCCCGCGTTCATGTCAGGCGGATGAGGCCGTAGTCGAAGGCATGCCTGCGGTAGACGACCGACGGCTTGTCGCTCTCCTTGTCGTGGAACAGGAAGAAGTCGTGCCCCACGAGCTCCATCTCGTAGAGCGCGTCGTCGACCGTCATCGGCACCGCGGTGTGCTCTTTCACGCGCACGATCTGACCGGGCGTGTAATCGTCCACGTCGTCGTAGTCGGACTTCGTGGAATCGGCCAGGGCGGTGCCCGGGTCGCCGACGAAACCGTCGACGGACAGTTGGTTGTCCCGCAACGGCGGTGCGCCGATCTCGGTGGCCTCGGCCACCGACAGCGGACGGCGGTTGCCGTGGTGCACGCGGCGACGGTCCTTCACCCGACGGAGACGGGACTCGAGTTTGTCGAGGGCACGTTCGAGTGCGGCGTAGAAGTTCTCGCCGCACGCCTGCGAACGCACGATCGGGCCCTTGCCCTTCGCGGTGACCTCCACCTTCTGACAGACCTTGGCCTGCCGACGGTTCCGATAGTGCTTCAGCTCGACGTCGAATTCGAAGATCGTCGGATCGAATCGCTCGAGACGAGCGAGCTTGTCGCCGACGTAGATGCGGTAGTGGTCGGGTATCACGACGTTGCGGCCGCTGAACACGATCTTGGCGATGGGCTCGGCGGGTTCGTCGGCGTCCACCGTTCCGGGTGGGCGGACGAACGCGAACTCCTGGTCGTCGGAGTCGTTCTGGGCGGGTTGGTGGTCGGGCTCGAGGCCCTCCTCCACGGTCGGCCTGGGGTCTGCGATTTTCGGTTCGCGCTGGCCTTTGCGGTGGATGACTGTGGACATTCAACTACCTCCTGAATTGTTCCCGGCGGCGGTTGGGTCATCGTGATCTGTTGTCGCACTGATAATTTGGCCGACGCCGAGGATTTGTCCATGCCAGCTGACAGCTGACACTCATCGACAGGGGCATCACCTCCCGAAAATCGGTCGTGTCCGGCGCGGGGACTCAACTGTCCTCCCGGCAACCCGATGTACCCAAGACCGTAGTCGCAAGTTCGGGTATCGGCCACGTTTTGCCCCGCCGCGTCGGGTATCCCGGGACAAGTCGGGACCGAGGGCCCGCGCGCGGTGATCCCAAGGACTCGGCCAACTCACCGAACAGGGCGGATCTCTCCACAGGCTCCGCCGGCCACACCTGGCGTGCGGGGCCCGGGCCTAGGGTCGGGACATGGTCTGGGGTCAGGTGCCGGCCGCGGCGGCGGATCTGGTCTTCCCGGTGGTCTGCGGAGGGTGCGCACGGCCCGGGACCCCGTGGTGTGCCCGCTGCGAGACCGCCTGGCACGACGCTCCGGTCGCCGCTCGCCCGCGCATCTCACCGGGTGTGCCGGTGTGGGCCCTCGGTCGTTACCGGGGTCCCCACCGGAACGGGATCATCGCCGTCAAGGAACACGACCGCCGTGATCTGATCCCGCCGCTGGGCGCCGCACTCGCCCACGCCGTGCGGGTGCTGGCCGGGTGGGGCGAGCTACCCGACGCCGACCGACTGGCGTTGATCCCCGCGCCCACCCGCCGGCTGAGCGCACGACGCCGCGGCGGCGATCGGGTCGCCGCGATCGCCGAACACGCCGCACCACTCCTGGGTTCCCGTGTGACCGTCGCACCGCTGCTGATGACCGCAGCGACCGCCCGCGACTCCGCCGGACTCGACGCCCGGGCACGTGCCCGCAACCTCGCGGGGGCGGTCCGTCTCCGCGGCGGTGCGCGTCCACCACACGGTGCCGCGGCGCTCCTGGTCGACGACGTGCTGACCACCGGGGCCACTGCAGCCGAGTCGGTCCGGGTTCTGCACGCCGCCGGGATCGGGGTCGCGGCGGTCGTCGTGCTGGCGGCCGCCTAGAAAGATCCCGCCCCGGCGATCAGGGCAGAACCGGGATCGCCCCGGCGATCATGGCGGGTTCGACCTCGGTCCAGTACTGGTCGGGCTGCCCGTTGTTGCTGCCGAGGCGCAACACGCCGCGCTGATCCCCGACGTAGATGGTCGAGGCATTCGCCACCACGGCCCGCACCGGTGGGGACACGTTCCCGCTGAGCAGGCCGACCGCCGGGGTGCCGTTGATCGACAGCTGCACCACCGGGGACTCCGGCGCCTCCCGGGCGACGACCAGAGTCGTCGGTGACGCCCAGTCCAGGGACACCGCACGGTTGCCGATGTTGTAGGCCGCGATCCGCGGGCTGGTCAACGACACCTGCCCCTCGGCGTTCGTCGACAGCACGGCGAACACGATCTGCCCGCCTACGACGAGGGCAACCCGGACACCGTCCGGAGCCACCTGCATCTCGGTGATCGCGCCGCGCGCCACCCTCGGGATCGACGATGCCTCGACCGGGACGGTCTGGGTGCCGTCGTCGTCGCGCTGCCACTGCACCGGCTTCCCGTCGACGACCACCCACACAGCGTTCTCGTCGGCGCCGAAGGAGGGACGGGTGATGGACACCCCGCTGACGATCGGCCCGACGTCGCCGCCGTAGTCGCCGATCACGCACTCGAGCCGGCGGTCTCCCGCCGTCCGCACCGCGGCGACCCGCGCGCCGTTGTCGGAGATCGTCGCCGCCCGCACGTCGCGAGACGAACCGAGAGGTCCGCGCACCGGCACGGTCGCGGTGTCGGTCACCGCACGCAATGCGCCGCCGGTGACGACGTTCAGGCCGACGTCGGTGGACGGCACCGCGTTCGGATCGAAGGAGCGGAGGTCAGCGGGTTGCCATCCCGAGGCGCGTTCGGCGGCGAGGGGCGCACCGTCGGCGTCGATCACGTACGGCCCGGCGATGTCGGCGCCGTCGAGTGTCCAGACGATCTGCGCCGCGAGCACGGTGCGGTCCCGGCTCGACGGGTCGCCGATGCCGCTGAGGTCGACGCGCACTCCGCCGCCGGCGAGGCCGACGACCGGTCCGCGCAGCGTCGAACCGCTCGGGAAGCCGCTGTCGACGGCCGCGGACAGGTCAGCGGCGGGCCCGCCGAGGAGCCGGTTGACCAGCGCCGTCGGATCGGTTGCCTGCCCGGAGTAGAACCAGCGCGGGTCCGGGACGAGTCGTCGGCCGGTGCGGTCGGAGAAGTAGAGCGAGACCGGACGATAGGTGTTGTCGAACTGGTCGCGGTCGATCATCGCCCCGTTCGGCAGCGGCCCGTCGATGCGCCACTGGTCGCCCTGGCGGGTCAGGCTGATGCTGGTCTCGACCCGTCCCGACGCGGGCAGCAACTGTCCGTCGGACTTGAGGGTCCCGACGTTGTCGCCGGTGAGCCGCATTCGAACGGAGTCCTCGTTGCGCTGGTCCACGAAGATGCTGATCTCGTCGAGGATCAGTGCGTCACCGCGGTCGTCCCACTGCTGGGAGGCCACCGGCGTCAGGAAGGCGCGGGCGGCGTCGTGGCCGGAGTCGGGATCGACCGTGGACTTGAGGAACGCCCGGACGAGGGCTTCCGGGTCCATGTCGGACTGGGGCACCGGGGCCGCGTTGGTGGCGCCCTCACGCTGGAAGGACTTGATGGGCTGCGGCGAGGAGTCGTTCGGGATCGACCCGCAGGCCGACACCACGACCATCGCCACGGTTGCCGTGGCGACGGCGATCAGGAACCCCAGAACACTCCGCCGCGGGTGCTCCGGATGACGTACCACGCTCATTCGGTACCAGCCTCCACACCTGGTGTGCGGCCACTCGTCTTGGCAGCGGCACGGGGCGCTGAGCCGACCGACTTCAGCGGCAGCGGCGAACCGAGCACCTTGTGGCCGCGGACGAGAGGCAGCGTCAGCCGGAAGCACGCACCCTTGCCGGGTTCGCCCCACGCCTCGAGCCGGCCCTGATGCAGTCGGGCGTCCTCGATGCTGATCGCCAGGCCGAGACCGGTGCCGCCGGAGCGCCGGAACCGCGACGGATCCGAACGCCAGAACCGGTTGAACACCAGCTTCTCCTCCCCCGGCCGCAACCCGATGCCCTGGTCACGGACCGTGATGGCGACGGCGTCGCCGTCGGATCGCATCGTCAGTGTCACCGGTTTCCGTTCGCCGTGATCGATCGCGTTGGCGAGCAGGTTGCGCAGAATCCGCTCGACGCGGCGCGGGTCGATCTCGGCGAGCACGGGTTCGGCGGGCAGGTCCAGGACGAGCTCGGTCCCGGTCTCCTCGGCGAGGTGTCGGACGGTGGCCAGCGCACCGTCGATCGGGATGGCCATGTCCATCCGTTCCGCCGCCAGTTCGGCCATGCCTGCGTCGTGGCGGGAGATCTCCAGCAGCTCGTTGAGCAGGGTCTCGAACCGGTCGAGTTCCTTGTCCAGCAGTTCGACCGAACGCTTGCGGACAGGGTCGAGTTCGTCGCGGCCCTCGTAGAGCACGTCCGAGGCCATCCGCACGGTGGTCAGCGGCGTCCGCAGCTCGTGGCTGACGTCGGAGGTGAACTGACGCTGCAGGCCGCCGAACTCCTCAAGGTGGGTGATCTGCTTGGACAGGCTCTCGGCCATGTCGTTGAACGACATCGCGAGACGGGCCATGTCGTCCTCGCCGCGCACGGGCATGCGCTCCTTGAGACGGCCGTCGGCAAACCGGACGGCGATCCGGGAGGCCGACCGGACCGGGATGACCACCTGCCGGGAGACCAGCCAGGCGATCGCCGCAAGCAGACCCAGCAGGACGATGCTTCCGGTCAGCAGGGTGCCGCGGACGAGGTCGACGGTGTTCTGCTCCGCGGTCAGCGGGAACACCAGATACAGCTCGAGCCCCGGCACCGAGGCATTGGTCGGGGTGCCCACGATCAGGGCCGGCGCCTGTCCGCCGGAACCGTCGGGAACCTGGGTGTACTGGTAGGCCACCTGGCCGCCGCGGACCATGTCCCGCAGGTTCGACGGCACCTCGGCGGTCGGGCCGACGCCGCTGACCGCGCTGCTCTCGGCGGCACCGGGGACGATGAGCACGGTGTCGAAGGCGCCGACCGTGCCGGAGGCCTGACCCGTGTCGGCGTCACGGTCGGTGAGCAGCGACCGCGTCTGACGCAGCCGGTTCTGCACCGACATGTTGCCTGCGCCGCTGGACAGGTCGCGTTCGACCGAGATGCGGGCGCGGTCGATCTCCTCGGTGGCCGCGGCCAGCTTCACGTCGAGGAGACGGTCGGTGATCTGGGAGACCAGCACGAAACCGAGGATGAGGAGCACGACGACCGACAGCAACAACGTCGACGCCACGACCCGTAACTGCAACGAGCGCCGCCAGATGTGCCCGAAGGCACCTCCGACAGCGCCGGCAGCACGGGTGAAGCGCCCGAAGGTGCTGTTGACCCGTCGTCGAGATCGACCGATCACGGCGGGCCGGCCTTGTAGCCGACCCCCCTCACAGTCAGAACGACCTCAGGGTTCTCCGGGTCGGTTTCGACCTTCGCGCGCAGACGCTGGACATGCACGTTCACGAGTCTAGTGTCCGCCGGGTGGCGGTAGCCCCACACCTGCTCGAGGAGAACGTCGCGGGTGAAGACCTGTCGCGGCTTGCGGGCGAGTGCGACCAACAGGTCGAACTCGAGCGGTGTCAGCGAGATCGGGACGCCGTCGCGGGTGACCTTGTGTGCGGGCACGTCGATCTCCACCGGCCCGATCGACAGCAGCTCGGCCGGCTCCTCGTCGGTACGACGCAGACGGGCGCGGACGCGGGCGACGAGTTCCTTCGGCTTGAACGGCTTGACCATGTAGTCGTCGGCGCCGGATTCGAGACCCAGCACGACGTCGACGGTGTCGGACTTCGCGGTCAGCATGACGATCGGGACGCCGGAATCGGCACGCAGCACACGGCACACGTCGATGCCGTTCATGCCCGGCAGCATCAGGTCGAGCAGCACCAGGTCGGGGCGGATCTCGCGCACGGCGGTGAGTGCCTGCGTACCGTCACCGACCACGAAGGGTTCGAAACCCTCGCCGCGCAACACGATCGTCAGCATCTCGGCGAGAGCGGCGTCGTCGTCGACGACGAGGATGCGAGGCTTCATGTGTCCAATGGTGACACCATCGTGATGAAAGCGTGGTGAATGACGCGCCGGAGGTGGACGTTCTGGCCGGATTCGTCCCACGCCATAGACTCCTGCGCGTGGGTCAGTTGATTGCGGTAGAGGGGCTCGACGGCGCCGGCAAGAACACGTTGGTGACCGGCCTGGTCGAGCGCTGGACGGCGTCGGGTCTTCAGGTCGCGACGTTCACCTTCCCGCGCTACGGGCAGTCGGCGACCGCCGACATCGCCTCGGAGGCATTGCACGGTGCGCACGGCGACCTCCGGGACAGCGTGTACGCCATGGCACTTCTGTTCGCCCTCGACCGGGCCGGCGCGGCAGCGGACATCGCTGCGGCGACCGAGACCAGCGACATCGTCATCCTCGACCGCTACGTCGCGTCGAACGCCGCCTACAACGCCGGGCGGCTCGAACAGGACGTCGACGGCGAGGTCGTGCGATGGGTAGCCGACCTCGAGTACGGGCGGTTCGGCATGCCCGTCCCCGACCGGCACGTCCTGCTCGGTGTTCCCGCCGAGGTGGCCATGCAGCGGGCCGAGAGCCGGGCCGCCGCCGACGCCAGCCGGGCACGCGACGCCTACGAACGCGACAGCGACCTCCAGCGCCGCGTCGACGCCGTCTACCGCCAACTCGCCGAGGCCCAGTGGACGTCCCCGTGGCACCGATACGACGGCGAGGACGTCGCCGCGCTGGCCGACCTCCTGACCCACTGACGCCCGATTGGTCCGTGGGACCGCGAGTCCCCTGAGGGGGTCATTCGGACGCACGCCACCCCGACGACCGGGCTCTGCCGTTGCCAAGGCTCTTCGCTAGCCTGGATCAATGACTGGGGAGGGGGTCGAATGACCTATCAGCCGCCACCACCCGGTGGCCCACCGCCACCGTTGGGGCCCGGTCGGCCCGGGTACCCCCAGGGGCCCGGCCCCGGTGGGCAGCAGCCGTTCCCAGGACAGTTCCCGCCCGCGCCGCAGCCGCGACCCGCCTACGGTCCGTACGGAGCCCCGCCGCCCCACGGCGTCCACGGACCCGGGCCGTACGCACCGAGCGGCGGCTACGGAGGCCCTCCCGGCGGACCCTACGGTCCCCCGCCACCCAAGCGGAACACCGGCGCGATCATCGCCTGGATCACCGGCGGTGTCGCGGTCATCGTCTTGGCGGCCCTCGTCGTCACGCTGGTCGTGATGTCCTCCGGACCGGAGGAGTCCGCTGTCGCAAGCGGTTCGAGCACCTCGTCGAGTACCACCCCGGGCGGGTCGACGAGCCCCGACCCCGAATCCGCCGACTACGCAGCGCTTTCCCAGATCCGTGCGGCTCTGCAGAACTACGTGGCGGCACGCAACGCCCGCGACGTCGTACGTATGAAGGCCGCGGTCTGCAGCCAATCGCGGGAGCGCATCACCGGTCCACCGCCCACCGAGGACGGCCTGATCGTGCTCGACGGTTTCCTCGACACGGTCTTCGACGGCAACGTCGCCCAGTCCGAGGTCGTGTCCCATCTCGAAAAGGGCAGCCGCCGAACCGAATCCGAGAAGTCCAAGGAACGGTTCCTGAAGGAACGCGGCTCGTGGATCTACTGCCCTGACGCCGAACCCGACATCGGGGCCTGACCCCAAAACGCCGCAAACCCACCCTTTTTCGGCATTTCCACCCCCAGCGAGGGTGGTGGATATGCCGAAAAAAGGGTGGGTTTGCGTGAGCGGGTTACCTCAGTAGCGGTAGTGCTCCGGCTTGTACGGGCCCTCGACGTCGACGCCGATGTACTCGGCCTGCTCCTTGGTGAGCTTGGTCAGCTTGCCGCCGAGCGCCTCGACGTGGATGCGCGCGACCTTCTCGTCGAGGTGCTTGGGCAGGCGGTAGACCTCGTTGTCGTACTCGTCGTTCTTGGTCCACAGCTCGATCTGGGCGATGACCTGGTTCGAGAAGCTGTTGCTCATCACGAACGACGGGTGGCCGGTCGCGTTGCCGAGGTTGAGCAGGCGACCCTCGCTCAGCACGATGATCGACTTGCCGTTCTCGAAGATCCACTGGTCGACCTGCGGCTTGACGGTGATGCGCTTGGCACCCGAACGCTCGAGGCCGGCCATGTCGATCTCGTTGTCGAAGTGGCCGATGTTGCCCAGGATCGCCTGGTGCTTCATCTGACGCATGTGGTCGAGGGTGATGATGCCCAGGTTGCCCGTCGAGGTGATCACGATGTCGGCGTCGCCGATCGCGTCCTCGACGGTGACCACGTCGTAGCCGTCCATGAGGGCCTGCAGCGCGTTGATCGGGTCGATCTCGGTGACCTGGACGCGGGCGCCCTGACCGGCCAGCGACTCCGCGCAGCCCTTGCCGACGTCGCCGTACCCGCAGATCAGAACCTTCTTGCCACCGATGAGAACGTCGGTGCCCCGGTTGATCCCGTCGATCAGCGAGTGGCGGGTGCCGTACTTGTTGTCGAACTTGGACTTGGTGACCGAGTCGTTGACGTTGATCGCGGGGAACGCCAGCTCACCGGCAGCGGCGAACTGGTAGAGCCGCAGCACGCCGGTGGTGGTCTCCTCGGTGACGCCCTGGACCGACTCGGCGATGGTGGTCCACTTGTTCTTGTCGGTCTCGAAGCGCTTGCGGAGCAGCTCGAGGAAGACCTTGTACTCGGCCGCGTGGTCGTCCTCGGTGGGCGGCACGACGCCGGCCTTCTCGAACTCGGCACCGCGCAGAACCAGCATGGTGGCGTCGCCGCCGTCGTCGAGGATCATGTTGGCCGGCTTGTCCGCCTCGGGCCAGGTCAGCATCTGCTCGGCGGCCCACCAGTACTCCTCGAGGGTCTCGCCCTTCCAGGCGAAGACCGGGACGCCCTTGGGCTCGTCCGGGGTGCCGTGCGGACCCACGACGACGGCCGCAGCCGCGTGATCCTGGGTCGAGAAGATGTTGCACGACGCCCAGCGGACCTCGGCGCCGAGCGCGACGAGAGTCTCGATCAGCACCGCGGTCTGAACGGTCATGTGCAGCGATCCGGAAATGCGAGCACCCTTGAGCGGCAGAACATCTGCGTTCTCGCGACGCAGTTCCATGAGTCCGGGCATCTCGTGCTCGGCGAGCTCGATCTCCTTGCGGCCGAAGTCCGCCAGGGACAAATCGGCCACCTTGTAGTCGATCCCGTTGCGGCTGTCGGCCTTCAGCTCGTCCTGAGCAGTCGTCATCTGATCCCCTTGTCGTTCGCTTCGTGCGCTGCGTGTGCAGCGATTGTGCGTTCGATCCAGGCTATCGGACCACGCCCGCCGAGCCCATGGTCAGGTGCCGGGGCCTGCTCCCGCCGCCGGTCAGGTGTCGCGGGTCGGGTGCGGCTGCGACGCCCGTTCCGCGTCGTCGCGGGCGAGGTCGGGGTCCTCGAGAAGACCTTCGACCTCGGGGCGGCGGTTCAGGTAGATGACGCTCGCGACCAACCCTCCCCACACGATTCCGATGGAGATGAGGAGCATGACGATGGCGATCCCACTCATCAGACGGTCTCCTTGCTGGTCTTGGGGCCGGCGCCGCGAACACCTTCGGGAAGAGGTGGCCATGGCAGGAAGTCGGGGTTGTCGCGCCCCTTCCACGACGGCAGGGACAGGCCCACGGCAGCAACGACGAGCAGGGCGATCGTGCCCCAGCCGAAGACGGTGATGTACCAGGTCGGGTATCCCTCGTAGCCTTCGTCGATCACCGACCACACCTTCTGGACGAGCATGATCGTCAGGAAGATCGGTGCTACCACGCCGACGAGGGCCAGCCAGATCCTGCCCACCTTGAACGTCGACACCGCATTGAGATGGTGACGCAACATGTCGCCGCGGCGCAGCACCCAGATCATGATGATGGTCATCAGGATGGCCGAGGAGACCACCCCGACGTTGTTGGCGAACATGTCGACGGTGTCGAGGGCGATGAGCCCCGAGGTGGTGGAGAACAGCCCGAGCGAGATGAGACCGCACACCACCGACACACCGACCGCCGCCTTGGTCCGCGAGAGTCCCCACTTCTCCTGGATGCCTGCGGAGACGCCGATCATCAGCGAGATCAGCGAGGTGAAGCCGGCGACCACCAGCGAGCCGAAGAACAGTGCGCCGAAGAACGCCGCACCGGGCATCTCCGAGATCACCGCCGGGAACGTCACGAACGACAGGATCGGTCCGGTGAGACCTTCCAGATCCGACACCGCGATCTGCTGCTGGTAGGCCAGGAAACCGAGGGCGGAGAACACGCCGATGCCGGCGAGGATCTCGAACGAGGAGTTGGCGAACGCCACGACGAGACCGGAACTGGTCATGTTGGCCTTACGCCGCTGGAACGAGGCGTAGGCGATCATGAT
Organism: Gordonia sp. C13; assembly: GCF_023218005.1. Lineage (NCBI taxonomy): Bacteria > Bacillati > Actinomycetota > Actinomycetes > Mycobacteriales > Gordoniaceae > Gordonia > Gordonia sp. C13. Next base: position 104,685 of record NZ_JALPSY010000012.1, read on the forward strand.
GCCGAACGCGATCGAGAGCGAGAAGAAGATCTGGCTGTACGCCGCGATCCATACGTCGAGGTCTTTCAGCGCCGCCCACTTCGGGGTGAACAGAGCGTTGAGGCCGTCGACGGCACCGGGCAGCGTGACCGCGCGGATCACCAGTCCGGCGAACCCGATGAACAGCAGCGGGATGAAAACGATGTTGACCTTCTCGATGCCGTTCGCGACACCGAGCAGCAGCACAGCGAGGACCGCGAGCCACACCACGATCAGGGGCAGCGCGACTCCGCCGACGATCGTCGTGGAGACACCCGGGTCACCGACCTTCAGGTACTCGCCGGTGAAGAAGCCGGCCGGATCATCGCCCCAGCTCTGGTTGAAGGAGAAGAAGAAGTAGCTGAGCGCCCACGCGATGACCGCTGCGTAGTAGACGCCGATGACGAACAGCAGGCCGGTCTGGAACCAGCCGAGCGCCTCGACCGGTTTCTTGATCCGCCGGAACGACAGCGGCGCGGTCCCACGGAAGCGATGGCCGACCGCATAGTCGAGGAACAGTACCGGGATTCCCGCGGTCAGCAGCGCGACGAGGTACGGGATGAGGAAGGCCCCACCACCGCTCTCGTAGGCGACGCCGGGGAAGCGCCAGATGTTGCCGAGCCCCACCGCGGATCCGATCGCGGCGAAGATGAATCCGGAGTTCCGGGTGAAGGTCTCCCGGCCCTCTCCGGCGGCTTTCGCAGACGTCACTGCTACCTCCTCATCGAGCGCTGAGTCCGCCGGGTACGGGCGCCACGGGGACTGTCAGGTGCGACGCTATCGCACTCATCCCCTCGCCCGCGGAGGTTGACGTCGGCCTGTCGAAACGTTCGCCGGCGGACACCGAGTCATCCGGACAGACGACGACGGGGACCCCAGCGTGTGACCGCGGAGTCCCCGTCGAATCGACCAACTCAAGCGAGCGAACGGAAGCCGCTCGCGATGGAGGAATCGGTGTCGGACATGGTGCGGCTGGCGTTGGTGACGCCGTTCTGCAGCGCCATGAGACGCTCGCGCGACTGCGCGAAGGCACGGTCGAAGTTCGCCTGCGCCTCGAGGTACGCGGCCTTCGCCTGCGCCGAATTCCAGTTGCCGTCGAGTGCGGCGACCTGGTTCTTCAGCTGCGTGTTCTGGTCGTCGAGCTGCTGGAAGGCGCGACCGAGCCCACTGCTCAGGTCGCCCAGTGCCGCGAAGTCGTAATTGATGGTCATGAGAATGCCTTTCGAAGAGGGTGGGAAGGTCAGACGCCGAAGTGCCCGGCGGCAGCCGAGTCCTGGTCTTCGTAACCGGCGAAGCCGTTGGTCATCTGCGCCTTGATCTGATCGAGAAGCTGGTTGAGCGTGTTGGCTTCCTTGTTCCAGTCGGTGTGCGTGCCGTCGAACGCCGCACCCGCCTTGCCCTGCCACGTCGGGGTGGTGTTCGCAGCGTGCTTCTGGATCACCCCGATCGTCTCCTTCATGTCCGCGACGATCCCGCCGACCGCCGCAGCGGTGGCCTGGCCCTCCGCGACATCGACCTTCACTCCGGCGCCGCCTGCTCCGGGCAGATTCAGCATGAGTTCTCCTCCTGTGTAACGGCACCGTTTGGCGATGCCCCCGTTGGTATCCGTGACACAGATACCGCTGACAGTTGTTTCCCACGGCGGTATGGACCGCGAGATCCCCCGACCCCGATCATGTCGACCACGTCCCGTCCGGGAGGGTCTCGGTCAGCAGGCGTACGGCCTGCGCGATCCGATGACCCGAACCCGGTGAGAGGGTGGTCCACACCCGACCGTCCGGAGACTTGCTGGGGCTCGACACGATCCGCCCCCTGGCGGTGTCGAAAACGGCCAGGGCCCCAGAAGATCGAGAGAATCGTCCGTCCTCGTTTGCCGAGGCGACGATCTCGGTGCGCACCCGGCAGGACGCGAATGCCGAGGAGATGACGACGGCATCGGACAGCGGTGCGCCGAGCGTGTACAACGCGTCGGTGATCTCGGTGGCCGAGCCGCTACGGCCGAGACCGTCGACCAGTTCGTCGGTGGGAACCGAGAACGACGTGAACTCGCACGGGGTGGCGTCGTCGAACCGGGCGCGCAGGAGGTCGGCCACGGCGTCGAGGTCGGCGATCTCGACGACGGCCAGATCGAGGCGATCACCCACACGCTCGGCCAGGACGTGCTCGTATCCACTGCGAGCCAGGCAGATTCGTCGCACACCGGTCTCGGTGAAGCTACGCATCTCGATCTCGCGTTCGGGCCGCGACAGGACGCGGAGCACGGTGGCCAGCCACGGGACGGGCTCGTCGTGGTCCACCAGGTCGAGGGCGGCGATGGCCGCATCGTTCTCCCGGTCGGACAGACGCTGGGCGGTCTCGTCCGCGGCGCCGACGGGCATGTCGAGGACCACCGGCCAGGTCTGCACGCCGAAGCGGTCGCCGAGTCGCCGAAGCACGGCCGCGTCGAGCGCGACGGGGGCGTCGTGGGTTGTCGTCATCATGGGCGGTCCCCCGGGTTCCCGAGCAACAGCGTCTCCGACAGGTACCGCGGATCGACCTTCGGCGATTCGGCGTCCGACGCCGAGACGTAGTGGGCCGCAGGACGATCTGAGGTCTCGACGTCAGCCCAGGTCAACGGGGTGTCGAGACTGTCCGACGCCCGGGCCAGGCCGTCGTCGGTAGGCACCGCCTCGGATTCGACGGCGACACCGCGGATCGTGGCGCCACGATCGGCGGCCGCAGCCATCCCGGGTGCGACCGGTGGCGGCACACCGGGGCCCGGTGTGGGGGTCGAACTCGCTTGCGCTGCAATCGGTGTGGCGGCCGACGATCCCGCACTCGGCACGACAGTCGGTGTGTACCGGAGCTTTTCGGCGGGCGGCGCATACGCCCCGGGCATCCCACCCGTCATCGACGGCATCGCCGGAGTCATCGGAGGCGTGACCGCGGGTGGCGCGGCGGCACGGGCCGCGGCGGCCTCCTCCGACGCGAGCGCCTCTCCGGACACCAGGTCGGGGGCTCGACGGGAGGACGGCCACGGTTTACCCACGGGCTCCGTCGCGTTCTCGTACGTCTGCATGACACGGGCGGCACGCATCCGCTGCTGGGTCATCGCACGTTCGGCCTCGGCCGCGGCGCCCGCGATGATCGGGGCGACAGCTGTTGCGGTGGTGGCGATCTCGTGGAACTTCTCCACCACCTCGACCTCTGCGAGATTGGGCATGTTGAGACGCGCGACGGTGGTGGCCGCGGCCTGCGCCTCGGCACGGATGGCGTTCTCGGCCGCCTCGGTGGCGGTCTCGGCGAACCACGGCGCGAGCTTCGTGAGCTTCTCGAACGCCGCACTGGTGTGGGCGGACTGCCAGTGCACGCCCAGCCGTCCGAGGACCGCCGCGTACTCGATCCCGGCTTCGCCGATCTCGGTCGCGAGCGCCGCCCACGCGGCTCCCGCTTCCGCCAGGGGTGCAGGACCCGGCCCGGCGCCGAGGTCGGCCGCCAGTTGTTCACTGGTACGTGAGTCCCAGTTGACGCCGGTGAAGCCGGCTCCGGTCGTGCTGGTCATGGTCCCTCCCCTCTGCTGGACGACGAGTCTGATGCGGTATCCGAGCGCTGCCGCAGCTGCGGCAGCGGCCGGTTCTGTGGCCTACACCTGGAGCTTGAAGGCCGCGGCCGCCTCGGCCTCGCCTTCGATGAAGCCGGCGGCCTGTGCCCGTAGCAGGGCAGCGATCTTGCGGAGCTCGAGAACACCTGTGGCCGAGTCCTTCTCGAAGTCCCGAGCCACCGTCGTGAAGCTGGCCGCGGTTGCGGTCGACACCTCGTCGCGGCCCTGGGCGTCGACGGTGAGCTTCGGCCCCGCACCGGTGAGCGCCATCTCGAGGCGGTCCGCGATCTTGTCGAGATCGACTGCCGCCGACATCAGCTCGGCGGGTTCGACGCGGAGTTGCGCGTTGCTCATGCTTCCTCGTTTCGTGTCAGACCGGGCACACCCAGCCGTAGTTCGATATCAGGACCCGGATCGGCCTCGGCCGCCTCGTCGTGTCCGATGACCGCAGGCGCGACCTCGGGGTCGTCACCGACCACCGCACGCCCGTTGTCTTCGGTCACCAGGTAGTCGGGCACGCTGTGCTGGCCTTCGGAGGCGCCCGCCCCGCGGGCACCGGCGCCGGCTGCACCCATCGGGGCGCCGCCCATCGGCATCGCCGCGGGTGTGGTCGAGACACGCGGAGCCGCTGACGATCCCATGGCCGGCTCGCCGACGCCGAAACCGGTCGGCACGGTCGGTCGGGAGGCACTCAACGGCGTCATCATGCCGCCGATCCCGCCGACGCCGCCACCACCGCCGCCGCCTCCACCTCCGCCGCCGCCTCCGGCCCCCTTGGCCTTGGCGAGCGGGCTCCCGGCGGGGGCGACGATCGCCGAATCCGGGTTGACGCTGAGCATCTTGCTGATCGGCTGCATGAGCGTGGACGGCAGTTCGGCGGCCGTGGACACCGCCGGGGAGACGACGTCGAGAACCGAGCTCGCCAGGGTGAACGGCGACTGCCCCGCACCCGCGGTCGGCGCGCCGGTGATCGCGACCGGCGCACCGTTGGCGGTCATCGCGGTAGTGGGGGCGAGCAACTCGGCCCGGGTCACGGCGACCGCCGCGGTGGCCAGTTCCAGCCCGGCCCCGGCGACGACGGCTGCGGTACTGAGACCGACCGCGATCGCCGGGCTCATGATGACCGGCACCAGAGCCGAGAGCTTGGCGACCGTCGCCGCGACGATGCCCTGGACCACGGCCAGCCCCTTGGCGACGATGGCGGCCGCTGCCTTGGTGTCGATCGAGATCCCGGACCCCTGCGCGGCCAGCGCGGTGCTGTTGGTACCGGCCTCGGCGGTTTTGGTGGCCGCTCCGGCCGCACCCTGACCCGCCCACAGCTGATCGGCGAGCTTGAGTGCGCTCTGCCCCATCGTCATCGACGTCTCGAGCACCTTGGTGAGGCTGTCGAAGATGATCGTCGGGTCGAAGCCGGCGCCGCTCAGGTCACCCGTGCCGAAGCCACCCAGCAGGTCGGTGATCGGTTTGATGAACATGCTGAGGTCGGGCGGCTGTATCGGCGGCAAACCGGGCATCGGCGGCAACGGCGGAAGTACCGGCAGCGGCGGTAGCCCGAGGCCCCCGAGCACATCGGCGACCGTGCGATCGAGGATCGGCCCCAGCGGACTCGCGTCGATCATCTCCTGCACGGTCATATGACTGAGTGCAGGCACATCCGGGACGCCGGGCAACGGGCCTGGCATCGGTGGGATCGGGTTCACAGCACCGAACGGATCGCCGCGGCGGTCGCGGCATCGGTGCCCTCGTATTCGGCGAGACCCGCGACGGTGGAGGCGGCGGTCGCGGCGTGTACCGCGGCGAGCTGCCCGACGGACATCAGATGGTTGGCCTGCGCGAAGATGAACGACGCGAGGAACTCCTGCCCGATGAGGCCGAACACCGGGACCATCGCGGCCGTGTTGGCCGCGGCGTCGATCGACCCGGCCGTTCCGATGGCCGAGGCCATCGCCGCATTCGTCGCCGCGAAGCCTTCGAGCGCTTCGGATGTCACTTTCACGTTCGTCATCGCAACCCCCTCGTGAGTGCAAGTCCTGTCGATCGACCGTCTGTCGGCCGGTTCACGTCATTCACCCGCCGGACGCGCGCCGAGCATGTCGCCAAATGATTCGTTGAAGTCCTCGGTCACCGCTGCCACCCGCGCGTAGACCCGTTGTGCGGCAAGGGCCGACGTCGCCACGATCTGTTCACCGAGCCGGGTGGCGCCCAGTTCGTTCGCGCCGTGCGCCAGCCGGAGGTCTACCAAAGCCCCCTTGGCGTCCACCTCGACCGTCACCAGGCCGTCGGCCGAGGTGACCGTCACCGTGATCGCCTCGAGGCTCTCCTGGAAGGACCGCAGGCCGTCGAGCTGACGGGCCGCACGTGCCTCGAGTTCGTCCATCGCCCAGCTCATCGGCGCAACCACGACGCCGTGGCGTCGGCTTCCTCGTCGTCGCGCTCTTCGGCCGCAGCCAGGTCCTCGGGTTGCGGCAGCTTCATCTCGTTGACGAGATCCCGATCCACCCCGGCCGCAAGCAGGTTCTCCCGCAGGCGGATTCCGGCCGACATCGCGGACTGCCTGCAGAGGCGCAGGATGTCGGCGGCCAGCAGTTCCGGATGCTTGTCGAGTTCGGTGGAGGCGATGTGCACGGCCACCGGCAGGCCCTGGGCCGTCGTCCGGACGGCGAGACCACCCGACCGCGAACGCGCTTGCGACAACTGATGGACGACGGCCCACGGATCGTCGTCGCGCGCATCATCGGAACGCGCCGCCGTCTCTTCGGTGTAGCTCATAGAAGCCGAACCCCCCTTCACGTCGATTTAGACGCAGACGGGGTCCCTCCCGGTTCCATCGAATTCCCGTTCGATGAAACCGCCTCCCCCAGATGCCGGTTCACCGCGTCGTCGACTGACCACGATCACGGTGCCGCCCCGCCTCGCACCTGAGGTTCAAGTGCCTGATCCTGCCACAACTCGATCAACACCACCACACGTCGAATTCGGTATGTCGAAGCGAGAGTGTGAGATGAACTGTGGATCTCGTCCGAGATCCTCTCATACCCTTCGGTAGACTGCCGTCGACGCTGCCGGAGTCGGTCAGAGTGCAAGCAGATCGCACGAGGATCGATGCCTCATCGATCCTCGCATGCTGCCGCCGATCACGTTCGCGCACAGACCACGGCTCGCCAGGTCGGCCCGGCCGCAAGACCAGAGGATTCCCCGATGACGCACGAGAACTCGACGACGCCCAACGGCGCGGACGCGCCGGCACCACCCCCGTGGCTGCAGTTCGCCCCGCCTCCGCAGGAGCCGACGCCGCCTCCGCAGCCGCCTCGAACTCCCGCCGACGACGGCCGACAGGCCGACTTCCCGCCGGCGCCCGGCCCCGCGCCGTCGAATCCCGTTTCGTCCCCGCGCCCCGATACACCGCGCCCGCCCAAGGAAGCAGCGACCGATCAGGTCGGCCCCGGTGCCGAGACATGGCCGCACGACCCCGTCGGTCGTCGCACCCCGCCGGCACCGGAGCCCGCCCGTTTCCCCGGCCCGCCTCCGACGCCGGGACCGGACTTCCAGGCGCCGCTCGCCGGGCCGCCCTTCGAGCCGGGACCGGTGCCCCCATACGACCAGGCAACCCCGCCGGCGGGTCACCAGCCGCCGCCGTTCCCGCAGCCCGGGGCTCCGGGCCCCGCACATCCCGCCGGTCCACCGGGAGGGAACGGACCGATGCCACCGGGACAGTTCGGCCCGGGCACCGGACCCGCACCTGCGTATGCGCCTCAGCAGGCGCCCGGAGGCTACGGCCCGCCGATGGGTGGCCCGTCGCTGGACGAGGTCGCACTGATCCGCAAGGCCCGGCGCGCTCCGAGCCGCGGCTGGCGACGCGCCGTCCACACCTTGTCGGCCGGTGCCATCAATCCCGGTGAGTCGCAGGGCGACCTCGCCTATCAGCAGCTGCTCGAACGTGTGAACCGACCCGTGCGCGGCGATTACCGCATCGCGGTCCTGTCGCTCAAGGGCGGTGTCGGCAAGACCACGACCACCGTCGGCCTCGGCTCGACCTTCGCGTCCCTGCGCGGCGACCGGGTGATCGCCGTCGACGCCAATCCCGACCTCGGCACGCTCGCGCAGCGCATCCCGCAACAGACACGCTCGACGGTCCGCGACCTGCTCGCCGACCAGAACGTCTACCGCTACTCCGACGTCCGAGCCCACACGTCGCAGGCCCCGAGTCGCCTGGAAGTCCTTGCCTCCGAACGTGATCCAGCTATGGCCGAGGCGTTCAACGAGGACGAGTACCGCGGGGTCGTCACCATCCTCCAGCGGTTCTACAACATCATCATCACCGACTGCGGCACCGGCCTGAGCCACTCGGCGATGAACGGTGTGCTCGACCTCGCGAACACGATCATCCTGGTCAGCTCGCCGGCGCTCGACGGCGCGCGCAGTGCCGGCGCCACCCTGGACTGGCTCGAGGCCCACGGCTTCGGGCACCTCGTGTCGCGGGCCGTCGTCGTGCTGAGCTCGTCGCGTCCGGGGTCGTCGACCATCGACACCGATCAGCTCGGTCAGCACTTCCTCACCAGGTGCCGCGCGGTGCACAAGATCCCGTTCGACGACCATCTCGCCGAGGGCGCCGACGTCGACCTCGAGCTGATGTCGAAGGCCGCCAAGCGGTCGTTCGTCGAACTCGCGGCAACGATCGCCGACGACTTCTCGGGCACCACGCTGCCGCGTGAAGAGCCGTACCTCGGGTAGACCGCCGTCTCAGCGTGCTTCCGGCGGGACCTGATTCTCCGGCAGGGTCGCGTCCACCGCTGCCGCCTCACCCTGCCGGCGTCTCGACGCCCGCCAGCGTCGCGCAGCATGAAGGGCCATCGGCACCACCACCGTGAGCACCGAGCCGATGATCAGGACCTCGATGTTGTCGCGGACGATCGGCACGTTGCCGAGCAGGTAGCCGGCCACGATGATCCCGCCCGCCCACGCGAAGCTGCCCAGGACGCTGAAGAACGTGAACGCGCGATAGGACATCCCGCTGAAACCCGCGGTGAGGGGTACCAACGTTCGGACGATGCCGATGAACCTGCCGAAGAAGACCGTCAACGGCCCGAAACGGTCGAAGAAGGCGTTGGTCCTCGCCACGTACTGGGGTCCGATGCGCTGCATCATCCGACCCTCGACGACGCTTCGGCCCAGACGCCGACCGATGAGGTAGCCACACTGGTCCCCGGCGATCGCGGCGAGCGCCACCAGCGGGACCACCAGCCAGACCGGTGCGAACGGGTCCGGCTGCGCCGCGAACACACCGGCGGTGAACAGGAGCGAGTCCCCGGGGAAGATCACGCCGAACAACAACCCGGTCTCGACGAAGACGAGCAAGCACAGACCGATCAGGCCACCGGTGGTCACGAAGGACTCGACGTCGAACGGATTCATCAGGCCCCACAGTAAACGGTTCGTGCAGGTGAGAGCGGTGTTCCGACCGAACGACCCCACCGGCCGCAGGGGCATCCCCACGAGCAACCGGCCTGGTCATCCGTCCCACCCGACCGCCGACGCGCGAACTCCGTTCAGGTGGGGTTTACTCGACCGTGAGCAGCACACCTCGAGCAGAAGGGGGAACCACAATGCCGTCGAAGACCCCCGGTCCGTCGAAGCCGCCGGCTCCGGCCCTGCGGCCCGTCTCGGACACCGACGTCCGCATCGAGTACCACACGATCCACGGTTACCGCCGCGCCTACCGGATCGCCGGCAGCGGTCCGGCGCTCCTGCTCATCCACGGGATCGGCGACAACTCGTCGACGTGGGACGAGGTCATCCCGATCCTGGCGCAGCACTACACGGTCATCGCGCCGGACCTCCTCGGTCACGGCCGCTCCGACAAGCCGCGCGCCGACTACTCCGTTCCCGCCTTCGCCAACGGCATGCGCGACCTGCTGGTCGTTCTGGGCCACACCAAGGTCACCGTCGTCGGCCACTCGCTCGGCGGTGGCGTGGCCATGCAGTTCTGCTACCAGTTCCCCCGTTTCGTCGAGCGCCTCGTCCTCGTCGCGGCGGGCGGTGTGACGCGGGAGGTCAATCCGGCCCTGCGCCTCATCTCGCTGCCCGTCGTGCACCAGGCCCTGTCCGCGCTGCGGATCCCGGGCGTCGTGCCCGGACTGCGCGTCGCGGCCAAGGCCGTCGCCGCCGTCCCGGTAGTTCCGTTCGCATCGGTGACCGCAACACCGAAACGCCTTCTGGCCGACCACGAGGACCTCATGCGCGTCCTCGGTGATCTCGCCGACCCGACCGCCTGCGCGGCGTTCCTGCGGACGTTGCGAGCCGTCGTCGACTGGCGCGGACAATCGGTCACCATGCTCGACCGCTGTTATCTCACCGAACGACTCCCGGTCCTGCTGATCTGGGGCGACGAGGACATCGTCATCCCCTATCACCACGCCGAGCTCGCCCACTCGGCGATCCCGCACTCGGAGCTCGAAACCTTCTCCGGCGCCGGGCATTTCCCCTTCCGCGACGACCCGGAACGATTCTGCCGGGTGGTCATCGACTTCCTGTCGCGGCACGACCCCATCGTGTTCGACCCGCTGAACTGGCGGCATCTGCTGTCCGAGGGCGCGCACCCGCAGGACTTCATCGACGACGAGGACACCCTCGACATCGTCATGGGGGCCTTCGAGGACGAGCGCAACGCGACCTGAGCACGCGCATCGCCGTCGGTGCGTCACAGGTCTGTGCCACGATGAGTCCATGACCTATCCGGGGGACGGGAACGGCACGACGCCGTTCGGCCATCAACCTTCCGAGTACGACTCGAGTCCAGGTTTTGCCGTGCCCGGGTACGGTGCGCCACAACCGAATCCGGCACCGTATCAACACGGCGCCGCACCGGTCCCCGAGCAGCCCCTCGTCGTCATCGGCGACATCACGTGCACCCAGAACCACGTCATCACGCCGTCGGGCACCTGCCCGATCGCCGGCACCCAGTGGATAGTCACCGACATGTCCGTGTCGACCGAACGGATGTCACAGACGGGTCTGGTACTGGCCATCGTGGGGTTCTTCATGGTGTGCTTTCTCAGCCTGCTGTTCCTGCTGATGAAGGAACGCAGAACCACCGGATACATCCAGGTGACCGTGCGCGGCGCGGGCGGCTTCATGCACGTCACCAACATCCCGGCGTATTCGCCGGTCACGATGGGTGACGTCTCGGGTCGCGTCAACTATGCCCGCACCCTTGCCGCGATGGCCTGACCACACGACCCGACCCACCACCACGACGACACCACGCAGGACCCACCGAGGAGGACCGACCGATGACCAGCCCGGAGAACCCCGGCGACAAGCCGTTCGACTTCGTCAAGAAGCCCCCGGCCGAGGACACCTCGCCGCCGGGCACCCCCGCCTACGGCACCGATCCGAACGCGGGATACACACCTCCGTCCTACGGGTCAGCCGACGGCGCGTCGCAGGGGTACGACAACCAGCAGCAGTACGGCACCCCGCCTCAGTACGGGGCCGGACAGCAGTACGGGGCCGGACAGTACGGCTCACCCCAGTACGGTGCACCCCAGTACGGCTCACCTCAGTACGGTGCACCCCAGTACGGCGCACCGGCCGGGTACGGATATCCGGGAGCGCCCGACCCGACCGCGCCGTACGGCCGCGACCCGGCGACCGGCGAGCCGCTGTCGGACAAGTCGAAAATCGTGGCGGGTCTGTTGCAGATCTTCCTGGGCACGCTCGGCGTCGGCCGGTTTTACATCGGCGACAACACCATCGGCGGTATCCAGCTCGGCCTGACGATCATCGGCTACATCACCGCGATCTTCCTCATCGGCTTCGTGCTGATCTTCGGTGTCGCGATCTGGGCGCTCGTCGACGGCATCATGATGCTGACCGGGAGTGTCCGCGACAAGAACGGCCTCAAGCTCGGGAACTAGCCGCCGCAGCAACCGGTGGACCCGCGCACGTCGCGGGTCACCGTGTTGCGGGCGGCGAGTTCGTCGTCGGCGGGATAGTCGACGCCGACCAGACACAGTCCCCTGGCCTCGGCCACCGGCACCTGCGGGCTGCGCGTCTTCTCCGCAAGCAGCGCACGGCACCAGTCGACGCTCCGCCGACCGTCGCCGACGCTGGCGACCGCACCCACCAACGACCGCACCATCGACCAGCAGAATGCGTCCGCGCTGACCTCGCCGACGAGCACACCGTCCGCGTCACGGGTCCACGAGAAACGCTGCAGGTCGCGGATCGTCGTCGCGCCCTCCCGCCGGCGACAGAACGCGGCGAAGTCGTTCAATCCCAACAGCTCCGACGATGCGGCGTTCATCGCGTCGACGTCGAGCGGGCGACGCCACGTCGCGGTCGTGCGGGCCACCACCGGTTCCGGTCCCCACCGCGAGTCGTCGAGCCGGTAACGGTAGTGGCGGCGTAGCGCGGAGAATCGCGCATCGAATACGTCCGGGACCGCCCGGACCTCTTTCACCCGGATGTCGTCCGGGCACATCTTCGCCAGCCGACCGACCAGCGTCGACGGGTCCCCGGAGATCGACCGGGTCTCCAGCGCTGACCGTGGGACGACGGCATGCGCGACCTGCCCCGTCGCGTGGACCCCGGCGTCGGTCCGGCCTGCCACCGTCAGCCGGACCGGCACCCGCAGGATCGTCGACAACCGGGTCTCGAGTTCCTCGCACACGCTGCGCTGCCCGATCTGCCGTGCCCAACCGGCGAAATCGGTGCCGTCGTAGCCGATGTCGAAGCGCAGACGACAGAACCCGCCGGCACCGGAATCCGGGCCGACGGGTTCGGTCAGCAGTTCTCGACTCAGTCGACTACTTCTTGTCGTCTTCTGCGTCGGCCTCTTCCGCCTCGACGGCGGTGGCGGCGGTCGACTCGTCGTCGACAGCCTCGGCGACGGCGTCGGCGTTGGCGACCTCGGCGTCGGTGGCGTCGGCTTCAACAGCCTCCACCACGTTCTCCTCAGCGGTCACATCGGTTCCGCTCGCTTCGCTCCCGGCGGCGGCCTTCTTCGAGGCGGCGACACGGGTCGCGCGAGAGGCCTCGCTCGACGCGGTGGTCTCGCGCACCAGCTCGATCACGGCCATGGGGGCGTTGTCACCCTTGCGCGGCAGCGTCTTGATGATGCGGGTGTAGCCACCGTTGCGATCGGCGAAGAACGGGCCGATCTCGTCGAACAGCGTGTGCACGACGTCCTTGTTGCGGATGTCCTTCAGCACCTCACGGCGGTTGGCCAGCTTGCCGGCCTTGGCGTGGGTGATGATCTTCTCCGCGTACGGGCGCAGGCGCTTGGCCTTGGCCTCGGTGGTGGTGATGCGGCCGTGCTCGAAGAGCGAGGTGGCGAGGTTCGCCAGCATCGCTTTCTGGTGGCTGGCCGACCCGCCGAGGCGGGCACCCTTGGTGGGCTTGGGCATTGTCTTCTCCTAGGAGGACTCCCGATCACTCGAGCGGAAGTCAGGGTTTGGGCGAGCGTGACAGCTTGCCGCTGAAGCGACTAGAGCTGTTCGGTTTCGGCGAAATCCTCACCGGAATCAGCGTCGAACGACGCGTCTTCCGACCACGTACCGGTGGCGGGGTCGTATCCGGCGACCTGCGACGGATCGAAGCTGGCCGGGCTGTCCTTGAGGGACAGACCGAGCGCGTGCAGCTTGACCTTGACCTCGTCGATCGACTTCTGGCCGAAGTTGCGGATGTCGAGCAGATCCGACTCGGTCCGGGCAACCAGCTCGCCGACGGTGTGAACACCCTCGCGCTTGAGGCAGTTGTACGAACGGACGGTCAGCTCCAGATCCTCGATCGGCAGGCTGAACGACGCGATGTGGTCGGCCTCCGCCGGAGACGGTCCGATCTCGATGCCCTCGGCCTCGACGTTGAGCTCCCGGGCGAGCCCGAAGAGCTCCACCAGGGTCTTGCCCGCCGACGCCAGCGCGTCACGCGCGCTGATCGAGTTCTTGGTCTCCACGTCGAGCACGAGCCGATCGAAGTCGGTGCGCTGCTCGACACGGGTGGCCTCGACCTTGTAGGTCACCTTGAGCACCGGCGAGTAGATCGAGTCGACCGGGATACGGCCGATCTCGGCACCCGACGCCTTGTTCTGCACGGCCGGCACGTAGCCGCGGCCCCGCTCGACGACGAGCTCGATCTCGAGCTTGCCCTTGTCGTTCAGGGTCGCGATGTGCAGATCGGGGTTGTGCACGGTGACACCGGCCGGGGGCACGATGTCGGCGCCGGTGACGGTGCCCGGACCCTGCTTGCGCACGTACATGGTGACCGGCTCGTCCTCGTCCGAGGAGACCACGAGGCCCTTGAGGTTCAGGATGATGTCGGTGACGTCTTCCTTGACCCCGGGGACGGTGGTGAACTCGTGGAGGACACCGTCGATGCGGATGCTGGTGATGGCAGCACCCGGGATCGAGCTGAGCAGGGTACGACGCAGCGAGTTACCGAGGGTGTAACCGAAGCCAGGCTCGAGCGGTTCGATGACGAACTTCGACCGGTTCTCGGCGATGACTTCCTCGGTGAGGGTGGGTCGCTGTGAGATGAGCATTTCGTTTTCTCCTTTGGCCGCCCGCTATATGACGACCTAGAAAGTGAACCGAACAGCAGGTAGCTGTCGGGCTGGTCTTGCTCGAAGGACTACTTGGAGTAGAACTCGACGATGAGCTGTTCCTGCAGCGGGACCTCGATCTGAGCGCGCTCGGGCACGGAGTGCACGAGGATGCGCAGGGTCGAGGGCACGACCTGGAGCCAACCCGGGACCGGACGATCGCCGACGAGCTCCTTGGCGATCTGGAACGGGACGGTCTGCAGCGACTTCGGACGGACGTCGATGATGTCGTACTGGCTGACGCGGTAGCTGGGGACGTCGACCTTCACACCGTTGACGGTGAAGTGGCCGTGGCTGACCAGCTGGCGAGCCTGACGACGGGTCCGCGCGATGCCCGAGCGGTACACGACGTTGTCGAGACGGGTCTCGAGGAGCTTCAGCAGTTCGTCACCGGTCTTGCCGGTACGACGGTTGGCTTCCTCGAAGTAGCGACGGAACTGCTTCTCCATCACTCCGTAGGTGAAGCGCGCCTTCTGCTTCTCCTGCAGCTGGAGCAGGTATTCGCTCTCCTTGATCCGCGAGCGGCCGTGCTGGCCGGGCGGGTAGGGGCGACGCTCGAATGCGGCGTCACCACCGATCAGGTCGACGCGAAGGCGACGAGACTTCTTTGTTGCGGGGCCGGTATAACGAGCCATTTTCTCTGTTCCTCCCTTTCCCGACTAGACCCGACGCCGCTTGGGCGGACGGCAACCGTTGTGCGGCTGCGGGGTGACATCGGAAATGGTGCCGACCTCGAGGCCGGCTGCCTGCAGGGAGCGGATCGCGGTCTCGCGACCCGAACCCGGTCCCTTGACGAAAACGTCGACCTTCTTGACGCCGTGCTCCTGGGCCTTGCGCGCAGCGTTCTCGGCCGCGAGCTGAGCCGCGAACGGGGTGCTCTTGCGCGAGCCCTTGAAACCGACGTGGCCCGACGACGCCCAGCTGATGATGTTTCCGCTGGGGTCGCTGATCGACACGATGGTGTTGTTGAACGTCGACTTGATGTGTGCGTGGCCGTGCGGGACGTTCTTCTTATCGCGACGGCGGGTGCCCTTCTTGGGGCCTGCGCTACGTGACTTCGGAGGCATTACTTCTTCTTCCCGGCGATGGTCTTCTTCGGGCCCTTACGAGTGCGGGCATTGGTCTTGGTGCGCTGTCCACGGACGGGCAGTCCACGGCGGTGGCGCAGACCCTGGTAGGAGCCGATCTCGATCTTGCGACGGATATCGGCCTGCACCTCGCGTCGCAGGTCACCCTCGACCTTCACCGAGGCCTCGATGTACTCACGCAGCTTTGCGACGTCTGCGTCGGTGAGATCCTTGGCGCGGAGGTCTGCGGACAGACCGGTGGCAGCCAGGATCTCCTTGGAGGTGGTACGCCCAACTCCGTAGATGTAGGTCAGTGCGATCTCCAGCCGCTTCTCGCGGGGGAGATCCACACCAGCAACACGTGCCATGTGGCGGATTTCCTTTTCGGTTCCCAGAGGTCTTCTCCCAGTCCGTCCCGCGAGCTCTGTGTGAACCGTGTGTCCACACCTCGCGGGCTCCGGCCTCTGATCCGGAGGTAGGCGGTGACTCGTCTGTCGCCGCTGGTGCTGAGAGGTCTTCTGTTCTTCAGTTGTCTGTCTTCAGTTGTTCTGATTCAAGCGACCCGGAGGGTGCGCGTGATCAGCCCTGACGCTGCTTGTGACGCAGGTTCTCGCAGATCACCATGACCCGACCGTTGCGGCGGATCACCTTGCACTTCTCGCAGATCGGCTTGACGCTCGGCTGAACCTTCACGTCAATCTCTCCTGCTCGGCTCGCCCGCGCGCACGCCGAAAACGCGGCTGTACACGTGGGTGTCGGTCTCCTCCCAGACGGATGTCCGGGAAGTCTTCTCCCGGGAGTGCCGGGAAGTCTTACTTGTAGCGGTACACGATCCGCCCGCGACCGAGGTCGTAGGGCGAGAGTTCCACGACGACCCGGTCCTCGGGCAGGATGCGGATGTAGTGCTGCCGCATCTTGCCGCTGATGTGGGCGAGAACCTTGTGTCCGTTCTCCAGCTCAATGCGAAACATCGCATTGGGCAGGGGTTCGATCACTCGACCCTCAACCTCGATGGCCCCGTCTTTCTTCGCCATTTCCTCCGCGATCCTGGCCGTTTCCACGACACCGGAGTTGGTGCCGCGACATTGACCCGGTTGAATCAGTGTTTGTCCGTTAGTGTGTGGGCACCGGTCCGCGAGGACCTGCACCCGGTGCGAGCGCTCCGCGCCACGTGATGACACGCGGATGCGGGCACGCGAGACGCACCGACGATCCATGTTACGCGAACTGCGAGAACAGTCCAAATGCGTGCCGCTCGGCCGCCGCATTCCGCCCGACTCGGACATCAGTCCGCCTTTTCGGCACGCCCGTACTGGCAGACTGTTGCGCATGCTGGCTTTTCTGGTCCGCACCGTGTGCACCGCGGTGGCGTTGTGGGTGGCGACGCTGATCGTCCCGGGAATCGAGTTCGTGGGCGGGTCGACGACCGCCGAGAAGATCGGGATCGCGCTGGTCGTGGCGATCATCTTCGGCCTCCTGAACGCGTTCGTGAAGCCGATCGTGCAGATCATCTCGATCCCCTTCTACATCCTGACGCTGGGGCTCATCCACATCGTGATCAATGCGCTGATGCTCGAGATCACCGCGTGGATCACCCGGAACACCACCCACTGGGGTCTCGAGGTCGACGACTTCTTCTGGTCGGCGATCTTCGGCGCGATCGTCGTCTCGGTCGTCGGCTGGCTGCTCGCCCTGCTGATGCGGGACTCGGTGGACCGATGAGCCGGATTGCGAGGACATCGTCGATGGTGCGACGCGCAGGACTGGTGGCAGTCGTCGCATCCGCACTCGCCGTGGCCCTCGCCGCCTGCGGGAGCGACCCGGCCGTCGACCAGGAACGATCGGTCACCGTCGTCGGTTCGGGTCAGGTCAGCGGCGTCCCCGACACTCTTCGCGCCGACATCGGCGTCGAGTCGACCGCCGGCGACGTGACCACCGCACTGAACGAGACCAGCGAGAAGGTGCGCGCGGTGACCGACGCCGTGGTCGACGCCGGTGTGGAACGCAAGGACGTCGCCACCCAGCAGGTGTCGGTGAACCCGCAGTACTCGAGCCCCGCCCCCGGTGGCAGCAGCCAGATCAGCGGCTACGTCGCGACCAACTCCATCCGCGTGACGATCCGCGACATCTCGAAGGCGTCGACGGTCCTGAGCGCGGCGGCCACCGCCGGCGGCGACAACACCCGGATCAGCAACGTCTCCTTCGCCATCGACGACAACTCGCAACTCCTCGAGGAGGCCCGGAAGGCCGCCTTCGACGACGCCCGCGGTCGCGCCGAGCAGTACGCCTCGCTCGCCGGCGACGACCTCGGCAAGGTGCTGACCATCAAGGAGACGACCAGCGGTCGGGAGCAGCCCGCCTCCCCCGGTTCCTTCGAGCGAGACGTCGCCGCGGCACCGGTACCCATCGAACCGGGCGAGCAGGAGCTCACCTTCACCGTCACGGTCACCTTTGCGCTCAGCTGACCCACCTCTACTGTCCGACGCTCTGCGCCCGCGCTGAAAAGCTCCCCTGGGATGCACCCCCTGTGGCGCTACCGGCGACACAGTGTCGTCGGGCGGTCTGTGGAGCGCTGCTCAGGGCGGTTTTCGGCGTGGTTTTCCGGGCCCGCCCCTGGGTACCCGACCGTCGTCGACGGAAGGAGATTGTCATGACGGGTTTCCGAGCGCGCGCTACCGGCATCTCGGCCCTGGCCGCCGCAGCAGTGTTCGCAACTCTGGGGGTCTCGGCCCCTGCGAATGCCGCGGAGACGAAATCGCTGACGATCGAGGGCGAACTCGAGATCGCAGACCTCGACGTCCTTGCGATCAAGGCCGAAGGCGTCACAGACGACACAGGAAAGAGCACCGGTACCTACGAGGCGACCCTGCTGGCCGGTGACGACGACAATCCGCTGCCGTTCACGGTCAGGGGTCCGATCATCTGCATCCACACCGACGGCGACACCGCGTCGCTGGTATACCCGATCAGCGCCACCGACCCGAATCTGATCCCGGCACCGTTGAAGGACGCACTCGCCGTACAGATCACGGTGCGGAAGGGCGACCCGAGCAAGGTCGGGGTGAACGGTCCGGCACCCACCGATTCCTTCAGCGGATGCAAGCCTGCGGCGACCCCGTTCGAGTTCGACGGGGACATCGAGATCAAGTAGGTCCAGCGCCCGACCTGCTCCTGTATCGGACCATCCGGCCTGGCATCCTGGGTCGGTGCGAGCCGTCATCCAGCGAGTCAATGTAGCCCGCGTGAGCGTCGACGGGAAGGTCGTCGGCGAACTCGACATCCCGGCCGGCGGGTCCGGCATCGTCGCCCTCGTCGGCGCCACCCACGACGACACCCCTGATCACGCCGCGAAGCTCGCCGACAAGATCTGGCGTCTGCGGATCTTCAACGGCGACGAGGGTCCCGAGAAGGCTGCGGCCGACATCGACGCGCCGATCCTGGTCATCAGTCAGTTCACCCTGTACGCCAACACCGCCAAGGGACGCCGGCCGTCGTGGAACGCTGCCGCCCCGGGGCCGGTGGCCGAACCACTCGTCGACGCGGTCGCCGACTCCCTGCGCGCGGCCGGGGCCACCGTCGCCACCGGACGATTCGGGGCGAACATGCAGGTGAGTCTGGTCAACGACGGACCAGTGACCCTCATCCTCGACGTCTGAGCTGTTCTTGGCGGCGACCATCCGGAATCGACGGCTAGGGTCGGAACGGTGGGACGAATAACCGCACGACGCCGTGTCACCCGCATCCGACGCGATGCGGCGCCGACGCAGCGCGCCGACACCCTTGCTGTGGAGGAGCCCCTCGAGATCCGCGTGGGTGGTCAGCAACTGAGCGTCACCATGCGCACCCCCGGCAGCGATTTCGAACTCGTGGCCGGGTACCTCGTCTCCGAAGGCGTCATCACCGCAGGTGGCGATTACTCCACCGCCCGCTATTGCGCGGGCACCGACTCGACCGGCGCCAACACCTACAACGTCGTCGACGTCTCCCTGGCCGCCCACGTCCCGCCTCCGGCGCCTGGTGTCACGCGCCGTAACACCATGACGAGCGCCTGCGGGGTCTGCGGCAAGGACAGCATCGAATCGGTCCACATCGCATCGGCCCACGATCCGGCGACCGACACGCTGACGGTCGACGTCGACACGTTGCTGGGACTTGCCGACCGTCTCCGCGCCGAGCAGGAAGTCTTCGACAAGACCGGTGGACTGCACGCAGCGGCACTCTTCGACGCCGACGGTGAGCTGCTCGTCGTCCGCGAGGACGTTGGACGCCACAACGCCGTCGACAAGGTCATCGGCTGGGCGGTCCTCGCCGACCGACTCCCGTTGACCGGCACCGTTCTCCAGGTCTCGGGCCGGGCGAGCTTCGAACTCGTGCAGAAGGCCGCGATGGCGGGCATCCCGCTGTTGAGCGCGGTGTCGGCGCCGTCATCACTGGCCGCCGATCTCGCCGACGACCTCGGCATCACGCTGATCGGGTTCTCCCGCGGGGAGTCGATGGTCGTCTACACACGGCCGGACCGGGTCGTCGCCGCCGACTCGGAGCCATCTGCGACCGGCAGCTGACTGCGGTTCGCTCACACCATCCGTTCCCGCTCACCGAAATC